>NZ_CP114058.1:3092864-3402150 GCF_026967475.1 Rouxiella chamberiensis | reverse complement strand
CCACCCTTTAATGTTTGATGTTCTAACTCGGCCCCATAATCTGGGGTGAGGACAGTGTCTGGTGGGTAGTTTGACTGGGGCGGTCTCCTCCCAAAGAGTAACGGAGGAGCACGAAGGTTAGCTAATCACGGTCGGACATCGTGAGGTTAGTGCAATGGCATAAGCTAGCTTGACTGCGAGAGTGACGGCTCGAGCAGGTACGAAAGTAGGTCATAGTGATCCGGTGGTTCTGAATGGAAGGGCCATCGCTCAACGGATAAAAGGTACTCCGGGGATAACAGGCTGATACCGCCCAAGAGTTCATATCGACGGCGGTGTTTGGCACCTCGATGTCGGCTCATCACATCCTGGGGCTGAAGTAGGTCCCAAGGGTACGGCTGTTCGCCGTTTAAAGTGGTACGCGAGCTGGGTTTAGAACGTCGTGAGACAGTTCGGTCCCTATCTGCCGTGGGCGTTGGAAGATTGAGAGGGGCTGCTCCTAGTACGAGAGGACCGGAGTGGACGCATCACTGGTGTTCGGGTTGTCATGCCAATGGCATTGCCCGGTAGCTAAATGCGGAAAAGATAAGCGCTGAAAGCATCTAAGCGCGAAACTTGCCTCGAGATGAGTCTTCCCTGGGGCTATAAGCCCCCTGAAGGGACGTTTAAGACCAAGACGTTGATAGGCTGGGTGTGTAAGTGCAGCGATGCATTGAGCTAACCAGTACTAATGACCCGTGAGGCTTAACCTTACAACACCGAAGGTGTTTTGGAGAGACGCAGTTTTAACTATCAGCTTGTTCGAAGATTGGTTCCGATGGCTTACCCTGATTGATGGGGAAAGCGGTGGGAATAAAACAGAATTTGCCTGGCGGCAGTAGCGCGGTGGTCCCACCTGACCCCATGCCGAACTCAGAAGTGAAACGCCGTAGCGCCGATGGTAGTGTGGGGTCTCCCCATGCGAGAGTAGGGAACTGCCAGGCATCAAACAAACGGAAAAACCTCAGTCGAAAGACTGGGGTTTTTTTGTGTCTGCAAAGCATGAAAAACCCCCAGGGAAAGGCCCCCGTCTGTCGACGCGGGCCTTTTTATTTGCCTAATGCTTACCCAAATTCACATGTAGTTGATGAATATGTCGCTGTACGGGTGATTTTTCACACTAAAAACCCTCTCTACTTCCTCTTTCCTAATAGCTAAATTCACGTATTTCTGCTCGATAAATAACCCTTTGTTATGAAAATACTCTTAAAGCTGAATAATTTTCACCTAGCAGATGCAGGCTCGACATAGTCTCCAAAAACCGTTATCTTCGGGCATCTAGATGTCTAAACGTATAAGCGGATGCAGTGAGGAAGTTGTTATGCCGATTCGGGTTCCAGATGAGTTACCAGCCGTGAGTTTCCTGCGCAACGAGAATGTCTTTGTGATGACCTCGTCGCGTGCGAAAACTCAGGAAATTCGCCCCTTGAAAGTGCTGATACTCAATTTGATGCCGAAAAAGATTGAGACGGAGAACCAGTTTCTACGTCTGCTTTCCAATTCTCCGCTGCAGATTGATGTACAGCTGCTGCGGATCGACAGTCGTGAATCCAAGAATACGCCTGCCGAGCATTTGAATAACTTCTACTGTAATTTTGAAGATATTCAACATGATAATTATGATGGCCTGATTGTGACCGGTGCGCCATTGGGGCTGGTCGATTTCTGTGACGTCGCCTATTGGCCGCAGATAGAACGTATCGTTCACTGGGCAAAGGAGCACGTGACCTCAACCCTGTTCGTCTGTTGGGCGGTACAGGCCGCGTTGAACGTGCTTTATGGCACCCCCAAAATGACCCGCGAAACCAAGTTGTCAGGCGTTTACGGGCATCAAACATTGCAACCGCTGGCCTTGCTGACACGAGGTTTTGACGAGACGTTTCTGGCTCCTCATTCGCGTTATGCCGACTTCCCGATTGAGGAACTGCGCAAATATACCGATTTGGATATTCTGGCTGAATCAGAAGATGCGGGCGCTTATCTTTTTGCCACCAAGGACAAGCGCATGGCCTTTGTAACCGGGCATCCTGAATATGATGCCGGCACGCTGGCCGGAGAATATCTGCGCGACCTGGAAGCGGGTTTGTCGCCTGACATGCCGTACAACTATTTCCCTAAAGACAATCCCGAGTTGGCTCCCAAGGCAAGCTGGCGTAGTCACGGCCATTTGCTCTTTACCAACTGGTTGAATTATTACGTTTATCAGATAACACCGTTCGACCTTCGTCATATGAATCCTACGCTGGAATGAACTCTTTTCTGATTTAATGTTAGCGGCCATTAAGTTGGCCGTTAATGTTTCTTCAAGTTACACCCGTCATGGAATAGACCTCGAAGATTTGAGAATGATGTCGGACATTGTCGTCAGCTCGGCGCAGAGACAAGGTATGCTAGGATGATTGTCGGTTTTTAATACAAAGGCCGCACAGACAGGCCGGTTGATGGCAGCAGCAATACATTGCACGCGATGAGTGATGAGGTTAACAGTGACAAATCGAGTTGAGGCACTAAAGGCACAGCTGGCGAAGCGTATTCTGGTACTGGACGGTGGCATGGGCACCATGATCCAGAGCTATCGGCTGGCCGAAGAAGACTATCGCGGCGAACGCTTTGCCGACTGGGCAAGCGATCTCAAGGGCAACAACGACCTGTTGGTACTGTCTAAGCCTGAGGTGATTACCGCCATTCATTACGGCTATCTCGAGGCCGGCGCCGATATTCTCGAAACCAACACCTTTAACGCCACACCCATCGCCATGGCCGACTATCATATGGCGTCGCTTTCGGCCGAAATTAACTACGAGGCGGCACGCCTTGCCCGAATTTGTGCCGATGAATGGACCGCACGCACGCCCGACAAACCGCGATACGTGGCCGGTGTGTTAGGCCCCACCAACCGCACCGCCTCGATCTCTCCCGACGTCAACGATCCTTCCTATCGCAATATCTCATTCGATCAACTGGTCGAAGCCTATTGCGAATCCACTCGCGCCTTGATCGAAGGCGGGGTGGATCTCATCATGGTCGAAACGATCTTCGATACGCTTAATGCGAAGGCCGCGACTTTCGCAGTCGAAACGGTTTTCGAAGAGATGGGCGTTTTACTGCCGGTCATGATTTCCGGCACTATTACCGATGCTTCGGGGCGAACCCTGTCCGGACAAACCACCGAAGCCTTTTACAACTCGCTGCGTCACGTCAAGCCGTTAACCTTCGGACTTAACTGCGCCCTGGGTCCAGACGAGTTACGCCAGTATGTCGCCGAGCTGTCGCGCATTTCAGAATGCTATGTCACGGCGCACCCCAACGCCGGGCTGCCCAACGCTTTCGGCGAGTACGATCTTGAACCCGGAGAAATGGCTGCACATATCGGCGAATGGGCACGGTCGGGCTTTCTGAACATCGTCGGCGGCTGCTGTGGCACTACGCCACAGCATATCGCCGAGTTCGTGAAAGTGCTGGAAGGCGTAGCGCCACGCAAGCTCCCCGAAATCCCTGTGGCGTGTCGTCTCGCGGGGCTAGAACCTCTGAACATCGACGCATCGACCCTGTTCGTCAACGTCGGTGAGCGTACCAACGTTACCGGTTCGGCGCGCTTCAAGAAACTTATCAAGGAAGAGAAGTATGTCGAAGCGCTTGCCGTCGCGCAGCAGCAGGTTGAGAGCGGCGCGCAGATAATCGATATCAACATGGACGAAGGCATGCTCGATGCCGAAGCGGCGATGGTGAAATTCCTCAATCTGATTGCCGGTGAGCCGGATATCGCCCGGGTACCCATCATGATTGACTCCTCCAAGTGGGACGTCATCGAGAAAGGCCTCAAATGTATTCAGGGCAAGGGTATTGTTAACTCGATTTCAATGAAGGAGGGGAGGAAGCCTTCCTCAAATACGCCCGCAAGGTACGGCGATACGGGGCGGCGATGGTAGTGATGGCCTTTGACGAAGTCGGCCAGGCGGATACCCGTGCGCGCAAAATCGAAATCTGCCGCCGGGCTTATACATTGCTGACCGAAGACGTCGGATTCCCGCCGGAAGATATCATCTTCGACCCGAACATCTTTGCCGTCGCCACCGGTATTGAAGAGCACAATAATTACGCCGTAGACTTCATTGGTGCCTGCGCCGACATCAAGAAAGAATTGCCGCACGCCATGATTTCCGGCGGTGTGTCCAACGTCTCTTTCTCCTTTCGCGGCAACGATCCCGTGCGTGAGGCCATCCATGCCGTATTTCTTTACCACGCTATCCGTAATGGCATGGATATGGGCATCGTCAATGCCGGTCAGCTGGCTATCTACGATGACCTTGCTCCTGAACTGCGTGAAGCCGTTGAAGACGTCATCCTCAACCGCCGTGATGATGGCACCGAACGGCTGCTCGATTTGGCCGAAAAATATCGCGGCAATAAAGACGACGGCGAAGCCAATAAGCAGCAGGCCGAATGGCGCGGCTGGGACGTCAAAAAGCGTCTCGAGTATTCGCTGGTGAAAGGCATAACCGAATTTATCGAGCTTGATACCGAAGAGGCGCGCCAGCTTTCGGCCCGTCCGATAGAAGTCATTGAAGGCCCGCTGATGGACGGCATGAACGTTGTAGGCGACCTGTTCGGCGAAGGTAAAATGTTCCTGCCGCAGGTGGTGAAATCTGCACGCGTCATGAAACAGGCTGTGGCCTATCTTGAGCCCTACATCGAGGCCAGCAAGGAGAAAGGTAAAACCAACGGTAAAATCCTGCTGGCAACGGTGAAAGGCGACGTTCACGACATCGGCAAAAACATTGTCGGCGTGGTGCTGCAATGTAATAACTACGAAATTATCGATCTCGGCGTCATGGTGCCTACCGATAAAATCCTCAAAACGGCTATTGATGAAAATGTCGATATTATCGGGCTGTCCGGTCTCATTACGCCCTCTCTAGACGAAATGGTCAACGTGGCCAAAGAGATGCAGCGCCGTGGGTTTACCATTCCGCTGCTGATAGGCGGTGCGACAACCTCCAAGGCACATACCGCCGTTAAAATAGAACAAAACTACAAGGGCTCGACGACTTACGTACAGAATGCTTCCCGCTCCGTTGGCGTGGTATCGGCTCTGCTTTCCGACGGTCAGCGCGATGCCTTTGTCGAGAAAACGCGTAAAGAGTATGAAACGGTGCGTATTCAGCATGGCCGTAAAAAGCCGCGTACCCCGCCCGTCAGCCTTGAGAAGGCGCGTGAAAACGCGACGCAGATTGACTGGCAAAACTATTCGCCGCCCGTGGCGCAGCGTTTGGGCATTCAGCAGGTTGAGGCCAGCATCGACACGCTGCGCGACTATATCGACTGGACGCCGTTCTTCATGACCTGGTCGCTGGCAGGCAAGTATCCGCGCATTCTTGAAGACGACGTCGTGGGTGAAGAGGCGAAGCGGCTGTTTCAAGATGCCAATGAACTGCTAGATAAGCTTTCCCGCGAAAAACTCCTTAACCCGCGCGGCGTCTATGGTTTATTCCCTGCGAACCGTAACGGTGACGACATCGAAATCTATCGTGACGAAAGCCGTGAAGACGTGTTGATTGTCAGCCACCATCTTCGTCAGCAAACCGAGAAGACCGATTTTGCCAACTACTGTCTGGCCGATTTTGTAGCACCCAAAACCAGTGGCAAGGCCGACTATATGGGCGCATTCGCCGTGACCGGCGGTCTGGAAGAAGACGCGCTGGCAGAGGCCTATGACAAACAGCATGATGACTACAATAAAATCATGATAAAAGCCCTTGCCGATCGTCTGGCCGAAGCCTTCGCCGAGTATCTGCACGAACAGGTGCGAAAAGTGTATTGGGGCTTTGCACCGCAGGAAAACCTGAGCAACGAAGAACTGATTCGCGAAAATTATCAGGGGATTCGTCCTGCGCCTGGTTATCCGGCTTGTCCTGAGCACACCGAGAAAGGCCAAATCTGGCAGTTGCTGAATGTCGAAACGCATACCGGCATGCAGTTAACCGAATCTTTCGCGATGTGGCCGGGAGCGGCTGTTTCTGGCTGGTATTTCAGTCATCCAGACAGCAAATACTTCGCCGTAGCGCAGATTCAACGGGATCAGGTTGAAGACTATGCCGTGCGTAAAGGTATGGCGATTACCGAGGTTGAGCGCTGGTTAGCGCCTAATCTGGGTTACGACGCCGATTAACGGCAATTCCAGACTTTAGCCCACGTCGACATCGATATGTAAGGCATCGTAGCGCCAGTATTCGAGATCACAGTCGATGATCCGATCGTCGAGATCACGGTTGATCCTTGTAATAAACAGGGCCGGGCTGCCTGCCGCGACTTTCAAGGCGCTGGAGGCGGCTTCGGGTAGACGCGTCGGCACCATATCAAAGCGAACCGCGGCCGTACTTTATGCCATAGCGTGAAAAGTACAGGTCGGTCAGCGACTGCGTAAGATCGTCGTTAATGATATCGGGGAAGAACTGCGGGTTAAGGTAGTGCTCTACATAAAGCACTGCTCGTGCGTCGATATAGCGTAACCGCCGAATACGATATACCTCGCTTTGCGCGGGTAGATTCAGTTTATGGCAAACATTGTCGCTGCCCCGTATCTGACAGGCATCGATGAGGTCTGTGCGGGCAAGGCGGCCTTGCTCTCGGGCCATGGCATGAAAATGACTGCGTTGCAGCGGATTATAAAGAATACGCGGCGGCGAGATAAACCACCCACGACGCACCTCGCGATAAATCAGCCCCTGTGCTTCGAGCTGTCCCAAAGATTCCCGCAACGTTATACGTGTTGTTGAAAACTGCTCGCTCAGTGTTCTTTCGGAAGGCAGACGCCCTGCGGCAGAATAAAAACCGTCGGCTATCTTCTCACTCAATGCGTGGCAAATAATAGCGACAGTGGTCTGCGATTCACTCATCGATCTTAAGCCTCATTTCAGTGCACTTTTGCACCACCATAACCGTTAAAAGATAAAAATTTGCGTACTTGTTAACAACGCCAGACAACAAAACTGTCGCTTTTTCGCGCTGTCATCTAAATATCACAAACCATCGTTAGATTGGCTTGGTTCTTGCTGGACTAGACCAGCACTCCCACACACTATCATCTGGAGCATCAGTTATGAAACAGTTGTTCGCATCTGTGTTAACCACCGCGCTCGTCATGACGACAACCACGGCCTTCGCCGCAGAATCTATGGCCGACCTTGAAAAGGCCGCCAAAGCAGAAGGCACGGTTAATAGCGTCGGGATGCCTGATTCCTGGGCAAACTGGAAAGATACCTGGAATGATTTGAGCAGCAAATACGGCATCAAGCACAGTGATACCGACATGAGTTCGGCACAGGAAATTGCGAAGTTCCTCGCGGAAAAAAGCAATGCCAGCGCGGATATCGGCGATGTGGGAGCGGCATTTGGTCCGGTGGCAGTAAAAGAGGGCGTTACTCTGCCTTATAAACCCAGCACCTGGGATCAGGTACCTGAATGGGCAAAAGACAAGGACGGCAACTGGGCACTGGCCTACACCGGCACTATCGCGTTTATCATTGATAAATCACAGGTTAAAGACGAACCCCATAGCTGGGCTGACCTGATGAAAGGCAAATATAAGGTCACGATTGGCGATGTCAGCACGGCAGCTCAGGCTGCCAACGGCGTGCTTGCCGCCACTTACGCGATGGGCGGTAACGAGAAAAACCTCAAGCCGGGTCTGGAATATTTCGCCAAGCTGGCAAAGGCAGGGCGCTTGAGCCTGACCGATCCGGTTATCGCGTCGCTTGAAAAAGGCGAAGTTCAGGTCGGCGTGGTCTGGGATTTCAACGGGCTTAACTATCGCGACCAAATCGATAAAACCCGCTTTGACGTTGTCATTCCGTCAGACGGCAGTATCACCTCCGGTTACACCACCATCATCAACAAATACGCCAAGCATCCGAATGCGGCCAAGCTGGCGCGTGAATATATCTTCTCCGATGCCGGACAGATCAATCTGGCAAAAGGCTATGCGCGCCCCATTCGTGCAGAACACCTGACGCTGCCGGATGACGTAAAAGCCAAGCTGCTGCCAAACAGCGAATATGCCAATGCGCACCCTATTGCGGACCCGGAAGCCTGGGGCAAGAGCGCGAAAACATTGCCTCGTCTGTGGCAAGAGAACGTCATGATTAACCAGCAATAATAGCCAGCAACAATAATTGGCAACCAAAACGGCAACATGAACCCGCATTAACAGTCTGCGTCATCCTGCGTGCTCGGATGCACAGGCCCAGGCTAATCCCAGTCACTGACCCTTTTAAGTTTCTGGGATGAACCCGCCAGCTGCCTTTCTGTGGCACTAATGATTTTCATGGCGTTGGCGGTGTCTGCAATTTCAAAGCAAGGTCTGGAAACCGTTCTTCGATTCGCCCATTTTTCTCTTTTTTATCAGGGTCACAATTATGAAAAGCATTCTGGTGGTATTGGATGGCCTGAATTATCAGGTGGCTCGCGAAACGATGGGCTATTTGCATGCGCAATGTGCCGTCGGGCGCGGGCGTTTGTATCAGCTGGAGTGCGAGCTGCCGTCGCTTTCCCGACCGCTGTATGAATGCATTCTGACCGGCGTGCCCCCGGTGCTGAGCGGCATTGTCGGGAATCAGGTAGACAGGCTGTCTACCGGGCGCAGCGTATTTCACTATGCGCGAGACGCTGGGTTGACGACGGCGGCGGCGGCTTATCACTGGGTGAGCGAGTTGTATAACCGCACGCCGTTTGTTGCGGCCCGTGACCGCCATACTCACGATAACGCGCTGGCCATTCAGCACGGACATTTCTATTACGACGACACCTATCCCGACTCGCACCTGTTTGATGACGCAGAGAGTCTGCGCTTGCACTACGATCCTGATTTCCTGCTGATTCACCCGATGAATATCGACGATACCGGGCATAAATTCGGGCAGGATTCGATGCAATATCGCAACAAGGCGCGCGTGGCGGACGGCATTCTATCGCACTATCTGGGCACCTGGCTGGAAGAGGGCTATCAGGTCATCGTGACCGCCGATCACGGCATGAACAACGATCGCAGCCACGGCGGTATCTTGCCCGAAGAGCGTCAGGTGCCAATGTTCGTCTTTGGCAGCGCGTTTAGCCAGCAGGACGCCGCGCCACGGCAAACCGAAATATGTGGAACCGTCTGCCAGCTGCTTGAAATCACCCACGATAAACCTTACTTCGCCGATCTTCTGGCTCGAACCAGGATGTAAGGTTGAGGATAACGCATGAAAGCCAAGTGGCTCGCCCTGCTTTTTACGCTGCCTTTTGTAGTGTTCTTCATCGCCTTTCAGTTGGCACCCCTTGCCTGGGTAGCGGTCAGCAGCTTTTACAGTGATACCTACGAAACCTGGGGATTCGGTAACTACAGCGACATTCTGACCTCGCCGTTCTATCTGCAGGCGATGAAGTACTCGCTGGATATTTCAGTCTGGTCGAGTCTTTATGGTTTGCTGATAGCCTTGGTTGGTAGTTACTCACTTCGCCAGCTCGGCCCGACAAAGCTGCACGATTTCGTGATGTCCTTTACCAACATGACCAGTAATTTCGCGGGCGTGCCGCTGGCCTTTGCCTTCGTCATCCTGTTGGGACTCAATGGCACACTTACGCTCATCCTGCGTAAATACGGATTGATGGAGGCCTTCAATCTGTATTCCAAAGACGGGCTTATCGTGCTTTACACCTATTTCCAGATTCCGCTGGGCGTGCTGCTGCTGTATCCGGCGTTTGATGGCCTGCGTGAAGACTGGAAAGAGTCGGCGGCCCTGCTTGGTGCCGGTAAATGGCGTTTCTGGCGCTACATCGGGCTGCCGGTCATGGCGCCTGCGCTGATGGGCACCTTTGTGATTCTGCTTGCCAATGCGCTTGGAGCCTACGCCACGGTTTACGCCTTGACGACCGGTAACTTTAACGTCGTGCCGGTACGTATTGCAGCGCTGGTCTCGGGCGATATTTCGCTGGATCCCAATATGGGCAGCGCACTGGCTATCCTGCTGGTGATTTTGATGGCGTTTATCACGCTGATTCATCAATGGTTATTACGCAGGAGCTACCTCAATGTGCGTTAAGACCCGAGTTACGGATTTAGGAGGTGATGATGTCTCGTGCTGAACATCTTTATCATCGGCTGGTGGTCTGGATCCTGTTTCTGGTCCTGCTGTTGCCGCTGGCCGCCACGCTGATTTATGCGCTGGTCGAGGAGTGGGGCGCCACCATTCTGCCGAGCGGATTTACCTTCAAATGGCTGATTGCGCTATGGAGCGATCCGCGTTTTCTGGTGGCGCTCGGGCACTCGCTGCTTATCTGTCTCGGCACGCTGTTTTTCTCTCTGGTGCTCATCCTGCCGCTTATGTTTGTGATTGCTTACTATTTCCCGAAGCTGGACGCGTTGATGAATGTTCTCATTCTCTTACCGTTTGCCGTTCCGCCGGTGGTGTCATCGGTCGGGCTGATGGAACTCTACTCCGCGCCGCCCTTTGAACTGACCGGCACGCCGTGGATTCTGATAGGTTGTTATTTCACGATTGCGCTGCCGTTTATCTATCGGGCAATTTCCAACAATATTCAGGCGATTAATCTGCGTGACCTGATGGATGCCGCCCATCTGCTCGGCGCCAGCACCTGGAAAGCCGCACTGTTCGTGATTTTGCCCAATCTGCGCAAAGGCGCCACCATCGCCGTCTTGCTGTCATTCTCGTTTTTGATAGGTGAATTCGTGTTTGCCAATCTGCTGGTAGGCAACCGCTATGAAACCTTGCAGGTCTATCTCTACAACATGCGCAACGGCAGCGGCCATTTCACCAGCGCATTGGTTATCTCCTATTTCTTCGTCGTGCTGGTCTTTACCTTCGTGGCGAACTTACTGAATAAAGGGAAGCGCTGATCATGTCCTATCTAGAAGTGACGCAGCTCAACAAACACTACGGGCAAACGCAGATTTTCAATAACATCGACTTTAGCGCCAAAGAGGGCGAATTCGTGACGCTGCTCGGGCCGAGCGGGTGCGGAAAATCCACGCTGCTCCGCTGTCTCGCAGGGCTGACGTCGGTCGACAGCGGAAAGATTGTCTTGCAGGGGCAGGATATCGTGCCGCTTACGCCACAAAAGCGCGGCATCGGCATGGTGTTTCAAAGCTATGCGCTGTTTCCCAACATGACGGTCGAGGGCAACGTGGCCTTTGGCCTCAAGATGCAAAAGATATCGGGCAGCGAGTCTACGCGTCGCGTTAACGAAGTCCTGGCGCTGGTGGAGTTGACCGAGTTCGCCCGTCGTTATCCGCATCAGTTGTCGGGCGGACAATGCCAACGCGTGGCACTGGCGCGGTCGCTGGTCACGCAACCTCGACTGCTGCTGCTCGATGAGCCGCTGTCGGCGCTGGACGCGCGTATTCGTAAACACCTGCGCGAGCAGATCCGCCGTATCCAGCGTGAAATGAACCTCACCGCCATCTTTGTGACGCACGATCAGGAAGAGGCGCTGACGATGTCGGATCGCATCGTGCTGATGAATAAAGGACAAATCGTACAGAATGGCGACGCCGAAACATTGTATACTGCACCGGTCAATGCTTTCGCCGCCGGGTTTATCGGCAGTTATAATCTGCTGACCCCCGAACAGGCTTTTGCATTGACCGGGCAGAGCTATACGTCTCAGGTGGCTATTCGCCCTGAATCCATTGCGCTTTGCGCGCCCAATCAGGGAATTGCTGCCCGAATTCTTCAACATAGCCTGCTGGGCAATGTCGTGCGTTATCGTGTACTGGCTCACAATGTCGAGCTGTCGGTGGATGTTTTGAATCGCTCCGTCGACGCTTTGCTGGCTGATGATACCGATATTGGTCTACAGTTAGATCTTGATACATTACGGGAAGTTGCATGAAGCTGACGCTTTTTGACCTCGATGAAACGCTGATTCGCGGCGACTGTTCGAGCCTGTGGTCGGCCTTTATGGTCAAGGAAGGATGGGTCGCCGAACCCGACCTGTTTCTCCGGCAAGACACCGAAATGATGCGCCTGTATGCCATCGGCCAGATGGACATGACCGAATATATGAACTGGACCTTAAGTCCGCTCAAAGGTCGCAGCGAACACGAGGTGTCGGCGATGGTCACGCGTTTTGTCCACGAGGTTATCGCCGATCGCGTCTATGCCGATGCCCGCCAGTGTATTGCCTCGCACCGTGCCAACGGCGATCGCACGATAGTGATTTCTGCCTCGGGTGAACACCTGGTGGCCCCGATTGCGACATACCTTGGCATCGATGAAACGCTGGCCATCGGCGTGGAAACCGCCAACGGACGTTTTACCGGCTTTACCCAGGGCGTGCTGACGTTTCGCGAAGGAAAGGTCGCGCGGCTGATGGACCTGCTGAATCAGGACGCCAGCCTGCTAGCCCACGCCATTTTTTATTCGGATTCGCACAATGACTTGCCGTTGTTGACCCGCGTGGGTCGGCCCAGCGTCGTCAATCCGGATGCTATCCTGCTCCAACACGCCAGGCAGGCAGGATGGCCTATACATGCCTGGCGCTAAAGGAGTTCGTATTTAGTGTTAACTCTTCTTCATTTACTTTCTGCAGTCTCTTTACTCGTGTGGGGTACGCATATAGTGCGTACAGGCATCATGCGGGTGTTTGGTGCCAATTTGCGCCGTGTTCTCAGCAGCAGCGTCGAGAAAAAACCGCTGGCGTTTGTCTCCGGTATCGGCGTTACCGCGCTGGTACAGAGCAGCAATGCCACGGCCTTGCTTGTGACCTCGTTTGTCGCTCAGGGGCTGGTGGCGCTGTCTCCCGCGCTGGTAATTATTCTCGGTGCCGATGTCGGGACGGCGCTGATGGCGCGCGTGCTGACCTTTGATCTCTCCTGGCTTTCGCCTCTGCTGATTTTCGTCGGCGTCGCCTTCTTCCTCAGCCGTAAACAGACGCGTGCCGGGCAGATGGGGCGCGTCGGGATTGGACTCGGGCTGATTCTGCTGGCGCTGGAGCTTATCGTGACCGCCGCCACGCCGATTATGCAAGGCTCCGGCGTGAAAGTGCTGTTTTCCTCACTGACGGGCGATGTCATTCTCGATGCGCTCACCGGCGCGGTTTTCGCTATCATCAGTTATTCCAGTCTGGCGGCGGTGCTGCTTACCGCGACGCTCGCGGCTACGGGCGTCATTTCGCTGAAAGTGTCGCTGTGTCTGGTGATTGGTGCCAACCTCGGCAGCGGAATTCTGGCGATGATCAACGCCAGCAAGCAGAATGCCGCCGGTCGCCGTGTGGCGCTCGGCAGTGTGCTGTTCAAGCTGATAGGCTGCATCATCGTGCTGCCGTTTATCGGGCCGCTGACCAATCTGCTGGCGCGCATCGGTATTCCCGATGAAGAGCTGGTTATCTATTTCCACGTATTCTATAACCTGATCCGCTGTCTGGCGCTGGTACCGGCGGCCGGTATGATGGCGCGAATCTGCGAGCTATGGATTGCCGAACAGCCTGAAGACGATCCGCGTCTGCGTCCTCGTCACCTTGATGTCAGCGCGATTGACACGCCGTCGCTGGCGCTGGCCAATGCCGCACGCGAGACGCTGCGCATGGGCGATGTGGTGGAACACATGATGATCCTTCAGCATGAAGTCATGCACGGCAAGCTGGCGCAGGACCGCGAAATCCGTCGTCTGGACGATGACGTCGATGTGCTTTACACCGCCATCAAGCTCTATCTGGCGCAGATTCACAAAGATGATCTGGGCGAGGACGACTCGCGTCGCTGGGCCGAAATTATCGAAATGGCGCTGAACCTCGAGCAGGCGGGCGACATCATCGAGCGTATGACCGGCGACATTACCGCCAAGTCTCATGAAACACGTCGTGCGTTCTCGGCGGAAGGGCTTGCCGAACTCGACAGCCTGCACGAGAAGCTGGTGGATAACCTGCGTTTAAGCCTGTCGGTCTTCCTTTCAAGCGATTTGACCAGCGCGAAACGCCTGCGCCGCTCCAAGCACCGTTTCCGCCTGCTGGACCGCCGCTATGCCCATGCCCATGTCGATCGTCTGCATCAGCATAATGTGCAGAGCATCGAAACCAGCTCGCTGCACCTAGGTTTGCTGGGCGACATGAAACGCCTCAACTCGCTGTTCTGTGCCGTTGCCTATAACGTGCTGGAAAAAGACGAGAAAGACGACGAGCGCGAAGAGCTCGACGATGCCCGCAGTCTGGTGAAATAACTCTGATTGCAGGCCATAAAAAAAGGGTCACGAGATAATCGTGACCCTTTTTGTTTAAACGCGTTACCCTACTTTTTGGCTTTCCTGTCTACCGGACGACCCGACCAGTAACCGGCCAGCAGCGAGCCGGACAGATTGTGCCACACGGAAAAAATCGCGCCGGGCAGGGCGGCAATCGGCGTGAAATACAGTTTGCCCAGCGTGGCCGCCAGACCGGAGTTCTGCATGCCCACTTCCAGCGCGATAGTGCGGCAGGTGGTCTCGTCGAAACCAAACATTTTGCCGCCAAAATAGCCGCTCAACAGGCCAATCGCGTTGTGCAGGATAACGGCCACGACCACTACCAGTCCGACCGATCCAATCAGGCCCTGACTTCCGGCAATCACGGCGCTGATGATGGCCAGAATGCACACCATGGAAAACAGCGGCAGGAAAGGCTCGATACGTTTAACGGCCTGCGTAAACAGATGGTGGATAATCAGACCTGCAAGAATCGGTATCACCACAATCTGTAGAATACTCAGCAACATGCCTTCGACATCGACCTTGATGTGCGTATCGACATAAAGACGCGTCAGCAAAGGCGTAGCAAATACGCCGACCAGCGTGGAGACGGAGGAGATGGTCACGGAAAGTGCCACGTCGCCTTTGGCCAGATAAATCATTACGTTGGACGCCGTACCGCTCGCCACGCTGCCGACCAGAATCATGCCGGCCGCCAGATCGTCAGGCATATGGAACAATTTCGCCAGCAGCCAGGCGGCCAGCGGCATCACTAGATAATGCAGGAAGGTAGCCGCTGCCACCGGTGCCGGGCGCGAAAGCACGCGTTTGAAGTCGCCAAACTCGAGCGTGACGCCCATCGCAAACATAATCAGCATCAACAGGGTGCTGACGTGTGGGCCGATAGGCGTAAAGGTGGTTGGCGTGTAATAGGCGGCGACCGCCAGCAAAACGGCCCACAAGGGGAACAGACGTGTGATTTTGGCTAACATGCAGGGACTTCCTCAGTGTTTTATAGTTTTATATTTCGATGTTGTGTCTTTCTCATTTAAAAAAAGCCGGGTCTTTCGACTCGGCTTTTCTTGTTACGCGCGGGAATCGAAAATCGATTAATCCTGCTCGAATAGGTTGTGGTGCAGCTTTTGCACGACCTGATTGGCGTCATCGCCCGGCACCAGGAAACACAGGTTATAACTGCTGGCACCGTAACAGATCATGCGGATGTTGAACGGGTCCAGCACGCCGAACACTTCTTTACCCACGCCACAGGCTTGAGACAGCTTGTTGCCGATGATGGCAATCAGTGCCAGATTCTCTTCGACCTCGACGCGGCACAGCGAAGAGAGCTCGGTCAGCAGCGACGTGGTCAGCAGGCTGTCACCGGAAGAGGTGGAACCCGTGGTGTCGAGCGTCAGGGCGATGCTGACTTCGGAAGTCGTAATCAGGTCAACGGAGATGTTGTGACGCGCCAGAATGCTGAACACTTCGGCCAGAAAACCCTGTGAATGCAGCATGGTCATGCTGTGCAAGGTGAGCAGCGTCTGTTTGCGACGCAGCGCCAGCGCACGGAACAGCGGCGGGTTTTCCGTCGTGTTGCAGACCAGCGTACCGCCCGCGGAAGGATCCTTGCTCGAGCCGACAAACACCGGAATACCACGGCGTACCGCAGGCAGTAGGGTTGCCGGGTGCAGAACCTTCGCGCCGAAGGTGGCCATTTCGGCCGCTTCTTCGAACGCGATGCGGTCGATGCGTTTCGCGGCAGGCACTACACGAGGATCGGTGGTGTAGATGCCCGGCACATCGGTCCAGATATCGACGCGCACGGCACCTAACGCTTCACCCAGCAGAGCGGCAGTGTAGTCGCTGCCGCCGCGGCCGAGCGTCGTGGTGCGGCCCTTTGGTTCGGAACCGATAAAGCCCTGAGTCACAATCAGCGCTTCATGCAGGCGCGGAGCCAGCTGCTGGCTCGCCAGTTCGAATAGGGTATGGGTGTCCGGCTCGGCACGGCCGAAACGATCGTTGGTGCGCATGATTTTACGCACGTCGAACCACTCCGCAGAAACCTGACGCTGACGCAGAATCTCGACAAACAGCAGGGTCGACATCATCTCGCCGTGACTGACCAGCTCGTCGGTCAGCGCGGTGGAGGTCGCCAGACTTGCCGCTTCGGACAGCATGCCGATGTTTTCCAGCATGCGCTCGATCTCGTCGTGAATAACCGACGGCGTGTCGAGACGAAGAATGATGGCGTTCTGAATACGACGGATTTCGTCCAGCAGGAATGCGCGACGCTCGCTGTCTTTGCCTTCGGCCAGTTCTACCAGCAGATTGGTTACGCCGGCGGAGGCGGAAAGGACCACCACGCGAACGTCGGGATTGGAGAGCACCACATCGGCGCTGCGGTTCATGGCTTCGAAGTCCGCCACGCTGGTACCACCAAATTTGGCGATGACCGTATTGCTCAGGGGCGACAGGTCAGCGTTGCGGGGTGCTGCTTGATTCATTTAAAACCTCGTGTCAGGGTCGTCCTTTTATAAGACGGCCTTTTTAATTGCATATTCCTTGGCACAAGGGTAGAGCGGGAAACGGGAGCAGGCGTAGAAATGCTACGGTACACCCAGAAGCGCCCCACCATGCCAATAGCTCATCGAGCTATAGCGGTGACAACCCAGGGGATTCAGCCCCTGTAGTCGATCTTTTCCCAACCGTTGGGTGTCTGACCTCGGCGTCGCACCCCATAATGCACCCTCGCAGGATACGGTTCCTCCGATACATTGCCTGGGCGACGCGCCTCTTCTGGCCTACACGCGCGGACGCGTATAAGTTAGGCGCCTAGAATTACCGGTTCTGCGCCTCCTGTCAACGGTCTGAGGGCATCTCGCTCACATTTTGACGGAATGTCATCTATTATTCAGTGCGGTATTTGACTATCAGACAGGTTTGCCAACAGTTATTGCCTATTGCAAGAAACGCAAGAAAAGGCATCTCATCTTCCAAAATACCGGATACAATCAAGGCAGTTGCGCTAAATAATAGTCAAGATATCACCTTACATTCTCAGCCTAAGAGCATTGCTATGAAAAATATCAATCCAACTCAAACCGCTGCCTGGCAAGCCCTGCAGCAGCATTTCGAACAAGTAAAAGATGTAGAAATCAGTCATCTGTTTGCTGAAGATGGCGATCGTTTTTCCAAGTTCTCTGCTACTTTCGACGATCAAATTCTGGTCGACTATTCTAAAAACCGCATCACGACAGAGACCCTGGACAAACTGCAGGCGCTGGCAAAAGAGACCGAGCTGCAGGAAGCCATCAAATCGATGTTTTCCGGTGAGAAGATAAACCGCACCGAAGACCGTGCCGTGCTGCACGTTGCGCTGCGTAACCGCAGCAACACGCCTATTGTGGTCGACGGCAAAGACGTCATGCCCGAAGTCAACGCGGTACTGGCCAAAATCAAGAGCTTCACCGAGCGCGTTATCGGCGGGAGCTGGAAGGGTTACACCGGCAAGGCGATTACCGACGTCGTCAACATCGGTATCGGCGGTTCGGATCTGGGGCCTTTCATGGTGACCGAGGCGCTGCGCCCTTATAAAAATCACCTCAACATGCATTTTGTTTCCAACGTCGACGGCACGCACATTGCCGAAACGCTGAAACCGCTGAACCCGGAAACCACGCTGTTCCTGGTTGCCTCCAAAACCTTCACCACGCAGGAAACCATGACCAACGCCCACAGCGCGCGCGACTGGTTCCTGAAAACGGCCGGTGACGAGCAGCACGTCGCGAAGCACTTCGCTGCGCTGTCTACCAACGGCAAAGCCGTCTCCGAGTTTGGAATCGATACCGACAATATGTTCGAGTTCTGGGACTGGGTCGGCGGACGTTACTCACTGTGGTCGGCAATCGGTCTTTCCATCGCGCTTTCGGTCGGTTTCGAGAACTTCGAGCAACTGCTGAGCGGCGCACACGCGATGGACAAACACTTTGCCGAAACGCCAGCGGAGAAAAACCTGCCTGTCATCCTGGCGCTGATTGGTATCTGGTATAACGATTTCTTCGGCACCGAAACCGAAGCCATTCTGCCCTACGACCAGTATCTGCACCGTTTCGCTGCTTATTTCCAGCAGGGCAACATGGAATCCAACGGGAAATACGTAGACCGCAACGGTTCTCCGGTAGATTACCAGACTGGCCCAATCATCTGGGGCGAGCCGGGCACCAACGGTCAGCACGCGTTTTACCAGCTGATTCACCAGGGCACCAAAATCGTGCCGTGCGACTTTATTGCGCCGGCTATCAGCCACAACCCGCTTAGCGATCATCACGCCAAGCTGCTGTCCAACTTCTTCGCGCAAACCGAGGCCCTGGCTTTCGGCAAGTCTCTCGACACCGTTGAAGAAGAGTTTGCCGCGCAAGGTAAAAAGCCGGAAGACGTCAAGCACGTCGCGCCATTCAAGGTCTTTGAAGGCAACCGTCCGACCAACTCCATCCTGCTGCGCGAAATCACGCCGTTCAGTCTGGGTGCGTTGATTGCGCTGTATGAGCATAAAATCTTTACTCAGGGTGCCATTCTGAACATCTACACCTTCGACCAATGGGGTGTGGAACTGGGTAAACAACTGGCTAACCGCATTCTGCCGGAGCTGGAAAACGGTGAGGAGATTAGCGGTCACGATGCATCGACCAATGGTCTGATCAACCGCTTCAAAGCCTGGCGTTAAGCGGTTTATTGCCGGAGAAATCCCTTCTCTTCGGCAATTACCGTTAATGACTGCCGCCTTGCCGATTCGGTGTAGGCGGCAGCACTGTTTTTGATGTCACTATCTGCGTATTGTTGATTACCCCATTTCCCTCCGCCTCGGACGGCATCTCGGATTCCACCGCCAGCAACAGATTATCCTGCTCGATAAAATACGACGGTAGAGAAAATGCCTCGGCCATCAGGCGGCGTTTGCCGTTTACAAAGGTGGCGTGCCGCGCCTGATAGTAGTTAATCCCGCCCTCAATCTCGATATGAAGCGCGTCGACCGCGTTGACTTCGCTGCGCAGCGGCCCCAGAAGCCAGGTCACCGGCTGAACGCCACGCCGTGAAATGCGCGCCAGCGAGGAAGCCTCGGCGGTAAGCATCGTTTCGCCGTCAATCACCAGTTTCTGCGGTACCTCGCCTAAAAGAACAAGCGCCAGATTATTGATTTTGCAGCCAGAAAAGTAATTTTCGTGATTGTTGACCAGCAGCGAGGTGTCTGCCGTTTCGCCTTCAAAGGTGCAATGGGAAAAATGCAGGCGTGAGTTGCCCTGAAAGGAATTACGCGACGTAGGCAGCGGATGCGAGTCGATATAGGGGTCGTCCAGCTCCAGATCGCTGATGGTGGAATCATGGCGCGCATCCAGCGTGAAGGCACAGTTATCGAACAGATTCATTTTAGGGCTGTGCTGTTCATGCTGAATCAGGGTGAGTTCACCATTGACGCTACAGTTTCTGACGGTCAGCCCGTCGCAGTGCAGCCGCAAAATGCCGAGACCGCCGTGATAGACGTCGCGATAAACATGCACGTCGGTCAGGGTCAGGTCGCTGATGAAGGTATTGGCAATCAGCACGGAACAGACATGCTGGCTGATGGCGATTCTGGCGGCCGTTTGTCCCCAGTCAACGCCCGAATTGGCAAGCGTAATGATGCCGGAATTGCCGATAAACTGCAGGTCATGCTCGTATTGACCGTGCGTGACAAACGCGCCTGTGCTGTCGCCGTCACTATGACAGTTTTGCACCACGCACGAAGAGCTGGCGGTCAAGTCATTGAGATGACGGGCATTGGACGTGGTGCAGTCGGCGATGTGTCCGTATTGGCAATAGATTTGCTGGGTGAGATATCCTGCGCCGCCCCACGAAACGGACGGCGGATTGCTCAAAGAGCACTGTTCGGTGCGAAAGAAGGTGTTCCAGCGGCGAAAAATCACCGACCAGAATGTCCCCTGCGCATGAATGCGGTACACATCGCAATAAATCGCGTATTCAAAGGTGACAGGTTGCGAACTGGTATCCGGTAATTCGCCCTGGCCGATAAACTGCATATTCTGGATCAGCACGTTTTTTACCGGCGTCACTTTACGCCAATGCAAAGATTTTCCGGCCTCAAGCGGCCAGCCGGTGCGGTAATTGAGTCGCACGTGAGTGGCGTCTATCTGCGCTGTGACCTGCACCAGCCGCTGAATCTTTCGCTGCCAGTGTCCGGCCATTTTTTCGGATTCGAGACAAAACCATTGCCCGACCGGAAACTGGCTGCTGTCTTCGACAGGGTAGATTTCGCTGAGCAGCGGCAGGGGATGAAGCAGGGGGCTGACGGTAACCTTTTCTTCAACCTCGCCGCGAAAGGCCAGAATGGCGGAAAGGTAGTTGTCTTTGATGTTTTCGAGCGCGTCGAGGCCGGAGGTGGTGACCGTTTGCCCGCCAAAATCGAGGGTGATATCGGAACGGGAAAACTGATGGCGATAGCGGAAGTTCAGGGCGGTATGCGCTTCGATACGGTGAATTTGCGGGTCGTTGACCATTGCATCAAGGGCGGCATCGGCTCCGTTTTCGCCATTGAAGATGCCAAATTGACGGAAATCGAGAGTGCCGTTGTGCAATAAAAGCCAGCGGCCCTTCAGACTGCCCGGCAAGGCGATAACGGTGCCGTCATTGGCCGTTTGCTCGTTGGCGGCATCCCAGTACATCAGCTTGCCTCCGCCGTCGCCGGCAAAATGGTAGCCGAGCACCACGGCGCAAAGGCGATCGCCCGGGGCCGCGCGTTTTCGCAATGCCGAAACGTTATTGACGCTGACGATGCTGGCGGGATTGGCCGCCGCCGCCGTCAGCAAACCTGCTGAAACCACACCGCCTGCCACACCGGAGAGGAGCTCTCGTCGATTTATCATCGGGATCCTTTGAGAGGAGGATCTGCAAAAATCTTTCACAGACCGTGTAGCCGTAATCAAGTATCCGCGCTGTGCAATTATTAAGCAAACGTTGCGCGGGCTTCACAACCGACTTTCGTCGGCGAGACGCTGTGGTATTCTGCTGCCATTCAACAATTAAGTGGGATCTACATCACATGGCAGGATCAAAAAGGGCGACCGCGATCGCCGTCGTCATGCAGCGACTTTTAAACGTTTTTCTTTTAGGACTGGCAGCGATTCTGATGCTGTTTTTAGGGCGTGAAACCTATCATCTCGCGCTTGTCCTGTTCGTCAACAATGACGAGTCTTCGTCGTATATGCTGATTGAAGGCATTGTCATCTACTTCCTGTACTTCGAATTTATCGCCTTGATAGTCAAGTACTTTGCGTCGGGTTATCACTTCCCGCTACGCTATTTTGTCTATATCGGCATTACGGCGATTATCCGCTTTATCATCGTCGACCATAAAAGCCCGATCGACACGCTGCTCTACACCGCCGCCATTCTGGTGCTGGTGGTCACGCTGTATCTCGCCAATGGCGAACGCCTGAAACGCGAATAATAAATGATGACCCCGGCGGGATTACCGCCGGGAGAATCTGCGCTAGAATGCCCGCCTGAATCCCTTTTTTGGTAGAGTTCTCTACCTGCTCGGAGTGTTGATGTCTGAGTCTTATGTCTCTTTTCCCGATGCTATTCGCTGGTTCGAATTTACCGCCGATGTTCCGCCCGAGATAGTCGACTGGCTGCTGGAGATGGGGTCGATGACCCGTCGCTTCGAGCAACATTGCAGCAAGGTCAGCGTCATCCCGCAGCGCGAATGCTTTATTGCCCGCGCCGAACTCAGTGACGAAGAGGCAGAGCAACTGCCGGAAAGCGAGCGTTACTGGCTGCGCGAAATCGTGCTTTGCGGTGACGACGAACCCTGGCTGCTCGGGCGAACGGTTATTCCTCTCGAAACGCTGACCGGACCGGATCAGGCATTGGTCGACCTCGGCACGCTGCCGCTCGGGCGCTACCTGTTCAGCGGCAATCATCTCAGCCGCGACTATATTCATCTGGGCCAGCAGGCCGGACACTGGGCGCGACGTTCTCGCCTGCGCCTGTCCGACAAACCGTTGCTGCTGACCGAGATATTTCTACCCGCCTCGCCGGTTTATCCCCGCGCGGCACAAGATGTAAAATCTGACTGATACTTTTAGCCTCAAGGGAGAACACCACGTTGATGGGCACCGAAATACGGGGACAATGGCGCGATTATTGTCGACTGATGCGAATTGACAAGCCGATCGGCTCACTGCTGCTGATGTGGCCGACGCTCTGGGCGCTGTGGCTGGCCAGCGGCGGAATGCCACCGCTGAAAATATTGATAGTCTTCGTGCTGGGCGTATTTTTCATGCGCGCGGCGGGTTGCGTTATCAATGATTATGCCGACCGCAAGGTCGACGGCCATGTGAAACGCACCGCCGGTCGACCGCTGCCAAGCGGCGCGATTACCAGCAAACAGGCCAAGATGCTGTTTGGCGGACTGGTGCTGGCCTCTTTCCTGCTGGTGTTGCTGCTCAACGGCAAGACGATTCTGTTGTCTGTGGTCGGCCTGGCGCTGGCGTGGGTTTATCCGTTCATGAAGCGCGTCAGTCATCTGCCGCAGGTGGTGCTGGGCGCCGCGTTCGGCTGGGCGATTCCTATGGCATATATGGCGGTAGGCGAAACCTTGCCGCTTGCTTGCTGGCTGCTGTTTATCGCCAATCTCTGCTGGACCGTAGCGTACGACACGCAGTATGCCATGGTGGACAGAGACGACGACCTCAAGATAGGCGTGAAGTCGACCGCCATTCTGTTTGGTCGCTACGACAACCTGATTATCGGCCTGCTGCAACTGGCTACGCTGGTGCTCATGATGATCGTCGGGCAATTGAGTCAGCTGGGCGCGCCATTCTACTGGTCACTGCTGCTGGCGGCCTGTCTGTTTGTCCATCAGCAGAAAATCACCGCGACGCGTCAGCGCGAGCAGTGTTTTCAGGCGTTTCGCAACAATAACTATGTCGGCATGGTGATGTTTATCGGCATTCTGCTCAGCTATTCCCTGGCCTGACAGCGCCATCATCCTCAAAAGAAAAACCCCGCCTCTCTTGCGATTGGCGGGGTTTTTTTATGGGCGAAGCGGGCAGTCGTTAGTGGTCCGTGTCTCTAACGTCCAGCTTCGGCTCTGCCAGCGGTTCGGTTGCGACAGGCAATTCGGAGGGCATGCCGGCGCTTTCAATCGTCAGACGGATATCCGGGGTAATCAAGTCGCTGAGAATGGTGTAAATCTCGCGGGTATGTTCCGGAATCGCATCACCGATATCATTGATATAGCCTTCATTACGCAGCGTGCCGACCAACGTGGTAAACACGGCCTTGTCGAAGAACCCGGGCGCGTTGATGCCGTGCAGTACCGACAGACGCTGCGCCATGATACGGCTCTCTTTTTCGAGCGCGCCGCGGCTGATGCTTGGATTATGGCTCAGCAGGGACAGCGTGATGGCATAGCGTTGCAGTGTTTCGCGCACGCCCGCCGCCAGCAGCTGCAACGGACGGTTGCGCAGCGGATTGAGCTTCAGATTCTCGCCATCAATCTGAATCAGCGCCTGACGCGCCAGTTCGCTGCTCAGCACATCAAGCAGTTCAGGCAGTTGCGCCTTGTCGTAATGCATAAACAGTTCGGCTTTCATCATCGGATAGATAAGCTCGACCTGACGCAATAGTTCGGCCTTGCTGACCTGACCATGATGCATCACGATGCTGGCGATAAGAGAAGGCATGACCAGAAGGTGATGAATATTGTTGCGATAGTAGGTCATCAGCACCGCCTGCTCGCGCGGCAGAATGATGATATCGCCAATATTGTCCTTCTCGACCTGGAACTTGTTCATGTGCAGCGCGTGATCCAGCAGCTTGTCCGCCGTGTGTTCCGGCACCGTGGAGTCTTTGTTGTAAGGCACGTTGCGCAGAAGTTGCAGATAGCAGTCGAGCTGCTCGACAAGCTGTTCGCGGGTCAGCGAGCGTTGGCGCGACGCCAGCAGCGCCGTCGAACACAGGTTCATGGCGTTGGCCGCGGCCGAGTTGTTGATGCGCACCATAATCGTGTCTGCGATGTCCTGCACGGTCGGCGTCAGCCAGCTTGGGCGATGGGCTTCGATAGGATCGATAGACTCGCGCCACTGCGGGACATTCTGATTGAGGTATGGCGTGAGATGCAGCGGTTCGCCAAAGTTGACGTAGCCTTGACCCAGATTGCGCAGCTTGCGCAAGCCGTTGATCATCTGCATGAAACTCTCTTTCTCTTTGGTCGCGCCGCGTAACTCCTTGGCGTAGGTGCCGACTTCCATTACGTGCTCGTAACCGATATAGATAGGCACCAGCGTAATAGGACGCGAACCGCCGCGCAGCATCGCCTGAATCGTCATCGACAGCGTGCCGGTTTTCGGCTCGAGCAGTCGACCGGTACGCGAGCGTCCGCCCTCGACAAAGTATTCGACCGAATAACCCCGGCTGAACAGCTCGCCCAGGTATTCGCGAAATACCGTGGAGTAGAGTTTGTTGCCCTTGAAGGTACGACGGATAAAGAACGCGCCCAGACGACGGAAGATAGGTCCGGCCGGCCAGAAGTTCAGGTTGATGCCCGCCGCGATGTGCGGAGGAACCAGGCCCTGATGATAGAGCACGTAGGAAAGCAGCAGGTAGTCCATGTGGCTGCGGTGGCAGGGCACATAGACAATTTCCTGACCATCTTGCGCCAATTGACGCACACGCTCGGCGTTGTTGACGTTGATGCCTTTATACAGACGGTTCCAGGTCCAGCTCAGCACGCGGTCGGACAGGCGCACGGCTTCATAATTGAAGTCGGCGGCAATCTCTTCCATCAGGGCAATCGCGTTTTGCTGGGCCTTGTCGTAGGAGATCTTTTTGGTACGCGCTTCGTCTTCAACCGCTTTTTCTATGGCCTTGGAGGCCAGCAGCTTGTTGAACAAGTCCTGACGCACGGGCAGACGCGGGCCGACGGCGGCGTGACGCTGACGCGAGAAATGCATGCGGGCAACGCGCGCCAGTTTGTGGGCGATGGTTTTATCGGTACCGTGCTGGCTTGCCATATCGCGAAGGGAAACGGTGTTGGAGAAACGCACGAAGCTGTCGCGTCCGAGCCAGAGCACCGCAAAGAACTTCTGGACGCCGTTGAGCACGCGAAGCTGCGGGGTGTCCTGACCTTCACGACCGGGCGCACGGCCAAACATCACGGAGACCGGCAGCATCTGGATATCCAGCGTCGGGTTGTTGCGATGCAGATCGAGATAGTCGTGGAAGAGTTTTACCGACTCCTGCTGGGGCTGGTAATACGGGAAGACGCGCGGCCCTTCACCGATGAAAACGTGGCTTGGCAGGTGCACGCCGTCGATTTCCAGCGGAATGAGCGGGTCGGGCAGGTTCTGCGCCAGGCACTGGGCCCGCAGCGTCAGAAGGTCGGCCTTGGAGTTGTAAGGCAAAACATACAGAATCGGGCGCGTGGGATCCAAACGCAACTCCGTCACCGGATCTGTAGGAATGACCTTGCTGCTTACCAGCATTTTTAGCGGTAAATTCAGCAAGGTATAATAAAGTCTACGCCATCCTGACATAAAAACGTGAAGCCTCTTGTTAGCAATTCGCGGCAAGGATACCAGAAAGCAGGTATGAGATCTGTGGTGATAGGATAACGGATTCAGGCTAAAATGCCTGAAAATCACCTTAAGACATAAAATATTATGGCAAATCAGGTCACAGGACTCACCCGTATTTACAAGGCTGCCGGATATTCCCTCAAGGGCCTGACGTCAGCCTGGAAGAACGAAGCCGCATTTCGTCAGGAAGCCGTCGTCGTCGTTCCTGCCATCTTACTGGCATTTTACCTGGATGTGAGCAGCATCGAACGGATTTTAATGGTGGGATCACTGATTATGGTGCTGGTGGTGGAATTGCTGAACAGTGCCATCGAAGCGGCAATCGACCGAATCGGACCCGAATTTCATCCGCTTTCCGGTCGGGCCAAAGATATGGGATCGGCGGCCGTGCTTATCGCGATTCTGTTTGCCGTTTTTACCTGGCTGGCAATCCTTGTGCCGCACTGGCGCTGAATATTTAAAAGCCGCTTAATGTCTGTTTTTTGTGTACTCTCTGGTTTTCATTCCACCTTTACCTGTATATACTCACAGCTAGACTGTATAAACAAACAGGGGGCGGAATGAAAGCACTTACAGCTAGACAACAAGAGGTCTATGACCTTATTCGCGATCATATCGCCACCACCGGTATGCCGCCAACGCGTGCAGAAATTGCCACACGTCTCGGGTTCCGTTCTCCCAACGCGGCCGAAGAGCATTTGAAAGCCCTTGCCCGTAAAAACGTCATCGAGATTGTTTCCGGTGCGTCTCGCGGTATTCGCCTGCTGATGGAAGAAGAAGACGGTCTGCCGTTGATTGGCCGCGTTGCCGCCGGTGAACCGCTGCTTGCTACCCAGCACATCGAGGCACATTATCAGGTCGATCCGGCCATGTTCAAACCCAACGCCGACTTCCTGCTGCGCGTAAGCGGTATGTCGATGCGTGATATCGGTATTCTCGACGGCGATCTGCTGGCCGTGCATAAAACCCAGGATGCCCGTAATGGTCAGGTTGTGGTGGCACGCATCGACGACGAAGTTACCGTCAAGCGCCTGAAAAAACAGGGCAACATTATTCAGTTGCTTCCTGAAAACAACGATTTCGACCCTATCGTGGTTGATCTGCGCGAACAGAGTTTCAGCATTGAAGGATTGGCAGTAGGCGTTATTCGCAACGGCGACTGGTCCTAATCCTATAGTCCTCCGAATTCAATTCTGTACTTGCCCCACTGTGCAGAATGCGCGTATGACGACCTTTTAGCGTCGTCATGCTGCGTCCTTTTTCCGCCTTGCGTTAATATATTTGCCTTTAAATGGGCCGATATCTTTTTGATGAGCGCCATCTTTCATGTCTGCACTCGCTGCCCTTGGAAAAACCTTCTTTAGCCCGACCGACAAAGCACTGTGGTTGCTGGCTCTGCCAATGATCTTCTCCAACATTACCGTGCCGTTGCTGGGTCTGGTCGACACTGCCGTTATTGGCCATCTCGACAGCCCCGACTATCTCGGCGGTGTCGCCATTGGCGCGATGGTCACCAGTTTTCTGTTTATGCTGCTGCTGTTTCTGCGCATGAGCACGACCGGACTCACCGCGCAGGCGCTTGGCGCACGAGACAACGTTCTGCTGGCCCGCGCCTTCGTACAGCCTTTCCTGCTGGCGCTGATAGCCGGTGCGCTTATCTTCTTGTTGCGTCAGCCGCTGATTACTCTGGCCTTGCAGATTGTGGGCGGCAGTCAGGCCGTGTTGCAGCAGGCACAGATTTTTCTCTCGATTCGCTGGTACAGCGCACCGGCTTCATTGGCCAACATGGTGATACTCGGCTGGCTGCTCGGCATTCAATATGTGCGCGCACCGGTTATCATGCTTATCGTCGGGAATCTGATTAACGTAGTCCTTGATCTTTGGCTGGTGGTCGGACTCGGCTGGAATGTCAAAGGGGCGGCGATTGCGACCGTCTGTTCCGAATTCGCCACGCTTGCGCTCGGCCTCTGGCTGGTCTCGATTGTCATGAAAAGGTACGGCATAGACTGGCCGCTTCTGAAGCGGTCCTGGCAGGGCAATCTGCGCAAACTGATCGCGCTTAACCGCGACATCATGCTGCGTTCCTTGATGGTTCAGCTGTGTTTTGCGTCGTTGACCATTATCGGAGCACGACTGGGCAGCCAGACTATCGCGGTCAATGCGGTTCTGATGAATCTGCTGACCTTCACCACCTTTGCGCTGGACGGCTTTGCCTATGCCGTCGAGGCGCATTCCGGGCAGGCCTTTGGCGCGAAGGATAAAGTTCGACTGCTTCAATTCTGGCACGCGGCCTGTCGGCAGGCCGGTCTCGTCGCGCTGGCGTTCGCCCTGGTGTATGCCGTGGCCGGAGAGCACATCGTCAACCTTCTGACGTCTTTGCCGGAACTGCGTGAACTGGCTGACCGCTATCTCGGATGGCAGGTCGTGTTACCGCTGGCGGGTGTCTGGTGTTATCTGCTGGACGGCATGTTCATCGGCGCGACGCGGGGCAGGGAGATGCGCAACAGTATGGCGATTGCGGCCGGCGGCTATGCGCTGGCGCTGCTGTCATTACCTGTACTCGGCAATCACGCGCTCTGGTTGGCGGTGACGGTGTTTCTGGCCGTACGGGGTCTGGCGCTGGGTTGGATATGGCGTCGACACTGGCAACACGACACCTGGTTTTAAATCCTTGGATTATTCCTAGTTATTAGCAGATTGACCCAATATCCCTGCATTTTCGAAACTCTCTACTACAATTAGAACTGTTGAAAGGCATTAAGCAAATGCCACAAAACCAGAGCTAAACAGGAGAGTTGATTATGAATAAGGATCAAGCAGACGGTAATTGGAAACAGTTTAAAGGTAAAGTTAAAGAAAAATGGGGCAAGTTGACCGACGACGATCTGACAGTCGTTGAAGGGAAACGTGACCAGCTCGTCGGTAAAATCCAGGAACGTTATGGATACCAGAAAGACGAAGCCGAAAAAGAACTCAAGTCTTGGGAAACCGACAACAAGTATCATTGGTAGTCGATAGTTTCTCGAATGCTGCGTCCTGAAATTTAAAAGCTGCTCCTACCCAAGGTGCTTTTCAGGACGCAGGGTACAAGGATGTACCTACCCACTCAGCTTAATGGTCTCTTCCCGAATTTCCCGTAACCAAACTATTTATCGCCAGGTACAAAGAGCAAATGCCCTGCAATTTCCGACTGGGTATTGCTGTCGCTCGGATGCTGGGTGCCTATCATGACGGGAACATCAGGGAAGTCGAACGGCGAAAGGTTTTCAATGCAAGCAACATTCACCCCGTATTGAGAAGGATTGGAACGGCGTTGATGATGGGTATAAATGCCGCAGACCGAGCAGAAAAAGTGTCTGGCCGTTTTGGTATGAAACTGGTATTCGGTGAGTTTGTCTTCACCCTGCAAAATAGTGATGTCGTCAAGATTGGCGGAAACCACGACGGCTCCGCGCATTCTGCAATAAGAACAATCGCAGCGTCTGGCCGTCGTAAAGCCGTCGGTGAGTTTTACGGTAAATTTTACCGCGCCACAGTGACAACTGGCATGATGTTGGTTTTCCATAAGTGCCTCGCAATCAGTTTCCCGAAAGTCTAGCACCTCCCGTCAATCGCGCGTGTCTTTAACGTTTTTTTACCGCAATGCTATGATCGTGTCCGCAATGTTCCTGACTTTCGCAAGACTCGATAACCGAACATTCTGCACATAGGCCATGTGCTTCGACAACGGAATGGCGCAGGACGAAGCCTGACTCTTTCGCAAGCTTGGCCAGGCGGTTCTTCAATGCCGTCTGTGGTTTTCTCGGTGACCAGACCGCAGCGATCGCAGATATACAGCGCAGAGGTATGACTCGGCTCTTCAAAATGGTGACACACCACGTAACTGTTGGCCGACTCCACGCGATGAATAAACCCCTGCTCCAGCAGAAAGTCGAGCGCGCGGTAAACCGTTGGCGGTTTAGCCTGAGGCTCTGTTTTGCGCAGGAGATCGAGTAGGTCATAGGCGCTGATGGCGCCCGGTTGTTCCGTCATCAGACGCAACACTTCAAGCCGCTGCGGGGTAAGCCGAACGCTACGTTGCTGACACAAATGCTCAGCTTGAGTGAGGATATTTTCCGTAGTGGTTGAGTTCATCGCGACGTCTCTGCATAAATAGAACCCCGATTTTACCATGCTTCCTGACATTCTCCGAGGGCTACGCCGCAATACCCAATGACCCGTTCATTTCATTTCCTGCAAGCCGAGGATTATCGAGCACCCGGCTCGCCCGCGCAGCCCGCAGACTTGTTAATTGTGGATAACGCTTTCTCATAACCATATTGATAACCCGCCTCAAAATCCTCTTTCGCATGGCGAATTCTCGGGATGGCGTACAGTTGACGCCGACGCAGGGTCACTCCCTGATTTTCGGGCATGATCTCATTCATATACTCTTCAAATGCCGTCATAAATTGCCTTTATTTCCAGAGTTGCACTATTTGACGTGCTGCCATTCGCCTTCCGTGCCGAGATGCGCGCAAACGCCGTGGCCGGGGGCGACGACCAGCTTGGGAATACCGTCGTCATCGATGATTCGACAAATAAAGCCGAACTTTGCCCACACCGGATAAAATTTTCCTGCGGTAAAATAGTCACAATCGGTATAGCGGGTAAGGATATATTCATCAGGATCTTTCATGGCGTGTTCTCTTTGTCCGGCTTGCTGCGCCGGGACGAAATAGAGAGGAAGACGGTATGACGCAAATGACGGGTGTCCGCTAAGAGTATGGGTGCGCAGCAGCGGGGTAATTAGGTGGAATCATTCCTTTGTTTTCATCAAGGCGCCTTGCGCGATGCCAGCATGACACGGCGCGACTATGTTACAATAGGCCATACTTCAGCCAGTTCCCGTCCCCTTTGCCCGCAATAATAATCAGCAGGTATCGCGCACGGAGAACGCATTAAACAGCCTAACTTGATAAAAATGCTCGAAAATAAAGAAATCCAAACCCCCGTGAATTCAGCGCCCAGCGCTTTTCCATTGCGCCGATGCTGGACTGGACCGACCGTCATTGCCGTCATTTTCATCGCATGATGAGCCGTGAAGCGCTGCTCTATACCGAAATGGTCACGACTGGCGCAATCATTCATGGCAAAGGCGATTATCTGGCGTTTGGCGAAGAAGAGCATCCGGTTGCGCTGCAGCTGGGTGGCAGCAATCCTCAAGATTTGGCAACCTGCGCCAAACTTGCCGAGGCGCGCGGCTATGACGAAATCAATCTTAACGTTGGCTGTCCTTCCGACCGCGTGCAGAACGGCATGTTCGGAGCCTGTCTCATGGCGCAGGCATCACTGGTAGCAGATTGCATCAAGGCGATGCGCGACGTGGTGTCTATTCCGGTGACCGTCAAAACCCGTATCGGCATTGATGAACTCGACAGCTACGAATTCCTCTGCGACTTCGTGCAGCAGGTGTCGGGCCACGGCGAGTGCGAGACCTTTATCATCCATGCGCGAAAAGCCTGGCTTTCTGGGTTAAGTCCGAAAGAAAACCGTGAAGTGCCGCCGCTGGACTATCCGCGCGTTTATCAGCTCAAGCGCGATTTTCCGCATTTAACGATGGCGATTAACGGCGGCATCAAGACACTGGAAGAAGCCGCGCAGCATTTGCAGCATATGGACGGCGTAATGATGGGGCGCGAAGCCTATCAAAATCCTTCCATTTTGCTGGATGTCGACCGCGAACTGTTTGGCAGTGAAGCGCCAGCGTTGACCGGGCCTGACGTCATTCGTTCTCTGTATCCTTACATTGAGGCCGAGTTAACGAAAGGCACCTATCTGGGGCACATTACCCGTCATATTCTGGGCATTTTTCAGGGTATTCCGGGCGCGCGTCAGTGGCGTCGTCACCTTAGCGAAAATGCGCACAAACCGGGCGCGGGTATCGAGGTGGTCGAGCAGGCGCTATCCATGGTGACTCGCCCGCAAATGGCGACCAGCGGCGTTTAATTCTGTTCAAGATTCGCCAATAGTTCGTCTTGTTGACCACATTTCAAAGCCCGCCATCAAGGCGGGTTTTTTATTGCCTTTTAAATCAATAAATTAAGTAATAAATTATCTGGCACGTTTCTTGATATAACTACTGTAGTGATTTTTGCATGACGACGCCTTATTGGGCCTCGCGCGTGCCTATCTGTACAGGAGCTCTCTCATGGCCGAAGTTTTATTTGTTTTAGGTTTTTTCTTTATGCTGCTGATGACCGGCATTTCATTGATTGGAATGATTGCGGCAATGGTTGTGGGATTCGCATTGATGATGGTGGGGGGACTGTTTACGGTTGTTATAAAAATGTTGCCGTGGCTGCTGCTGGCCGTCGCCGTCGTGTGGATCTATCGCGCCTACAAACAGCCCGGGAAGCCGCGCTATAAACGCAGACGTCTGCCGTAATCGCGGCAAAACGGATGGGTGATTTATAAGCGGCTGTTAATTCGGACCATTATTTTGACCCTGGCCGCGAGACATCATGTAATGTGCCCGTCATAGCTTTTACTTATGTGGACTCGATCACAGGTTGAGCCATTAAATGCTTTTAAAGCAAATTAATCATACTTTTTAACATAGGTCGCTGCTAGGATGAATTTCTCGTTGCCGACGTGCCGTTTTTGACGCCGTGCGATTGACGAACCTTATTCATCCAGTCCGGTGAGGCCTAAAATAGTTGCTCAAGCAACATCGTCCCCGGATTTACCTTGCAGTAACCTACAGGCGGTACCGTTCTACCTCAATCTTATTGAGTGCGAACAGCATAAGAGGGCTCCTTAATCGGAGCCCTCTTTGCATCTACCGGTGCTTAAAAAAGTTACTTTCCTGGAATCAACAAGCTGGAGCCAGATGTGGCGCGGCTTTCCAGTGTCTCGTGCGCTCTACGCGCCTCGGAGAGCGGGAACTTCTGCGACTCTTTTACATCCACCTTGATAGCGCCACTGGCAATCAGCGAAAAGAGTTCCTGACTGGCGTGAGTCGGTTCTTCCTGATTGGTGACGTAATTATTAAGGGAAGGGCGGGTGACAAACAGCGACCCTTTCTGGTTCAGAATCCCGAGATTCACGCCGGTGACCGGCCCGGACGCATTACCGAAACTGACCAGCAAACCGTGACGTTTCAGGCTGTCGAGTGAGGCAAGCCAGGTACTTTGCCCCACCGAGTCATAAACGACAGAAACTTTTTCGCCCTGAGTCAATTCCGCCACGCGCGCGGCGACGTCTTCCGTCTGATAATTGATTGTTGCCCAGGCACCGGCTTCTTTCGCAAGTTTGGCTTTTTCTTCGGAACCCACGGTACCTATCAATTTTACGCCCAGCGCTTTTGCCCACTGACAGGCGATAAGGCCTACACCGCCCGCCGCGGCCTGGAACAGAATCGTTTCCCCGGCTTTAACCTTGTAGGTTTGGCGGAACAGATATTCTACGGTCAACCCTTTCAGAAAAGAGGCCGCGGCCTGTTCGAAACTGACGCCTTCGGGCAGCACGGCCACTCTGTAAGCCGGCACATTATGCACTTCGCTATAGGCTCCGAGCGAAGACTGCGCATAGACCACGCGATCGCCGACCTTGATGTGGCGTACGTTAGCGCCGACCTGCTTGACGACGCCCGAAGCCTCGGTTCCAAGCCCAGAAGGCAGGGAGGCCGGTGCATACAATCCGCTGCGCACGTAGGTATCAATGTAGTTGATACCAATCGCGCGGTTCTCGACCTGCACTTCGTCAGCTGCAGGATCTTTAGGGTCAAAATCAACATACTCCAAAACTTCGGGCGCGCCGGTAGCGCTGAATTGAATTCGCTTAGCCATTATTTTTCCTCGCATTTATGTCTGATTTTTACCCTACGCTAATTAATCCGGGCGATCCACACACGGTGTGCTGCTGCTAATACCGTTTAGAAATGAGGCATCATAAGGAATTATAATTCGGTATACTGAGGCGTTATTCACGGCGGTCCTGACCCTCAGGCCGACGTCGCCACGCCCGTTATTCAGAGTAGGAAAGCATTTATCAATGGCCGGAAACAATAAACCAACCAATAAAACGCACGAACCCCGCGATCGTCAGATGGAAGGGCTCAAGCTCCCGCCACACTCCATAGAGGCTGAGCAGTCCGTGCTGGGTGGATTAATGCTGGATAACGAACGCTGGGACAACGTCGCCGAGCGCGTGGTGAGCAATGACTTCTTCAGCCGTCCGCATCGTCTGATTTTCACCGAGATGCAGCGTTTGCTGGAAATGAGCAAGCCTATCGACCTGATTACCCTTTCCGAATCGCTGGAACAAAAGGGCGATCTGGATTCCGTCGGCGGCTTTGCCTATCTGGCCGAACTGTCCAAAAATACCCCGAGCGCCGCCAATATCGGGGCCTACGCCGACATCGTGCGCGAGCGCGCCGTGGTACGCGAGATGATCTCTGTCGCCAATGAAATCGCCGATGCCGGATACGATCCGCAGGGCCGCAGCAGTGAAGACCTGCTCGATTTGGCCGAATCGCGGGTATTCCAGATTGCCGAAAGCCGCGCCAACAAGGATGAAGGGCCGAAAAGTGTAGACCGCATTCTTGAGAGCACCGTAGCGCGCATCGAAGAGTTGTTCCAGCGTCCGCACGACGGCGTAACGGGCGTGTCGACCGGCTACAGCGATCTCGACAAAAAAACCGCCGGACTCCAGAAATCCGACCTGATTATCGTCGCCGCCCGTCCATCGATGGGTAAAACGACCTTCGCCATGAACCTGTGCGAAAACGCCGCGATGATGCAGGAAAAACCGGTGCTTATCTTTAGCCTCGAAATGCCCGGCGACCAGCTGATGATGCGTATGCTGGCTTCACTGTCGCGCGTTGACCAGACACGAATTCGTACCGGTCAACTGGACGACGAGGACTGGGCGCGCATCTCCAGCACGATGGGGATCCTGCTCGAAAAACGCAATATGTATATCGATGACTCCTCGGGCCTGACGCCCACGGAAGTGCGTTCGCGCGCACGCCGTATTTTCCGTGAGCACGGCGGTCTGAGCATGATAATGATCGACTATTTGCAATTGATGCGCGTACCTTCGCTGTCTGATAACCGTACCCTTGAAATCGCCGAGATTTCCCGCTCGCTCAAGGCGCTGGCGAAAGAGTTGCAGGTGCCGGTCGTGGCCCTTTCGCAGCTAAACCGAAGCCTTGAGCAGCGCGCCGATAAACGCCCGGTCAACTCCGACTTGCGTGAGTCCGGCTCCATCGAGCAGGATGCCGACTTGATTATGTTTATCTATCGTGACGAGGTTTATCACGACAATAGCGAAGAAAAGGGCATCGCGCAGATCATTCTCGGCAAACAGCGTAACGGCCCTATCGGTACAGTGCGCCTGACCTTTAACGGACAATGGTCGCGGTTTGATAACTATGGCGGCCCGCAATATGACGAAGATTAATTCTGGGTCAAGTCGAGTGGGCCTGCTTGCGGGAAGCGCCCGGAATTTATACGTATTACCTTAATCATCAAGATTAACACCTTTGAGAAGGACAAAGAATGAAGGCGGCAACGGCGGTCATCGATCGCGGCGCTCTGCGTCATAATCTGCAACGCATTCGGCACGTCGCGCCGCAAAGTCGCGTGGTTGCCGTGGTGAAAGCCAACGCCTATGGCCACGGTTTGCTGGAAGTCGCGCACAGTTTGCAGGATGCCGATTATTATGGCGTGGCCCGTCTTGGCGAAGCGCTGGCATTGCGGGCAGGCGGTATTCACAAACCTATTTTATTACTGGAAGGCTTTTTCTCGGCAGACGACTTGCCGCTGCTGGTGCAGCACGGCATCGAAACGGCAGTGCACTGTATCGAGCAGCTTGAAGCGCTTGAAGCCGCCGAACTCACCGCGCCATTAAAAGTATGGATGAAGCTCGACAGCGGTATGCACCGGCTGGGTGTTGCGCCGAAAGAGGCCGATGCCTTCTATCAGCGCCTTTCACAGTGTGCCAACGTTATTCAGCCAGTGAATATGATGAGTCATTTCAGCCGTGCCGATGAGCCGGAAAGTGATTACACCTTACAGCAATTGCGCTGTTTCGCGGCTTTTACGCAAGGTAAACCGGGCGCGAAAAGCATCGCTGCCTCGGGCGGCACGCTGCTTTGGCCCGCATCGCATCTCGATTTGGTGCGCCCCGGCGTCATCCTGTATGGCGTTTCACCTTTAGGCAGCGCACAGGCCAGTCAGTTTGGCTGCCGTCCTTCCATGACTTTGTCTACAAGCCTGATTGCTGTACGCCAGCATCTGGCAGGCGAAACCCGTGGGTTACGGCGGAATCTGGACCAGCCCACGCGATACAAAATTAGGTGTTATAGCAATGGGTTACGGCGATGGTTATCCACGTAGCGCCCCAAGTGGCACACCAATCTTAATCAATGGCCGTGAAGTGCCGATAGTCGGACGCGTATCGATGGACATGATCTCCGTCGATTTAGGACCTGATGCCGAAGACCGCGTCGGCGATGAAGCGATTCTCTGGGGGCCTGAATTGCCTGTCGAGCGCATCGCCGAAGCGACCGGTATCAGCGCCTACGAACTTATCACCTCATTGACCTCACGCGTAGCACGTCACTACCTCGGCGAATAGCCGGGGTCATTCTCTCTTGGGCTTCCCTCTGTCTTTAGCCATAACCTGTCATTGTCTGCTTACCCGGCATCATTATTGCAAACCTGTCTTCAGGAAATAGCGCTTTCATGGCAAAAAGCGATCGTTAGCAAATAAAGCAACGCTTTGCGCATGAAAAAACTGCTAGTGTGTTTAGCAATAAAATCTATAAGCGAGTGAGCAGCTATGTATAGCATTGATGATTATGATCTTAAAATTCTGACCTTACTGCAGGCAAACGGGCGTTTAACCAATCAGGAACTCAGTGAAATAGTGGGTCTTTCTGCCTCACAGTGTTCGCGCAGAAGAATCAGCCTCGAGCAGCAACAAATGATCCTGGGTTACCATGCCCGTTTAGCACCCGAAGCGCTGGGGTTGGGCATGATTGGATTAATAGAAATCAGACTAATCAACCATTTACCGGAAAACGTCAGCGATTTTCATAAGATGCTGGAGCAGGTCGATGCTGTCATCGATGCGTATAAAACCACGGGCGATGCCGATTATCTGTTGAAAGTCGCCGTGGCCGACCTTGCCGGACTCAGCACGCTAATCAGCCATATTCTTTCGGTACATAAAAGCGTTGCCCATATTAAAACCTCGGTAGTCTTAAACCGCATCAAGGAAAACGGATTACTGACATCTTCCGTCGAATAGTACGCGATCCTTTCGTTAACCTCGACACGGCATTGAACCAGATTGGTGCAATCTCACTAATCTGGTGCATTTATTCCCGAGTTAATGCATAAAAATAGCAATTCCCATTCGAGATGCGCGTGAGTTGAGTGTATTTATAGGTTTACACGCTTGATTTGCGCGAAATCGATTGCCTTCTTACCTCCTGTCGTTAATTATCTATGAAATTTCGCTGACGCAGCGGGCAAACATAGCCTGCGCGTTGTTTCATATTGACCAGCAACAGGCATTTTAAGGCGACAAACCGTTCTATGGACAACACCGACAACCTCACCCAGCCGCAAATAGCGCACACCTGGCTCGAAGACGTACTGGCTATCCTGATGGGTACGCTAATGGTTTCCTTTGGCGTCATGATGCTGCGCCAATCGGGCGCGCTGACCGGCAGCACGGCGGGTCTGGCGTTTCTGATTCATTACCTGACGCATTTCTCGTTCGGCGCGGTTTTCTTCACCATCAATCTGCCGTTCTCATTGGCTGGCCGTTCGCCGTATGGGATGGGCGTTTACCATCAAGACTTTCAGCGCCGTCGCGCTGGTTTCCCTGTTTACCAGCCTCCATCCGCTCTTTATACACTTTGACCATCTTGAACCGTTCTACGCGGTGCTGTTTGGCAACGTGATTATGGGCATGGGCTTTATTGTTCTGTTCCGTCACAAGGCCAGCCTCGGCGGCATGAACATTCTGGCGCTTTATCTACAGGATAAATACGGCATCCGCGCCGGTAAGCTGCAAATGGGCGTGGATTTCGTGATCGTGCTGGCTTCGCTGTTTGTGGTCAGTATTCCGATGCTGATTGCCTCCATTCTTGGCGCATTCATACTGAATCTGATCATCGCCATGAATCACCGTCCGGGCCGTTATACGGTGTAACGGGCACGTAGAAAACCAAAATTTACCTTAAGTGGCGAGTTCTGGAATTTGCCTCGCAACATCGCAACTTAATCGTGATTTTTTTGGATGATATTTGTTAGTCTAGTGGGCATTGAACCTGCCGTAAAAAACACCAGTGCTTCGACAAGAGAAAGCCGCAAACAGCGGTTCTGGCGCTGATCAAGAAGAAAAATTCAAGGAGAAATACCGTGTTCCAACATGTTGATGCTTATGCCGGTGACCCGATTCTGTCGCTGATGGAGAGCTTCAAGAGCGACCCGAGAGAGAAAAAGGTAAACCTGAGCATCGGTCTGTACTATGACGACAAAGGGATTATCCCACAGCTTGGCGCCGTCGAAGCCGCTGAAAATCTGCTGAATGCCCAGCCGCAGGCGGCCTCGGTCTATCTACCGATGGAAGGCCTGACACCATACCGCAGCAGTGTGCAAGCTCTGCTGTTCGGCGCCGAACACGCCGCGTTGCAGCAGCAGCGCATCGCCACCATTCAAACGGTAGGCGGCTCCGGCGCATTGAAAGTAGGTGCCGACTTCCTGAAACACTACTTCCCGAATTCGGAAGTGTGGGTCAGTAATCCAACCTGGGACAACCACGTCGCCATCTTCTCCGGTGCGGGCTTCAAGGTGCACACCTATCCGTATTTCGATGCCGAAAATCTCGGTGTCAACTTCACGGGTATGATGGAAGCATTGCAGGCGCTGCCGGCGCAAAGCATCGTGCTGCTGCACCCATGCTGCCACAACCCGACCGGCTCCGATTTAACGCCGTCGCAGTGGGATCAGGTCATTGAACTGGTCAAGCAACGTGAACTGATTCCGTTCATGGACATCGCCTATCAGGGCTTTGGCGAAGGCATGGAAGAAGACGCCTACGCCATTCGTGCCATGGCGGCCTCCGGCGTTAACATGCTGGTCAGCAACTCGTTCTCCAAAATCTTCTCGCTGTACGGCGAGCGCGTTGGCGGCCTATCCGTAGTATGTGAAGATAGCGAAGCAGCAGGCCGCGTATTGGGTCAGCTTAAAGCAACTGTGCGCCGCAACTACTCAAGCCCGCCAAACTTTGGTGCGAAAGTCGTCGCCACCGTACTGGGCAACGCCGAGCTGAATGCCCAGTGGCTGGCAGAAGTTGAAACCATGCGTACCCGTATCATCGAAATGCGCCAGACGCTGGTCAACAGCCTGAAACAGGCACTGCCGGGCCGTAACTTCGACTACCTGCTGCAACAGCGCGGCATGTTCAGCTACACCGGCTTTAGCGCGGCACAGGTCGATCGCCTGCGTGAAGAGTTTGGGGTTTACCTGATAGCCAGCGGCCGTGTTTGCATGGCGGGTCTAAACCATCACAATGTTGAACAGGTGGCTGCGGCATTCGCTGCGGTCCAGTAACTTTCCCAGGCGAATCGTGATGTCGAGGCACCTTGCCTATGATTGAAATGAAATTTCGCCCATAAAGCATCACTGGAAACAGCAAGGCGCGATCGCAAGGTCGCGCCTTTTCTATCTTTTTCGTGGGGCCGCGTTACTGGATTTTGACTACTACACGTCCGCGAATCTCGCCTTTTATCAGGCGCTGTGCGGCATCGATAGTTTCCTCCAGCGTAATTTCCTGACTAATACTTTCAAGCAATGCGCCATCTACCAATTCGGACAGACGCGACCAGGCGACCTGCCGGTTCTTCTGGCGAACGCGTAACGCTGTTGATCCCCGCCAACGTCACATTTCGTAAAATAAAGGGCGCGACGCTACCTGGAAAATCCAGCCCCTGCGCCATACCGCAGGCTGCCACTACGCCGCTTTCCTTCATGCTGGCGCAGACATTTGCCAGAGTATGGCTTCCTACGGAATCGATAGCGGCCGCCCAGCGCTCTTTTTGCAGTGGCTTGCCCGCCTCGGCGAGTGTGTGGCGATCAATAATTTCGCTGGCGCCGAGCCGGGTTAAATAATCCGTTTCACTCTGCCTGCCGGTCGACGCGGCAACCTGATAACCCAGGCGAGACAGTAGGGCGATGGCAAAACTGCCCACCCCGCCGTTGGCACCGGTGACCAGTACAGGGCCTTTTTCAGGAGTCAGTCCATTCTTCTCGAGGGCGATAATCGCCAGCATCGCCGTGTAGCCCGCTGTGCCAATGATCATGCTCTCTTTCAGGCTAAGGGCGGCCGGAATGGGCGTAAGATAACGCGCATCGATGCTGACCTTTTGCGCCAACCCGCCCCAGGCCTTTTCACCAAATCCCCAACCGTTGAGCAGCACGCGATCCCCTGCCGCAAACAGAGGGTGGGTACTTTTCGAGACGATGCCCGAGAAATCGATGCCGGGAACCAGAGGGAAACTGCGCACGATAGGGCCGCTGCCGGTAATGGCCAATCCATCTTTATAATTCAGCGTTGAATAATGCACATCGACCTGTACTTCACCCGCGGGCAGGTCGCTGTCATCAAGCATTTTAAGGGCGGTCTGATACTGGTCGTTGGCTTTATCAATGACAATGGCTTTAAACATTTTTAACTCCAATAGGCGACGGATGGGGGAACTCACGCGGCAGTCCGGCAAGGAAAAACTGAATGAATTGAGTGAGCGGCGCGGCGTTGCCGTTGAGCTTGGCGCGCATCACCGCACCTTCCCAACCAGTCCAGAAATAGGCGGCAAGGGCATCGCAGTCGGCGGTGGCAGCCAGTTCGTTGGCCCGTTGCGCGGCTTGTAAACACAGGCTCAGGCGCTGTTCCCACTCGGCTAGAATTGCCAGCAACTGCTCACGATAATTCGCCGGCAGGTTCGCCACTTCCTGACCAAGGTTGCCGACCAGACATCCGCGGCTAAACTGATACTTCGCCATGCCGCGTACGGCGTCGTCAACAAAAGCCTCGATGCGTTGCAAGGGAGAGAGACGTTCATCCAGCAGACACTTATCCAGCTTATGGGCAAAAAAGCGGGCATAATTTTCCATAATCGCCTGCCCAAACGCCTCTTTACTCTCGAAATAGTAGTAAAAAGAGCCTTTTGGCACGCCAACCTGACGCAAGATGCCGTCGATGCCCGCAGCGGCAAAGCCCTGGTTCGGTCAGCACGGCGGTTCCGCTTCGGATAAGCGAATCGCGGGTATCAATGTTCTCTCGTCCGGCTTTCGGCGGGCGACCACGGCGTGGTTTTGTCGTTTCAATTGTCATCGGATTAATATAGACCGCCCGTCTTGTTAAATCAAAAGGCGAGTTTATGTGTTTATACTTTCAATGATCTTAATCAATAAAGGAGAACGTCATGTGGTTCCAGAAAGAGCTAAAACTCAAACAGCGCGCACGCGGTTTTCACCTGGTCACCGATGAAATCCTCCAGCAACTCCCGGAAATGCGTCAGCTTTCAATCGGCATGTGTAACGTGTTTATCCAGCATACTTCGGCGGGTTTAACGATTAACGAAAATGCCGATCCGACCGTAAGACAGGATTTTGAAGGCTATTTCAATCGCGCGGTGAAAGAGAATGAGCCGTGGTATCAGCACGATTACGAGGGCAGTGACGATATGCCCGCGCACCTAAAAAGCAGCTTGCTGGGCTGTAGCCTGAACATCCCCATAAGCAATGGCCGCCTGAATCTCGGCACCTGGCAGGGAATCTATCTGTGTGAACACCGCAATCACGGGGGATCTCGTAAGCTCGTGGTGACTCTGCAAGGCGAATAGGCCTTCTCCCTGAGCACGGTAGCGGCGTTGGCTACGCGCATTCACCCGAATCACTGACGTGAGTCAGCTCATCGGGATTCATTAACTTGCCGCCTTGCTACCGCACTCATGGCTTTGGCCTACTTGGCCTTCCCCTGAGCACGGTAGCGGCGTTGGCTACGCGCATTCACCCGAATCACTGACGTGAGTCAGCTCATCGGGATTCATTAACTTGCCGCCTTGCTACCGCACTCATGGCTTTGGCCTACTTGGCGCTTCTCCCGAAGTGCGCTAGCGGCGTTGGCTGCGCGCATTCACCTGAATCACGGCCAAATTGGCGGGATTGCCCGAAAATGGCGGCAGATTGATTATGATTTGTTAACTGTCTTGCAGTTGAGTGTTTTTTGTCCAGCTATACTTCTCTTTCAATTCTCATAGGGAAGAGTGAAAAACATGAACACTGATCAACTGCTGGACTACTGTTTGTCCAAGCCCGGCGCGCACCAAAGTGCAGAAAACCCGTGGCAGGCGAGCCAGGTCAAGGTGGCGGGTGTGATGTTCGCCATGCTGCGCGATATCGACGGGCATCCGGCCATTTCGTTGAAAACCAGTCATCAGACGGCGGAAAATCTCCGCCATCAACATCCTGAAATCATCCCTTGCGACTGCCTGAACAAGGCGCACTGGAACAGTGTGTTGCTCGACGGAAATCTGCCGGATTCCCAATTCTACGCGCTAATCGACAGTTCCTATCAGCTGGTGCTGTCCAGCCTGCCCGAAGAAAAGCGTCACGCTATTTCGGGGTGACGGGTCGCTACCTTTCTGCCCAGACACCGGTCGACAACGTGGCGGGAGAGTAGTCCAGCAACGCGCCGCGGCAGGGCAGCATGGCCGGAAAGCGCCATGCGCGAGTAATTTTCAGCCCCCAGTAGCGCTCTGCTCCGAAGACATTATGCCGGTCGTCTGGCTGCCAGTTAACGGAGGTATGACCTTGCAGGTGCAAGACGTCGCCGCTGTCAAAATCCAGAAACAGCAAGGCAGCACGCGGTTCAGCCAGCATATTGCCGAGCGTATTCATGTAACGATTGCCGCTGAAATCAGGGATCCACAGCGTATCGCCCTCGATTTTGACGAAGCCGGGCTTGCCGCCGCGATGGGAAATATCCGCGCCGCCGCTGGCAAGTTCGTTGTGGGCATGGGTCGCGACAAAAAAGGTGTCGGCAGACAAAATCATTGCTTTCGCCCCGGTATCCAGCCCGTCGAGCGAAACGCATGATCCGGGTCGTCGCGCGAACGGCGTCATTTCCCGTCTCTGAATATACTTCGGACAATTGCCGAAGCTTTGCCTGACCGCAATCTCCAGCCGATTCTTGTCCATGCGGGTAATGTCGCCATTCACCCGATTCCTGCGGCGATTGGAGAAATCCAGCCCCAGCGCCCCGAGCGGTTTGCCTATTTTCAGTGCCGCCAGCGCAGGGTCGTCTTCGCGACGTGGCGCATTGATCCGCAAATGGGATTTATCCACCGTACTGATAAATCCGGGCGGCCCGCAGAGCACCGTGGCCACCGGCCAACCCTGTGCATCTACCGTCGCGATGAAAAACAGCGACAGTCCCGCAAAGAAATCGCGATGCTGCTGCGGCATCGCAGGAAAAATTCCCGGCGTGCCAGGCATAAATCCGGCTATCGACTGGGCACGTTTTTCATCGGGATGGAAGATGTCCATGGCGTCACCTCAGAGAGTGATTTGCTCGGGCAAGGGCAGGGGCGGCGTGGCAATAAAACCCGGCAGCGCTTCGATACGCGCCAGCCACTGTTTGATGGCCGGAAACGCATCAAGAGAAATGCCGCCTTCCGGTGCCAGCGCCACGTAGGTGTAGCAGGCAAGATCGGCGAGAGTCACGTGGGGAGTGACCAGAAATTCGCGACCTGCAAGATGCTGTTCAAGCTGCGGCAAAAATCTTCCGGCAACGTTTATCGCCGAAGCATAATCTTCAGCCGTGCCGAACTGTTTGATAAGCCTGGCCGATGCCACACCATAACGGATTTCGCCCGCAGCCTTGCCGAGCCACTGCTGCGTCAGCGCGGCCTCCACCGCGTTTTTCGGCAGCCAATGCGTATCGGGCGCATAGGTATTCACCAGATAAACCAGAATCGCGTTGCTGTCGGCGATAACCGTTTCACCGTCGACCAACACCGGAATCTGCCCCCACGGATTCAATTTTTTAAATTCCGGCGATTGGCGAACGTCCGCACCGGCTTCGATAAAGTCGTGTGGAAGCTCAAGCATACGCAGCAGCAACGTCACGCGATGAACATGACCTGAAAGTGGCGTGCCATAAAGCGTTAAAGTGGTCATAGCGATTCTCCCTGTGAATGAGTCTGTAGATTACTCTTGCAACAGGCGAATGAAATCCGTGATGATTGAAATTGATAATTTCACCCAATGGAATAATTCATGGATCGCCTGGACGAACTGACTATCTTTCTGGAAGTGTTGAATCAGGGCAGTCTGTCGGGCGCGGCACGAAGGCTGCGCCGCTCTGCACCTGCGGTAACGCGCGCGATAGCATCGCTTGAGCAGCGTTTTGGCGCGCGGCTGGTGGAGCGTACAACCCGTCGATTAGCGCCGACCGAAGCCGGAATTCGTCTAGCCGAACGCGCCGCCGTCGTGCTGAGCCATTATCACGATGCAGTGCAGGATACCGCCGAGACTCAGCTTCGAGGATTGCTGCGTATCACGGCACCCGTCCTCTTTGGGCGTCGGCACGTTGCCCCGTTGGTGATGGAGTTCCAGACGTTGCATCCCGAGATCCAGATCGAGCTTAATTTAAACGATCGCAATCTTGAGTTGATCGAGCAGGGTGTCGATATTGCGGTGCGCATTGGTCATCTCGAAGACTCCTCCAAGGTGGCAAGAAGGCTGGGTGAAGTTCACCTCGTGATGGTCGCCAGCCCCGATTATCTGGCTGATTATGAGGTTATTCAGCATCCCGCCGAACTGGCGCATCACCAAACGATTCTCAGTACCTACGACACGTTTAACGAATGGCGATTTGGAGCGCACGAGGAAGGGCCGCGAATCAGGTTGGCACCGCATCTGTTATTCAACGATGTCGAGACGCGCCGTCTTGCTGTACTCGCAGGCAAGGGCATTGCCCGCTTTCTGTCTTATCAGGTGGCGGAGGATTTGGCCGACGGCACCTTGCAGCGTTTATTGCCTGCTTACGAACCCCTCCCGCTGCCGGTTCAACTGGTGGTGCAAAATATTCAGCGTATGCCGCTGAAAGTCAGAGCCTTTTGGGATTTCGCCCGTGAAAGATTAACTCAACTACCGGAAATTCAATGCCTGAAAGGAAAATGACTCGTATCAAAGAATAGGTAACATTATTCCGTAACACCCGGTAGGGTGATATTCATCACATTTCATTGCTGCAAAAATAACCTAAGCTCACTCCCGTCAACATATTCACGAATTTATAAAACGAAGCCTAATTTATTAGGCGGGGCACCCTACGCTTGTTTTTTATTACCTCAATTGCATGACGTGAAAAAGGGTTAACTATGAATAATGAAATTGTTCTCCTGCCATGGTATCGCCGTGTGACTCGAGCGCAATGGAAGGCATTCTGGGCCGCATGGATGGGTTATTTACTGGATGGGTTTGATTTTGTCATTATTACTCTGGTGCTCACGGAAATAATGGCTGAGTTTCATTTAACCACGCTCGAAGGAGCGGCGTTAATTTCGGCGGCATTTATTCTGCGCTGGTTTGGTGGATTGGCCTTGGGGGCAATGGGCGATAGATTTGGGCGTAAAAGCGCAATGATTACCAGCATTTTATTATTTGCCGGCGGAACCGCTTGCCTGTGGTATGGCACCCAATTATAGCGTGATGTTTATTGCAAGGATTGTCGTCGGAGTTGGCATGGCGGGCGAATACGGAACAAGCTCTGCATATGTTATCGAAACCTGGCCCAAAGATATGCGTAATAAGGCTAGTGCTTTTCTTAATTCGGGATTTTCGGCAGGCGCCATTTTATCGGTGGTCGCCTATAGCGCTATCGTTCCGACATTCGGATGGCGTTCACTCTTCTATATCGGCATTATTCCCGTCTTTTATGCGCTCTGGCTAAGGCGTGCCATTCCAGAGGCAGAAGAATGGGAAAATAATCGCCGGGCAAATAAACAACCCGTTAAAACGATGGTGGATATTCTTTATCGCAGTGGCAGTCAAAAAGTTAATTTCATTAATGTGTCCCTCTCTATTATTGCCTCGATAGCGCTCTATTTTTGTTTTAGCCATCCAACGGCCTTTTGGATAATGGCATTGCTGACAATATTTATTGCATTTGTTTTTATTAGTTTTCTTAGACAAAGTGGCGGGCAAAGATGGCCGACGAGTATTATGCTCACGGTCATCATACTCTGCGTTTTCTTGTATGGCTGGCCGATTCACGCGCTGCTGCCTACCTATCTCAAAACCGATATGCATTATTCCCCTGAAATTGTCGCGCTGGTCTTTTCATTCAGTCGCTTCGGGATGGGATTGGGATGTTGCGTGGCAGGGATTGCAGGAGACTGGCTGGGCACACGAAAAACCTATGTCATCAGTTTACTCGCCGCACAGGTGCTCATCATACCGGTCTTCACCCTGACAGATACCCATGTCTGGCTGCTCTGCGTGCTGATATTCCTGCAACAACTGTTTAGTCAGGGCGTTGGGGGATTACTGGCAAAAATGATCAGCGGGTATTTTGATATCGATGAACGCGCGGCCAATCTTGGCTTCATTTATAACATCGGGTCATTGGGTGGCGCGCTGGCACCGGTATTAGGGGCATTTATCGCCAGCAACTATTCACTGGGCACCGCGCTCGGCGGTCTGTCGTTCACACTGACGTTCGTGGTCATTCTGCTTATCGGTTTTGATATGCCTTCCCGTGTTCAGCGGTGGATAAAGCCCGAAGCCTTGCGTTATTACGATGCGGTCGACGGCACGCCTCTCACGGGGGCCTTCACTAAAGATAATCCTCATGAACCTCAGATATTAGCTGATTCTCTCAAACGAGACTGAATATAACAGGAGTTGCCATGACTATCGGAAACCGTATTTTCCTGAAAAGAAATCTGGAAGCCGCGCAATATCTGGAAGCATTCCGTGAACTGCCGGCCGCTGTGGTCGCGGATTGTATGAGCAGGCTGCCTGCGCTTTCCAGTGACATAAAATTAATGAGTAATCCTTCACGGCCCGTAATGTGCGGCCTGGCCCTGACGGTGAAATCGCGTTCCGGTGATAATCTGATGCTGCACAAAGCCATCGATATGGCGGGCAAAAACGACATTATTATTTTGTCCAACGAAGGGGACCGCAGTCAGTCGCTGATGGGTGAAGTCATGACCACGTATTCACGTCATCGAGGCATTGAAGGCATCGTATTGGATGCGCCTATTCGAGATATCGAGGGTATTTCGAAAATGGATTTTCATATGTATGCCGCAGGACATACGCCGGGCGGGCCTTTCAAGGATGGTCCGGGGAGATCAATGTGCCGATAGCCTGCGGAAAGATTCATGTGTCGCCAGGCGATATCGTGCTGGGTGACGCAGACGGCGTCATCATTATTCCCCGTCAGGATGCGGCAGAGATTCTGGCTGCTGCACAGGCTTACTTAATCATCGATAATCAGAATTTCCGGTTGGCGCAAACGGGAGAACCGCCAAGGGGCTGGATTGACGAGACATTGAAACAAAAAGGGGTTCAGGTTATCGACAGCCTCTATTAACTGACAGCCGTGATTGCCGGAGATAAAAAAAGCGAGTCCGAAGACTCGCTTTTTTACTTTAGGCAGGATGAATACGCTGTCAGGCCGTTTTCTTGACCTTGTGCGTATGTCGCTCGAGCAGCGGCTTCAGGAAGCGCGCCGTGTGCGACTCTTTGCATTCGGCAACGGTTTCAGGGGTTCCGGAAACCAGAATCTGACCGCCGCCCTGACCGCCTTCGGGACCTAAATCGACAATCCAGTCGGCCGTCTTGATAACGTCGAGGTTGTGTTCGATAACCACGATGGTATTGCCCTGATCACGCAGTTGGTGCAGAACCTCAAGCAGCTGCTGAATATCGGCGAAGTGCAGACCGGTGGTCGGCTCATCGAGAATATACAGCGTCTGGCCCGTACCCCGTTTCGACAGCTCGCGCGCCAGTTTCACACGCTGCGCCTCACCGCCGGACAGGGTGGTCGCCGACTGACCCAGACGAATGTAGGACAGGCCCACGTCGATAAGGGTTTGCAGTTTGCGAGCCAGCGCAGGAACCGCGTCGAAGAATTCGCGAGCCTCTTCGATAGTCATGTCCAGCGTTTCGTGAATGCTCTTGCCCTTGTACTTGATTTCAAGCGTTTCACGGTTGTAGCGCTTGCCTTTGCAATGATCGCAAGGCACGTAGATATCGGGCAGGAAGTGCATCTCAACCTTGATAACGCCGTCACCCTGACAGGCTTCGCAACGACCGCCTTTCACGTTGAAGCTGAAGCGACCCGGCGTATAACCTCGCGAACGCGATTCCGGCACACCGGCAAAGAGTTCACGCACCGGCGTAAAGATGCCGGTATAGGTCGCAGGGTTGGAGCGCGGCGTACGGCCAATGGGGCTCTGGTCGATATCAATGACTTTATCGAAATGTTCCAGACCCTGAATGTCGCGGTACGGCGCTGCTTCGGCGATGGTCGCGCCATTCAGCTGACGCTGCGCCAGCGGGAACAGCGTATCGTTGATGAGCGTCGATTTACCTGAACCGGAAACACCGGTGATACAGGTGAACAGGCCCACCGGCAGCGTAAGTGTGACATCTTTCAGGTTGTTGCCCGTGGCCCCCATCAGTTTCAACACTTTGGTGGCGTCGGCCTGAACGCGCTGCGCGGGGACGGAAATTTCGCGTTTTCCGGAAAGGAACTGTCCGGTCAGCGACTCTTCCTTCGCCATGATATCTTCCGCCGTACCCTCTGCCACGACTTCACCGCCGTGAACACCGGCACCCGGACCGATATCGATAATATGGTCGGCGGCGCGAATCGCGTCTTCGTCATGCTCGACCACAATAACGGTATTTCCGAGGTCGCGAAGATGAATCAGCGTTTCCAGAAGACGTTCGTTATCGCGCTGATGCAGACCAATCGAAGGTTCATCCAGCACGTACATCACGCCGACCAGACCCGCGCCAATCTGACTTGCCAGACGAATACGCTGGGCCTCGCCGCCGGACAGCGTTTCGGCTGAACGCGACAGAGACAGATAATTTAGCCCCACATTGACCAGGAATCGCAGACGATCGCCGATTTCTTTCAAAATCTTTTCGGCAATCTGCTTGCGCTGACCGCTGAGGTTCATGCCGAGGAAGAAATCCATCGCATGACCGATGCTGAAATCAGAAATTTCAGGCAGAGTCGTTTCTTCAACGAAGACGTTACGCGCTTCTTCGCGCAGACGCGTTCCTTTACAGGAGGCGCAAGGGCGATTGCTGATATATTTCGCCAGCTCTTCACGCACCGCGCTGGATTCCGTCTCTTTGTAACGGCGCTCCATATTATGCAGCACGCCCTCAAACGGGTGACGACGCACGGAGGTGTCGCCGCGATCGTTGATATATTTAAACTCGATGGTCTGCTTGCCCGAACCGTGCAGAATAGCGTGAACCACGTCCTGACTCAGGTCATTAAACGACGATTCGACATCGAATTTATAGTGCTCGCCGAGAGAACGCAGCATCTGGAAATAGTAGAAATTACGGCGATCCCAGCCGCGAATCGCACCACCGGCCAGTGACAGCTCCGGATTCTGAATCACGCGTTCAGGGTCGAAGAACTGCTGTACACCTAGACCGTCACAGGTTGGGCAGGCGCCGGCCGGGTTGTTGAACGAGAACATGCGTGGCTCAAGCTCACGCATGCTGTAGCCGCAAACCGGACAGGCAAAGTTGGCGGAGAACAGCATTTCGGGCGCTTTCGGGTCATCCATATCGGCGACTACGGCAGTCCCGCCGGAAAGTTCCAGTGCCGTTTCGAAGGACTCCGCCAGACGCTGTGCGAGATCGTCGCGCACTTTGAAACGGTCTACGACCACTTCAATGCTGTGTTTTTTCTGCAATTCGAGCTTGGGAGGATCGGAGAGATCACAGACCTCGCCGTCGATCCGGGCGCGGATATACCCCTGCGCAGCCAGATTCTCCAGCGTCTTGGTGTGTTCGCCTTTACGATCTTTAATGATAGGTGCCAGCAGCATCAGGCGCTGACCTTCAGGCTGCGACAGCACGTTATCGACCATCTGACTGACCGTCTGTGCCGCCAGCGGCACACCATGTTCGGGACAGCGCGGCTCACCCACGCGGGCGAATAGCAGACGCAGGTAGTCGTGGATCTCGGTGATGGTGCCGACCGTCGATCGCGGGTTATGTGACGTTGATTTCTGTTCAATGGAAATCGCCGGTGACAATCCTTCAATGTGGTCGACGTCCGGTTTTTCCATCAAGGATAAAAATTGGCGCGCATAGGCCGACAGGGATTCGACGTAACGGCGCTGCCCTTCGGCATACAGGGTGTCAAAAGCGAGTGAGGACTTGCCAGATCCGGATAATCCGGTGACAACAATCAGTTTGTCGCGCGGAATAATCAGGTTGATATTCTTGAGATTATGGGTACGTGCGCCCCGAACTTCGATCTTATCCATTCATCATTCCCGGAATAACTTGAAAGCTCACCGTGCCGGTGACTGTCCGTGATGCGCGTAGGGATGTGGATACCCGTTTACCGATTGAATCGGGTATATCCGCCCCAGTCACTGCATCTGAATCAGAAAATTGGGCACAGAAAGTACGAAACGAGTAAGTATGACACAAAAAAACCTGAATGGATATCCAGTATAAAGATGCAAGCTTGTCGACTCTGTAAACATTATCTGGATCGGTATCTAAGGTATTATCTAGAATCTGCCCATGCTAAAATTGATCGTTTATACTAGATAAAATTAACTCATCAGGAGAGTCGACATGGCCAGCAGAGGCGTAAACAAAGTGATTCTGGTTGGGAATCTGGGTCAGGATCCCGAAGTCCGCTACATGCCTAACGGCGGTGCTGTTGCCAATATCACCCTGGCAACGTCAGAAAGCTGGCGCGACAAGGCGACCGGCGAGCAGAAAGAGAAAACCGAATGGCACCGCGTTGTGCTGTTTGGCAAGCTGGCAGAAGTTGCGGGCGAATACCTGCGTAAAGGCTCTCAGGTTTATATCGAAGGCGCATTGCAGACCCGTAAATGGACCGATCAGGCTGGCGTTGAAAAATACACCACTGAAATCGTTGTCAACGTTGGCGGCACCATGCAAATGCTGGGCGGTCGTGCGGGCGGCGGTGCTCCTGCAGGCGGCGGCCAGGCAGGTCAGTCTTCGGGCGGCCAGCAGGGCGGTTGGGGTCAGCCTCAGCAGCCACAGGGCGGTAATCAGTTCAGCGGCGGTCAGCAATCACGTCCGGCGGCGCAGAACAACAATACCCCTGCACAAAGCAACGAACCGCCAATGGATTTTGACGACGACATTCCTTTCTAAGAAAGCCGTTTAAAATTTCCTGTTCCGAACCCGCCATGCTGCGAGTTTAGAAATAGAACCCCGCCTTGGCGGGGTTTTTTTAGTCAAAATTTGGCGTAAGCTTTTTTATTGGTGTCATGGTGACCGTAAAGTAAATTTTACATAATTTAATCAAGATCGTTGAGATCGAAGGCGATCGGGAAAGGCGAGATGATCAACAAGGAGTGTGTGTTCAGTTTCCAGCAGCTGATGGCCGAAAAAGCTGCTGTAAATCAGATAGTGCTCGACGAATCTCAACGCGAGGTGGTCTTGAGCCTGGATGCCCTGATTAAACCCGTCTCTTCCATCCAGTTTCGACTGTTCAAAAAGACGCATGCTCCGCATCGCGGCCTGTATATCTGGGGCAAAGTGGGTCGAGGAAAAAGCTTTATCGTCGACAGCTTTTTCGCCGTCGCGCCGGTAGAAAACAAACGCCGGGTGCATTTCCACGACTTTCTGCGTGAGCTACACAAAAGATTAAACGATCCCACCAATCCGAATCGTAGTCTTGACGCAGTGTTGGCACTTCAGCTGGGTGATTGCCGGTTACTGTGTTTCGACGAGCTGCATTTGCACGACGTCGGCGACGCCATGCTGGTGAAAAAGTTGATCGAACTGATTGTGGAAAAAGAGATTATTTTCGTGGCAACGTCCAACTATCCGCCAGATCAGTTGCTGTCGAACCCGCTTTATCACGACCGATTTATTCCGGCCATCAATCTGATAAAACAGTCTATGAAAGTCATGTCGCTGGAAGGCGGCCAAGATTATCGACTTCTCGGCGCGAATAAGCTGACACCCTTCTGCGAGGGCGTATTTATTTCTCCTGCAAATGCTATAAAGCGGCGTGAATATGGCTTGCCGATGGCCGGGAAGGAGACGCAATCCCTGGCGGTCGGGCATCGTAGCCTCAAAGTGCGCTCGACGCCCGGCGAATTCCTGCATTTCTCTTTTCATGATTTATGCGCCATGCCGACTGCAGTCATGGACTATCTGGCGTTATGTGAACATTATCGCCGCTGGATAATTGAGGACGTACCGCTTTTGCAAAACGAATCTCCGGCCGTTCAGCAGCGCTTTATCAACGTCATCGACGTACTCTATGATCAGCACTGTCAGCTTTTTCTTCTGAGCGATCATTCACTCGAGGCCATTACTGCGGGCGCGGTGCAGGAAGATATTCAGCGCACCAGAAGCCGCCTGAGCCAGTTAAAAGGATAACCTGCGCCCATTTTTCTCGCTCGAAGGTTCAGGTTTTCAGTGGGAAAGCGATGGATCGGGTAACTCGAATTTTGTCCCCTTCACCACGATTTCCGCAAACTGTAGATGATGCATAAACTCGCGCAGAATAAGCAGCGTGGCGGCAAAGTCATTGTCGTCGGGAAAGCCTTCGAAAGTGGCGGGACGACCATTGATAACCAGTGCCAGACGATCAAACGTGCGCTCGACGGCATCCAGCGAAAGGTGCATTTCCTCGTCTTCGGCGATACCTGCAAGCCGCGCAATGGCTCGAATAGCATTGTCTTCGCTGTGAAGACACGCGTGCGGGGTGATGTCATGGCGCAGGCGCGTCACTTCGTCTTCAACGACCATGATCGCGGTTTCCATTTCGTCCGGCGTTGGCGGTTGATGCCGGAAATAGCCCAGTGAAATCAGTGTCGAACCTAGTGCAAGAGGATGCAGGACGCCGTCGACAGTGACTTGCGTTGCTTCCTTGCCGATGTGTAAAAAGACGGTTGAAGATCCTTCGGTCATACAAGCTCCACGGGGTGGGGGATTCGTAAAGTCTGCACGCGCAATGCGTTGTCAGACAATAGGCGTCGCTCTCAAGTATTGCCCAGAGTAAAGGCTTTAACCATCCAGTCGATAAAAACGCGCACCCTTGGCGAAAGCTGACGATTTCGCGGGTAAAGCAGGGAAACAGGCAGCGATCCCGCCGGAATATCCTCCAGAATCCGCCTCAGGGCACCGCTTTGCAAATCGTCCGCCACGCCATAATGCGGCACCTGAATAATCCCCAATCCGCGTCTTGCCGCCTCTTTCAGGCTTTCGGAACCGCTCACCGTCAGGCTGGTGGCGAGCGTCAACCGCTGCGGCCTGCCGTCGAGAATAAAATTCAGCGGCAAGATATCGCCCGTGGCGCTGGAGCGGAATCCCACCATTTGATGATTTTTTTGCAGCTCGTCAAGGGTGCGAGGCAGGCCCCACTGCGCGATATAGGCAGGACTGGCGCAGGTTATTTCCTGAAAGTGGCCGAGCGAACGAGCCACCATATCGCTGTCTTGCAGTTCGCCGACGCGGATCACGCAGTCGATGCCCTCACGCACCAAATCCACCAGCCGGTCGCCTTCGCTGATAGCCAGTTCAATGTCGGGATACATTGCTAAAAACCGCGCCACACCGGGGAAGATAAAATGGCGTGCCAGCGCCGGGTTGACGTCGATACGCAGCAGCCCCTTTGGCCTGGCATCGGCGAACGCCATTTCGGCATCTTCCACCTCGGCCAGAATCCGCAGGCAGCGCTGATAGTAGGCTTCGCCGTCGAGTGTGGGTCTGACTAAGCGTGTCGTGCGTTGCAGCAGCCTGACATTGAGACGTGTTTCCAGCTGCTTGATGGCGTCGGTAGCTGTAGAACGTTTGAGATGCAGACTTTCCGCCGCCTGCGTGAAGCTGCGTAACTCAACCACGCGCGTAAACAGCTTCATACTGTCGAGTTTGTCCATCGGCGACCTTTTTTGTTCGTTTTTTTCGGATAGTGATAACGAATAGTAGGGGATTATTCGAAAGCGTCAATCAGGCATGATTTCATCATCAATCTTGATTAAACGATTACCCCTTACGAGGATTCACCTATGACAGCTCAATCATCTGCACAAAAAGTGGCATTGGTCACCGGCGGTTCACGCGGTATCGGCGCGGCGATTGCCCAACGTTTGGCGAAAGACGGCTTCGTCGTCATCATCAACTACGTGCGCAGCGCCGACGAAGCGCAAGCCCTGATAAGTAAAATTGAACAGGCAGGCGGACGGGCCATCGCCGCGCAGGCAGATGTCAGTGATGCGGCATCGGTACGCACGTTATTCGACGACGCCGAGCAGGCATTTGGTGGCATCGATGTGCTGGTCAACAATGCGGGCATCATGACGCTTGCTCCGCTGGTTGATACGGACGATAACGCCTTCGATAAACATATGGATATCAATCTTAAAGGCACGTTCAACACGTTGCGTGAAGCGGGAAAAAGGCTGCGCAGCGGCGGCAGGGTGATCAATTTTTCCAGCAGTGTGGTGGGCCTTTACCAGCCGTCATACAGTATTTATGCCGCCACCAAGGCCGCGGTCGAAGCCATGAGCAAAGTCTTTACCAACGAAATGCGTGGCCGCAATATTACGGTCAACGTGATTGCGCCGGGGCCGACGGCCACCGATCTTTTCCTCGACGGAAAGTCGCCGCAGTGGGTGGAACATATCGCAAGACTCGCCCCGCTGGAAAGGCTGGGCGAACCGCAGGATATCGCCGCGACTGTCGCCTTCCTTGCCGGCCCGGACGGCGCGTGGGTCAACGGCCAGATTTTACGCGTGAATGGCGGGATAGTTTAAGGTCTCGGCAGGCCCTCGTCTCTGCCCTCTGCAGGGTAGACCTGGGCGCTTTACTGCCTGTCTCCTTTAATCCCCAAGATAGCTCACATTCTTTTTGTGCGCTCATCGACGTGCAGACGGAAAATATCGGGACGGGCATAGTGGCCAACAGGATCAAAGTCGTAGCGCGCACCCACGAGATCGTCGGTATTGATTTCGGCGACCAGCAGGCCGATTTCACCTTTTAGAGGACCCGCCAGCACATCGCCGAGCGGGCCGACAATCACCGAGCCGCCGTTTATCAGCGGTCTTTCATCGTCCCAATGTTTAACGACCGTGCCTTGCTGCGCAGGGGAAGGCTGATACTGACAGGCGCTGACTACAAACATCCGGCCTTCATGCGCGATGTGGCGCATCGAACATTGCCAGATATCGCGCTCGTCGACCGTAGGCGCGCACCAGATTTCCACGCCCTTGCCGTACATCGCCATGCGCAGCAGCGGCATGTGATTTTCCCAGCAGATGGCGCTTGCGAGACGGCCCGCCCTGGCATCGATGACGGGCAGCGTCGAGCCATCGCCCTGTCCCCAGATCAGCCGCTCCGTTCCGGTCGGCATCAGCTTGCGGTGCCTGGCGACCACGCCTTTCTCCGGCTCGATAAACAGCGAGGTGCAGTAAAGGGTCGAGCCGCTGCGTTCGATAACGCCAATCACCAGACTGGCTCCGGTACGCGTTGATAACCCGGACAGAGCCTCTGTCTCTTCACCGGGAACGATAATGGCATTGTCGACATAGCGGGCGAACTCTTCACGACCTTCCGGGAGTCGATAACCCAGCCGCGTGCCGAAAATCGACCCTTTGGGATAACCCCCGAGCAGCGCTTCGGGCATCACCACCAGGGCTGCGCCGGAAGCGGTAATCTCTTGTTCCCATGACAAAATAGTTTCAAGTGTTGCGGCTTTCCCCTGCGGGGCGGAACCGATTTGCAAGGCGGCGACGATAGACGTGGGCATAAAATTATCTCGACTCGAGGAAGGTGAATTTCTATTCTGGTCAAATTCCGACATTAATCCATGCCCATTCATTTATGACTGATATTGATAGCGTTAATATCGAGGCCATCGACCTCAACCTGTTGAAAGTGCTGGAAGCGCTGCATGAAGAGGGCAGCGCCAGCCGTGCGGCGGTGCGTCTCGGCTTGACCCAGTCGGCGGTGAGTGCTGCGCTGGGGCGCTTGCGTCGTCTTTATGGCGACCATCTGTTTGTCCGCACGGGGCGGGGGTTGTCGCCTACGCTGCGTGCCAACGAGCTGAAACCGCTGGTGAGCGAGGCGCTGGACAAGTGTCGGCAAAGCCTGCAATGGGTGACGGGCGCGCGGGCGGGTTATGCGGGACGATCGCTAAGCCTTGGGCTGTCGGACGATTTCGAACTTGCGCTCGGCAAACAGTTTATCGACAAGCTCGAGCACGAGATGCCCGGTCTGCGCATCGTGTTTCGTCAGACGCACAGCCGCATCGTGGGCGACATGCTGATGAATCGCGAGGTCGATTTGGCGATAGCCTCGGGCGGTTTCACGTCGGCGGCCATCGGCAGCGAGACGCTGGGAGAGGGGCGTTACGCCTGTCTTCTGGATGCACGCCAGCCGCTCGATGCCGATGAAATCGACGCCGGGCAGCGGCTGACCCTGGAAGCTTTCCTGAAACGCCAGCATCTGCTGGTGTCATCGGGTGGCTTTGTGGGAATGGTGGATGAAGTGTTGATTCCACAGGGATTAAAACGCACCGTTCGCGCCTCGACCACCCATTTTTCTGCGCTGCCTTATTTACTGCTCGACAGTGATGCGCTGGCGACAATCCCGCTGCACGCCGCGCGCACACTGGCGAAATACCATCCTTTGCGGCTGATTCAGCCCCCTGTCGCCATGCCCGCCTACGGCATAAATCTGGGCTGGCGACGCGATGCGCTGCGGGATCCGGCGGTGGTTAACATGAAGCAGACGATCGCTGCGATCCTCGCCGATTTCGATTGGCAACAAGGATCGCATGAGCGCGGTGTGTGATATCAGGCGGTGGCGGGTTTTTGACGCTGAGTCAGCCAGCGCGGACGGTAGAACATCACCAGATTGCCCATAAAGATAAGGATCAGGCCGATGACGGCATTGGTATGCCATTGATAGCCTTCATAAAAAGTTGAGACGGTCAGTGCCACCAGCGGAAACAGCAAGGTACTGTAGGCGGCCTGGCTGGCACCGATGCGGCCTACCAGACTGAAATAGATGCCGAACCCGATAACCGATCCAAACACCGCCAGATACACCAGCGATCCGGTATAGGCGGCGGTCCATTCGATGGCGAACGATGCCCCCTGAGCCAGACTGAGCAGGGCCATCACGGCCGCGCCATAGCCCATCGCGTAAGTGTTGGTGCTCACGACGTCCAGCCCGTGCTGCTTGTGACGAGTGCTTATCATATTGCCGAGCGAGAAGCCGTAGGTGCCGAGAAGACTCAGGCCGATGCCTTTGAGCAGTTCCGGTGCAAGGTGAGTGGCGCTCAAGTCGTGCCAGAACAGCGTCACAATGCCTGCCAGCCCGAGAAAGGAGGCGGGAAGCAGCGCCGGAGACAGTTTCTGGCGGAAAAACAGCCTACCGTTGAAGGCGTTGAACAGGACCGACATCGAAAAAATGACCGATTCCAGCCCGCTGCTGATATAGGCCGCAGCATGGTAGAAACAGTAGAAATTAAAGGCAAATACGCAGCAGCCCTGTGCCATGCAGAAGAGGTGATCTTTCATGGCCAGTTTTCGCAGGCGGCGCGTGGCAAGCAGGACGACCAGCATCAACAGGGAAGCCAGCAGGAAGCGGTAGAAAATTGAAACGGTGGCCGCCACCTCGCCCTGCTGGAGATAGATGGCAAACCAGGTGGTGCCCCAGATAAGAATGACGGAAATATAAAGAAGCGCGTTCATGGCGTGTCCTGGCTGAAAAGGGAATCTGCGGCGATTATTCCCTTTGCCCGTTGACTTCGCCTGCATCAACTTGCGGACAGTTGCACATTCTTGCGCTTTTTTATCCCCGACACGGCGTGCGCGCTCGCGCTCGACCCCTGCTAAACATTACACTAACGCTATTCGTTAATCGGGAGAGTACGCCATGCCCCATCGCTACCAGGCCTTTGAAACGCTGAAAAAGCATCAGGCTGTCTTGCATGACAGCGTGCAGCTTGGCTCGGGTATGCAATTGGCGGCCTGGTCGAACCAAGAACGATACCGTGACGCAGGAAGACCCCGATCACCACACCCTGAGTCTTTACATCGCCGACGGCTACGAGTGTTATCACAAAACGCAATCGGGCTGGCGAAACGGGGGCGGGCCGGATCGTTTTTGCCTGATGCCGAAACATAACGTCTCAAGCTGGGATGTCCGCGGCGATCTCTCTTTCGTGCATTTATATTGTACCGACGCGCATTTGCGACAGGTGATAGAACAGACATGGGATCGCAGTCCGGCGTCTATTCTGGTCGATGAACAGGTTTTCCGGGAAGATGCGCAGATTACCCAGCTTTATCGCCACTTTTTGCTGAGCTGTCAGTGGCAGGAAAACAGCAATCGACTGATGCTGAGTACGGCGACTCACCTCCTGGTGACCCATCTGGCGCGGCATTACACCCAACTCCAATGGGCATTGCCGACGTTGCGTGGCGGCCTGTCGCCGACCGTTTTAAATCGGGTGAAAGAGGCGATTCACAGTAATCTGTCTTCTTCCTTGCAGCTTTGCGAGCTGGCCGCCGTGGCCGAATTAAGCGAATTTCATTTCGCGCGGATGTTCAAGCAGTCGATGGGCGTGGCTCCGCATCAATATGTCATGAATGCACGCCTGATTCGGGCCGAAAATTTGTTGCGAAACAGCAATCTGGATATTACCACCATCGCACTCGACTGCGGTTTCAGCTCTCCCAGTCACTTCAGCAACCGCTTTAAATCCCTGCGGGGCGTCGCGCCCTCGACCCTTCGCCAGAGCCGCTGACCTTCAGCACGGACATCCGGTTTTCCCCCGAAACCTCAGCCTGTTATCCTCTCCTTATTCAGCAATGCCTATCGGTTTATCTTAATGTCAAAAGATCTCTGCTTGGAAAGTATGCAGTGGGGTTTGACTACGATAAACTGGACTCATTAGGCCGTCTTAAAGGTGGCAACAGCGCAGGATCAAAGGAATTTCGTGCGGGGTGATTCCCTCGCACGCATAAATAAGGTACAAGGCTGCATGAAAATCCCAAATAGAATCCAACCTCTGGTGGATGACGGCCTGATCGATGATGTGGTCCGTCGACTGAAGAGTGGCAAAGAAGCCGACGTGTACACCGTTTTATGCGGTGAGGAAATCCGTTGCGCCAAGGTTTACAAAGAGGCCACCCAGCGGAGCTTCAAGCAAGCCGTTCAGTATCAGGAAGGGCGCAAGGTACGCAACAGCCGCAGTGCGCGTGCGATGCAAAAGGGCTCTAAATTTGGTCGCAAGCAGCAGGAAGAGACCTGGCAGACCGCCGAGGTTGATGCGCTGTTTCGTTTAGCCAATGCGGGTGTACGTGTGCCGCAGCCTTATATCTGCCTTGATGGCGTGCTGCTGATGGAGCTTATCACCGACGGTGAAGGGCTGGTGGCACCGCGCCTGAGCGATGTCACCTTTACCGAGCAGGAAGCGCTGGAAGGGCACGAGATAATGATCCGCAATATCGTGCGTATGCTGTGCGCCGGGATTGTTCACGGTGACCTGTCCGAATTCAACGTGTTGCTCGATGCGCAGGGGCCGGTGATTATCGACTTGCCACAGGCCGTCGATGCCTCCGCCAATAACCACGCGGAATCCATGTTCGAGCGCGACGTCAACAACATGACCGATTTTTACGGCCAGTTTGCGCCGCAGCTGCTGAAAACGCGCTACGCCAAAGAGATTTGGGCGCTGTATGAAGAGGGTAAACTGACCCCGCAAAGCATTCTGAGCGGTGATTTTGCCGAAGAAACGCATACCGCCGACGTTGACTCTCTGCTGGACGAAATCACCGCCGCCGAAGATGAATACTACGATCGCCAGCGCGCGTTGAAAGAAACGCGAGTAGGCACCTAGCCAAAACCTTCCAGCCGTAACCTCTCCCTCACCGCTGTCGTTAAAAGAAATTGAGACAGCGGTGCTGCCCGCTCGTGACACTGCGCAAAGGCATACTCCGCGCGAACATTGTACGCCTGCGCAATATCTAGCACTCGCACATCGGCACAGGCTGCCAGCCTGCGGGCATAGCTGGCGTAACCAATAAACGCCTCGCATTGCCCGCTGCGAACAAGCCACGCCGCCGCAAGCTCGCCTGGCGGCACCGCAGCACTGTGCGGGCCACCCACCAACGGCAGCGCTGTCTGCCGCAGCCTTTCGCCAACCCCGGCGTGCGTTTTTTCGATGTTGTCGAACAGCTGCCAGGTGTAATCCCCGGAAGGATCGGCATGGGGCGTAGAGGTGCCTACCCGGACATCGGGATGGCGCAAGACATCGAGCCACAGCAGGTCATCGGCGACCCTGTCCTTTGCCACCGTCAGGCACAATCGGTTATAGGTAAACACCTCGACGCGTTGCGCGACGCCCTGTGCCAGCAGACTTTGCGGATGCGCCAAATTGGCGGACGCAAAGAGGTCGACCCTTTCTCCCTGCTCGATACGCTGGCGCAGCAGACCGGCCGGACCAAAATCGGTCAGCACTTTGATTCCGCTACTTTGCCGAAAGCTTTCCATCAGCGGTTGCCACACGGGCCGCAGACTGCCCGCGGCCAACACCTTGAGCGTCGTCATCAGGTTTTTGGCTCACCGGTTGCGGGCGTGTTTTCCCGATAATCGGTATGATAAAAGCGCTGATAATAGGCATCGGCCTGTTTTTGCATATCCACGTCGGCAAACTTTTGCGGGTAAAGCTTTTTCGCCATCCACAGTTCGCCAATCGCCAGCGCTTCGGGCATTGGATAGCCCCACGCCTTGGCGTATTCCGGCATCAGGTAGACGCGGTGGTGTTTAACCGCGTCGATCGTCTGCCATTTGGGATCTTGCGAGATCGCCCTGACGACGCTCGGATAGCGATCCTGCACGAAAATCACCTGCGGATCCCAGGCGATCACCTGTTCCATGCTGACCTGCTTGAATCCCTTGACCGTCGATTCCGCAACGTTAAGCGCGCCTGCATGATTCATCATCAGGCCGGTGTATTTTCCGGAACCATAGGTGCCGAGATCGGGATTGGCCATATAGACCCGAATCCGCTGCTGCGGGGGAAGGTATTGCAGACGATCGCTCACGAGTTTGCGCTGGGCGAAGGTGTAGTCAATCAGTGCAGCCGCCTGTTTCTGGCGATTCACCACTTCGCCAATCAGCGTAATGCCAGTTTTAAGTCCCTGATTATAAGCTTGTTCCTCATCGGTCATCTCCGGGTTCATCTTGTCGGCTTCACCCGGTTTGTCTTCGCGTAACGAGATAGCCACGACCGCGATTCCGGCCTGCGAAATCTGCTCAATCATCTCTTTGGGCGCATAGTTGGTGACAAAAACGACCTGAGGATGCAGAGCAACCAGGCTTTCCAAATCGACGTGGGTTAAATCCCCCAGCGCCGGCGTTTTCAGCAAGCGGGGCGCAAGGCGCGCATAACCGTCGCCGAGTTGCTGCTTCCAGTTAGCCATGACACCCACGATTTTTGAGGTGGCATCGAGCTGCACCAGCAAGTTGAGCGTTTGATGTTGCAGCACGACGACGCGGTCAACCTGATCCGGTATCGTTACCTGACGCCCCAGTTGATCGGTTATCTGTCTTGCCGCCATCGAGGAAAAAGCGCTCAGACTTAATAAGGTACCCAGTACCATGCACGATACAAGCTTGCCTCTGGCGGGGAATTTTTCTAGAAAAGTGTTCAAGGGAAAACCTCGTTATACGTTGTATTTTTTATTATATAGCGCTGTCTGCTTTCTGAACATCACAAACGGGCCGACAATTTGCTGTCATTTTTTGTTCATCATTTATGGGCCAAACGGTCACAAAGCCATGTAATGTTACTTTCCCTGTAAACACATTTTGCTCTGCGGATCTTTGTACCGTGGCTCGGCAATCTGGCTTCCGTCTGCCGTGGCAGGAGGGTGGCATTGTCGATGAACAGAAAAGGACACGAATGATGAAAACCGACATTTCCGAACGTCTGCGTATTGCCAGCCAGATTACCGCACAGGCGGCCGAACTGGCGCTGGGTTACTTTTCGCGCCGCGATGAAATCGATGTCAGCAGTAAACGGACGCAAGACTTTGTGTCGCAAGCGGATGTGGCGGTTGAAAACTTCATCCGCCAGCAGCTAAGTCATTATTTTCCAGACTATCCTGTTATCGGCGAAGAGATGGGCGGACAGTTGAGCGATCGTGCCTGCTGGGTTATCGACCCTATCGACGGCACCTCCAATTTCCTGCGCGGATCGCCGCTGTGGGGCGTTTCGCTCGGGCTGGTGGAACGTCATCGTCCCGTTCTGGGCGTCGTGGCGTTGCCGGTGCTGAACGAGCTGTTTGCTGCCGAAAGTGGCAAGGGGATTTTCCTCAACGGCAAGCCGTTTACCCGTGACAACCGCTTTGCAGACGTGCAGGTACTTTCGCTTGGCGACAGCGCAGACGATAAGCTCGGCGAAGCGGCGGCCTTCTATCGCGGCCTGCGCGAAGCTGACTGGTCGGTGCATTGCTATCACTGTACGACGGTCGGGATGGTGTTCGCCGCAAAAGGCATTCTCGACGGCCATCTCCAGCGCCGCACCACGCTTTGGGACATTGCAGGCGGCGCTGTATTGTGTCAGGAAGCCGGGCTGGAAACGGTGGTCAATTTCGGCGATGAAGGCATTCGTCATCTGTCCATAGCCTGCGGTACGCCGTCGTTGATGGCCGCCGTCAAACCGCTGTGGCCTGATCTTTCGCCACGCTAAATCGGGCTCGCCGCGCCGTAGTCTATAGTTAACAGCAAACTTGACTCGACACTCTGGAGCGGAATGCATGATTATTCTTCACCACCTCAACAACTCGCGTTCCCAACGAATTCTGTGGATGCTCGAAGAGTTGCAGCTGCCTTATACTATCGAGCGCTACCAGCGCGACGAAAAAACCATGCTGGCACCGCCCGCACTCAAGAAGATTCATCCGCTGGGCAAATCCCCTGTATTGCAGGATGGTGATCTTGTTATCGCCGAGTCCGGTGCCATCATCGAATATCTGCAGGAAACCTACGACCCGCTGGGCGCGCTCAAGCCCGACGATGCGCCTTCACGTCTGCAATATCGTTATTGGCTGCATTATGCGGAAGGTTCCCTGATGCCGCTGCTGGTGATGAAGCTGATTTTCGGCAAGCTCGGAAAACCCCCGGTGCCGCTGCTTATTCGTCCTCTCGCCGGTGCCATCGGCAAAGGCGTGCAGCAGCAGTTTCTGGATAAACAACTCGCGACCCACGCGGCCTATCTTGAAGATCACCTGACCAGGAATGCCTGGTTCGCAGGCGATCGTTTCAGTGCGGCGGATATCCAGATGAGTTTCCCCATCGAAGCGCTGGCCTCGCGGGGTCCCATCGAAAAATGCCCGCATCTGCAACGCTGGTTGAAAACCATTCAAGCGCGTCCCGCCTATCAGCAGGCATTGAAACAGGGCGGTCCCTACCAGATTGGCCGCTGAATATTGTAGGTTAAGGGGTCGGGAATCGGCCCCGACCTCCCGCTGCAAGTTATTCCAGCACAACTTTTTAGCCGAAATGTCTTCAAAACGTACGGAAATCTGAAAAACATCGCTAACACAGTTGAAAGCAGAGCATTAATAGCTGGATAATCGTTTGCTTAGCCGTATCCACGACTTTTAAAAACCGCCGTATGCGATGAGCGTTAAGCGTTTGCCCTGGCTTTATGCAGCCCATTTTCGACGTTCACGCCGAAGATTGGCTGCATTCATCCTTTAGCCGGGTAGGGAAGCGAACGACAAGAAACGATTTCATAATGACCACGCAGGCATTTCAGTAGCACATTCAGAGGACTCCACCATGTCTCAACCACAGTCTCAAGCGGGCGGCAGCGTGACGCCTAAAGGATCGCTTGATGCTTTCTTCTCGATAAGTGCGCGCGGCAGCAACGTGCGTCAGGAAATCATCGCCGGTCTGACGACCTTTCTGGCGATGGTCTATTCGGTTATCGTCGTGCCGTCGATGCTGGGCAAGGCCGGATTTTCGCCAGCCGCCGTGTTTGTCGCGACCTGTCTGGTCGCCGGATTCGGCTCTCTGCTGATGGGTCTGTGGGCCAATCTGCCGCTGGCTATCGGCTGCGCGATTTCGCTGACGGCGTTCACCGCCTTTAGTCTGGTTATCGGCCAGCACATCAGCGTGCCGGTTGCGCTGGGCGCAGTATTTTTGATGGGCGTGCTGTTCAGCATTATTTCCGTTACCGGGATTCGTTCGTGGATCCTGCGTAATCTGCCCGCCGGTGTGGCGCATGGCACCGGTATTGGTATCGGCCTGTTTTTGCTACTGGTGGCGGCCAACGGCGTGGGTCTGGTTATCAAGAATCCGCTCGACGGCCTGCCGGTCACTCTTGGCGCTTTTACCTCCTTTCCGGTCGTGATGACGCTGCTGGGTCTGGCGGTAATCTTCGGGCTTGAGAAACTGCGCGTGCCGGGCGGCATTCTGCTGGTTATCATCGCGATTTCGATAATCGGCCTGATTTTCGATCCCGCGGTGAAGTATCAGGGCCTGTTCGCCATGCCTTCTCTGACCGATGCCAACGGCCATTCAGAATTCTTTAATCTCGATATCATGGGCGCACTGAAAGGCGCGGTTTTGCCGAGCGTTCTGGCGCTGGTCATGACCGCCGTGTTCGATGCGACGGGCACTATCCGCGCGGTTGCGGGTCAGGCCAATCTGCTGGATAAAGACGGGCAGATAATCAATGCAGGCAAAGCGCTGACCGCAGATTCGGTGAGCAGCATTTTTGCCGGTCTGGTAGGCGCAGCACCGGCGGCGGTGTATATCGAATCCGCCGCAGGCACGGCGGCAGGCGGTAAAACCGGTCTGACGGCAACCGTTGTCGGCGTGTTGTTCCTGCTGATGCTGTTCCTGTCGCCGCTTTCGTATCTGGTGCCGGCCTACGCCACGGCGCCTGCGCTGATGTATGTCGGCCTGCTGATGCTGAGCAATGTCACCAAGCTGGATTTCAGTGATTTTGTCGATGCCATGTCCGGCCTGCTGTGTGCGGTATTCATCGTGCTGACCTGCAATATTGTCACCGGCATCATGCTGGGCTTCAGCTCACTGGTCGTGGGCCGTCTCTTCTCCGGTGAATGGCGCAAGCTCAATCTCGGCACCGTTATCATCGCCGTCGCGCTGGTTGCGTTCTACGCAGGCGGTTGGGCGCTTTAACTTTTGAAGCCCCTCGAGTCTCATGCTTGAGGGGCGTTGACACACTCCTGCCGCATTCATAACCCAACAAAATTTGTTAACAAGCCTTACAATTCAGATTCAGAAATCTGCAATTTTTCTCCGTCGTAGAAATGAATTACTATCAAAGTGTCGTGCAGGTTCTGCCTGCGTCCTGCTTCAAGCATTAACTAAAAACAAGAGTCTAAGGAAAGCATGGAAATATTTTTTACCATTCTGATTTTGATTCTGGTGGTGTCGCTCTCCGGTGTCGTTACCAGGATGTTGCCGTTCCAGGTCCCACTTCCTCTCATGCAAATCGCCGTAGGTGCCTTGCTCGCCTGGCCGAACTTTGGTCTTCACGTCGATTTTGACCCCGAACTGTTCCTGGTATTGTTTATCCCGCCGCTGCTGTTCGCCGATGGCTGGAAGACGCCAATGCGCGAATTCCTGCACAAAGGCCGCGAAATTCTGGGTCTGGCGCTGGCGCTGGTGCTGGTCACCATTATCGGCGTCGGTTATCTAATTTACCTGATGGTGCCGAATATCCCGCTGGTGGCGGCATTTGCGCTGGCTGCGGTGCTGTCGCCGACGGATGCCGTGGCGCTGTCGGGCATTGTGGGCAAGGGACGCATTCCAAAATCCATCATGGGCATCCTTGAAGGCGAGGCGTTGATGAATGACGCGTCGGGTCTGGTCTCCCTGAAATTTGCCATTGCGGTGGCGATGGGCACGATGGTGTTTACCGTGTCCGGCGCGACGGTAGAGTTCCTGAAAGTCGCGATTGGCGGCCTGCTGGCCGGTGTGGCCGTGACCTGGCTGTACAGTAAATCGCTACGCATCATGAGCCGCTGGAGTGGCGATGACCCGGCGACACAAATCGTCCTGCTGCTGCTGTTGCCTTTCGCCTCCTACCTGATCGCCGAACATATTGGCGTATCGGGTATTCTGGCCGCCGTGGCCGCCGGTATGACGATCAGTCAGTCGGGGATTATCCGCAACGCGCCGCTGGCGATGCGCCTGCGTGCAAACAGCGTCTGGGCGATGCTGGAGTTCGTGTTCAACGGCATGGTGTTTATCATGTTGGGTCTGCAATTGCCGGGCATTCTTGAAAGCTCGCTGGATCAGGCAACGCATGACCCGAGCATTGTGACCTGGCACCTGTTTGCCGATGTCGGCATCATCTATTTTGCGCTGTTGCTGCTGCGTTTTGCCTGGCTGTGGCTGATGAAAAACTTCAGCAATCGCCTGCTGAAAAAGCGTCCGCTGATGTTTGGTGATTTCTCGACCCGTGAGTTGTGGATAGCTTCGTTTGCCGGTGTGCGCGGGGCGATTACGCTGGCCGGTGTGCTGTCGATTCCGCTGTTCCTGTCTGACGGCACGGCGTTTCCGTCGCGCTATCAGCTGGTCTTCCTCGCGGCCGGGGTCATCCTGTTCTCCCTGATTGCCGGAGTGGTCGCGTTACCCTTCCTGCTGCGCGGTGTGAAGGTCGATAAATCGTCCTATCGTGAAGAAGAGCGCATGGCGCGTTCCGTGTCTGCGGAAGTGGCAATCGAAAGCCTGCACAAGATGGAAGAGCGTCTGGCGGCCGATTCCGAGGAGAATATCGACGAGCAGACCCTGAAAGAGATAAGTTCACGGGTCGTCGGTAATCTACGTCGACGCACCGTCGGCAAGGATGATATCGAAAACGCGCTGATGCTTGAAAACCTTGAACGCCGTTTCCGACTGACGGCGCTGCGTGCGGAGCGAGGCGAGCTTTACCATCTGCGCGCGACACAGCGAATCAGCAACGAAACGCTGCAAAAGCTGCTTCATGATCTCGACCTGCTGGAAGCGTTACTGGTCGAAAAAGAAGTCTGACCTTGATTCGATAAACGAAAAAGCCCGCCGGTTTGCACTGGCGGGCTTTTTTTGCCTCGATGAATCAGTGAATAATCTGCGCCAGAAACTCGCGGGTACGCGCAGATTTCGGGTTGGCAAAGAACTCTTCGGGCGGTGCCTGTTCGACGATTTCGCCGCGATCCATAAAGATAACCCGATCGGCCACAGTACGGGCAAAGCCCATCTCGTGCGTAACGCACAGCATGGTCATGCCTTCGTCCGCCAGTCCAATCATGGTATCCAGCACTTCTTTCACCATTTCGGGGTCCAGCGCCGACGTCGGCTCATCGAAGAGCATGATTTTCGGCTTCATGCACAGGGAGCGGGCGATCGCCACACGCTGCTGCTGTCCACCGGAAAGCTGACCGGGAAACTTGTGCGCGTGCTCGGCAATCCGCACGCGTTGCAGGTATTTCATCGCCAGTTCTTCCGCCTCTTTCTTGGGCATCTTGCGCACCCAGCAAGGTGCCAGCGTGCAGTTCTGCAACACGGTCAGGTGCGGGAAAAGATTAAAGTGCTGGAACACCATGCCGACTTCGGTACGGATGCGCTCGATATTGCGCAGGTCGTCGTTGAGTTCGGTTCCGTCCACCACAATGCGCCCCTGCTGATGCTCCTCGAGGTGATTGATGCAGCGAATGGTGGTCGACTTGCCCGAACCGGACGGCCCGCAGAGGACAATACGTTCGCCGGCGGAGACGTTCAGGTTGATGCCTTTCAACACGTGGAACTGTCCGTACCATTTGTTGACGTCTTCCAGAGTGATCATCATTTTTTTAGCTTCAATGACGTTATGGTCGGTCATTTTATACCTCAGTGTGCGGAGTGCCCGGTGTGAAAGCGTTTTTCCAGATGCTGGCTATAACGCGACATGCTAAAACAGAAAATCCAGTAAACGGCGGCGGCGAAGACATAGCCTTCGGTCGACATGCCCAGCCATTCCGGTGCCACGGTGGCCTGCTGTACGCTGCTGAAAAAGTCCATCAGGCCGATGATGATGACCAGACTGGTATCCTTGAACAGCGCAATAATGGTGTTGACCAGACCGGGAATGACCATCTTCAGCGCCTGCGGCAGAATGACCAGCATCTGCGTGCGCCAATAGCCGAGCGCCAGCGACTGGGCGGCTTCGGTCTGTCCTCTTGGCAGCGCCTGCAAACCGCCACGCACCACTTCGGCGACATAGGCAGACTGGAACAGCACCACGCCGACCAGCGCGCGCAGCAGCTTGTCGATGCTGGTGCCTTCGCTCATAAACAGCGGCAGCATCACCGAGGACATAAACAGCACGGTGATAAGCGGCACGCCACGCCAGAACTCGATGAAAATCACCGACAGCACGCGCACGATAGGCAGTTGGGAACGCCGCGCCAGCGCCAGCAAGATGCCGAGTGGCAGCGCACCGGCGATACCGACGGCGGCTATCACCAGCGTCAGCGTCAGGCCGCCCCATTGATAGGTTTCAACGCGGACCAGCCCGAAATAGCCGCCATACAGCATGAACCAGGTAAACACCGGAAACGCCACGGCCCAGCAGGCGATGTACAGCCCGCGACGCGGCATGGCCGACAGGAACATCGGCACCAGCGACAGCAGGCCGACAATCAGCGTAGTGTTGATTCTCCAGCGTTGATCAATCGGGTAGAGGCCATACATGAACTGGCCAAATCGCGCGTGGATAAACACCCAGCACGCGCCTTCTTTGGTGCAGTCCGCGCGCGTGGTGCCGACCCAGTTGGCCTGAAAGATGACCCAGTTCAGCAGCGGCGGGACCAGTTCCCACAGCAGCCAGACGAAAAGCAGGGTCAGCAGGCTGTTGAACCAGCTGGAAAACAGGTTCTTGCGCGCCCATTGTACGGCGCGGCCGACCGGCGTACCGGCTTTGGCACCTCTGACGGATTGAGGGAGTGTTGTCATCGTCATTCGTTTCCCTTAACGCTCGACCAACGCAATGCGTCGGTTGTAGATATTCATCAGGAACGAGATCACCAAACTGATAATCAGGTAAACCGACATGGTGATGGCGATGGTTTCGATGGCCTGCCCGGTCTGGTTCAGCACCGTACCGGCAAACAGCGACACCATGTCCGGATAGCCGATAGCGGCCGCCAGCGAGGAGTTTTTGACGATGTTGAGATACTGACTGGTCAACGGCGGAATGATCACCCGCATCGCCTGCGGCAGGATAACCTGGCGCAGCGTGACCGGATTCGGCAGGCCAAGCGACCGCGCCGCCTCATGCTGACCATGAGAAACCGACTGAATGCCCGAACGAATGACTTCGGCGATAAAGGTCGAGGTATACACGGACAGCGCCAGCGTCAGCGCGCCGAGTTCCGGAATCAGCACCATGCCGCCGCCAAAGTTGAAGCCGCGCAGTTTTGGAATATCCCAATGCAGCGCCGGGCCGAAAATCAGCTGCGCAACCACCGGGAACAGCACCAGCATCGCGAGGCACCACGGCCAGATACGCCACACAAGCCCGGTATGAATCTGGCGGAAGTGGTTATAGCGCTTGAGGAACAGAATGCCGCCGACGGCCAGCAGCAACGCCACGATCATCGGCCAGAAACCGGCGGCCATGTCGGGCGAAGGCAGGTAAAGTCCGCGGTTGCTGGCAAAGACCGTATCGAAGGCATTCAGGCTCTGACGGGGTCCCGGCAGATTGCGCAGTACCGCAAAATACCAGAAGAAGATTTGCAGCAGCGGCGGAATATTACGAAACGTTTCGACGTAGACGGTACAGAGTTTGCGAATCAGCCAGTTGTCTGAGAGTCGTCCCAAACCCACGATAAAACCCAGCAGAGAGGCAAACACGATACAGAGCGCCGACACCAGCAACGTGTTCAGCAGGCCAATCAGGAAGACGCGCGCGTAGGTGTCGCCTTCCTCGTAACTTATCAGGTGTTGGACGATGCCAAAACCGGCACCGCGATCGAGAAAACCAAAGCCCGAGGTGATCCCTCGCGTCGTTAGATTGGTAATGGTGTTGTGTAACAGGTAGCCCAAAAAGGCGACCAGTAATACGACCGCTAAAATTTGATAAAGCCAGGCACGAACCGCAGGATTGCGCAGCGTAAAGGCGACTTTTTGGGTTGGGCGTTGCGACATAGGACAGCCTCAGTATGCGGTAATTCGGGTGTTTCAGTTTTGATTGGAAGCGGCACGCCAGGGATGAGGTGGCGCGCCGCTTGCCGGCAGGAATTAACGAACCGGTGGTGCGTACTGAATACCGCCCTTGTTCCACAACGCATTCTGGCCGCGTTTGATTTTCAGCGGGCTGCCTTCGCCAACGTTGCGGTCAAAGCTCTCGCCGTAGTTCCCCACCTGTTTCACGATTTTCACCACAAAATCGTTTGGCAGTTTGAGGTCTTCGCCGTATTTACCGGTTTTACCCAGCAGGTTGCTCATGTCTGGCGTGGTCGGGTTGGCTGCCATCGCCTCGACGTTTTTGGAGGTCACGCCCATTTCTTCGGCGTTCAGCATGGCGAACCAGCGACCAGCGAACGATTTCCAGCCAGTCTTCATCACCACGACGAACCACAGGACCCAATGGCTCTTTGGAGATGACTTCCGGCAGAACGATGTAATCATCCGGCTTGCTCAGCGACTGGCGCAGCGCATAAAGCTGGGACTGGTCGGAAGAAAGGGTATCGCAACGGCCTGATTCCAGCGCCTTGGCGCTGTCGCTCGACCGGTCGAAGGTCACCGGCGTGAAGGACATCTTGTTGGCTTTGAAGTAGTCGGCGACGTTCAGCTCGGTATCGGTACCGGCCTGCAGGCAGACGGTTGCACCGTCGAGCTCTTTCGCACTTTTCAGGTCGGCTTTTTTATGTGCCAGGAAACCGATGCCGTCGTAGTAGTTGACGCCGGCGAAGATCATGCCCATGCCGCCATCGCGGGATGAGGTCCAGGTCGTGTTGCGGGAGAGCACATCGACTTCACCTGACTGCAACGCGGTAAAACGCTCTTTTGCCGTGAGCTGGGTGTACTTCACTTTTGTGGCATCACCAAATACCGCCGCGGCCACGGCGCGACATACGTCGACATCCAGACCGGTGGTGTTGCCTTTATCATCCTTGGAAGAGAAGCCTGGCAAACCGTCGCTGATACCACATTTGATAAAGCCGTTTTTCTTGATGGTATCCAGAGTCGTGCCTGCCTGGGCCTGTCCGGCCAGAGTGACAAGACTTGCAGCGGCAATCAGGGTTGAGAGCAATATTTTTTTCATAAATCGTCCTGTGAGGCGAGAGCGAAAATTATTATTTTCGAGTGCCGGAGCACCCTGTCTATTTATGGGGCAAAGCCCTCAGCTCTGAATCGTGCGAGCAAGACGGCTAAAGCAAAGGGAGTGCCAACATTGAAAAGGCTTAGTAATCAAGTACCGCGACGATATTGACCAGTAACATTAATACCGACAAGGAGATTTATTGACCTAAATTGGGGCGTTGTAAATGGCTTTGCTGCAAAATGGTGCGCAATGTTCCAATATTTGATTAATGCGTAAACAACGAATGGCTAGTTGATAACATCCGGTAATATTTCGTAGGAAAATGTATTGATGGTGTGAATGTCAGGCGGCATACAGAAGGATCACGACACATCATGATGCAGTTCTGCACATTCCGGGGCAGCAGGAGCGGGGGAGAAGAGAAGGCATAAAAAACCCGGCGCGAGGCCGGGTAATGACAGGACGTTTACCGCTTAGAGATACAGGGACGGCGCACCTTCTGGGCGGGTCTTGAACCGGCGATGCAACCACAGGTATTGATCGGGCGCGCGCATGATCTCTTTTTCGACGACGCGATTCATATAGGCGGCGGCCGCAAGCTCGTCGTCGATAGGATAGTCTTTCAACTCGGGCTGAATCACCAGTTCGTAGCCTGCGCCTTTAGGCTTACGGACAAGTACAACGGAAACCAGCGCAGGTTTGGCGAGACGAGCCAGCATAAAGGTGCCGCTGGTGGTCGCTGCCTGATCGACGGCAAACAGCGGGGCGAAGACGCTGCCGCGCGGGCCGTAATCCTGATCGGGCGCGAACCAGACTGCTTCGCCGCGTTTCAGGGCATGCACCATACCGCGCAGGTCTTTGCGGTCGAGCATGGCCTTGTTGGAGCGCATACGGCCCCAGGTCTGCACGAACTCCATCACCTTGTTGTTGTGCGGGCGATACATGGCCATCATCGGCTGACACAGGCCCATTGCACGACCGCCGAGTTCCAGCGACATGAAGTGTACGCCGATAATCAGCACGCCCTGTTTGTTCTGCTGGGCAAGTTTGAGATTGTTGAGACCGCTGACGTCGAACCAGCGTTTAACACGGGCATCGGACCAGAACCAGGCCATGCCGGTTTCGAGCAGACCCATGCCGAGGGATTCGAAATTGCTGACTATCTTGCTTTCGAGCAGCGAGCTGTCCATGTCGGGAAAGCACAGTTGCAGATTGCGACGGGTAATGGACACGCGGCGTTTGAGAAAGCGCATGGAAGTGCGGCCGAGCCAGACGCCCAGACGATACAGGACCGGATAGGGCAGCTGGACCAGCAAAAACAGAACGCCCAGGCCAAACCAGGTAAACCAGTAGCGTGGGTGCAGGAATGATTTTTTGAATCTTTGAGTTGGAGCGATCATGTAATTTCAATCATCAATATGAGTGAATTTGCGTAACGCGTAGGGCAAAGCTTAATCGCGATACATGCTTGGTTTGCAAATAGTCGGACTCCCGTTTCGGGCATAAGTTGTACAGAATCTTTTTATTCCGACAATATTTACGAATATCTACATTAAAGGGCGGGCATCGCGGGGCTAAAAGGCTTTCCGTAGGCGATTGGCGGGGCGAATTCGACTCTTGGCAGGGATTATATCACGGTCGCTTATCCTTACAGAGAGGGGAATCATCCTAATAGTGCAAAGTTTACGCACCTATTATGTCCATTTGTAAAATTGGAACTGCATAGAAGGTTAACAAATCGGCATAATCATTCGATTAACTGTAAAAGAGTTTTCAAGCAGGTAAGTGCCGTGAGTGGTTAGCGTAAATTTTTCGTAAGGTCGATTTTTTTAGGATATTTCATGCTGTTAGTTCTGCATTCTGTGGCCGATATTCAATGCTGCACGCTGTATCGCAGTCTATTAACGCCAAGGAATCCCCATGAAAAAAACGACTTTAGCCCTGATCTTCTCCGTACTGGCAAGCAATGCCGTACTGGCAACCGCCCACGCCGAAGGCCCGATGAATAACCACAAGCCGCAAGAGCGTGTGGTTATCGTGAAAAAGCCGGTGCACCACGTGGTCAAGCATCATCCCAAGCCGCATCACCCGGTACCGAAGCGCGAAGTTATCGTCAAGCACGAACCGGTTCGTCACGGCTAATCGTCAGGACAGCAGGGTGCACGCCTGAATCACCTGAGCGTGCACCCAAAGAAAAAGGCGCCCTATCTCGCGATAGAGGCGCCTTTTTTCAATACATCAACTGACTAGTATCAGTTCATGCCGTATTTTTTCAATTTCTTACGCAGAGTACCGCGGTTGATACCCATCATCAGGGCTGCACGAGTCTGGTTGCCACGGGTGTACTGCATCACCATGTCCAGCAGTGGCTGTTCAACTTCAGCCAGTACCAGCTCATACAGGTCATTGACGTCCTGACCATTCAGTTGAGCAAAATAGCCCTTAAGTGCTTGTTTTACCGAGTCACGCAGGGGTTTTTGGGTTACCTGATCCTGAGAATTAACGGTAGAAACGGTCAGTACATCAGAATTCACGCGTTGTTCGAACATAGTTCTGTCAGCTCTTTTTTGTTACGCAAGATTTTCGAAATATGCTTCCAACGCCTCCAGCTGGTTCGCTGGCATCCTCTATGGCGTTGAAGGAGCGCCGAAACTGGTCATTCGGGGCATGTTCCTGTAAGTACCAGGAGACGTGCTTACGGGCGATACGGAATCCTTTGCCTTGACCGTAAAAGTCGTGCAGTTCCCGTACGTGCCCTATCATCAAGCGCTGTACTTCCCCAAGTGCTGGCGGCGGTAACAGCTCCCCTGTGTCCAGATAATGCTGGATTTCCCGGAAGATCCAGGGTCTCCCCTGAGCGGCGCGGCCTATCATCAGAGCATCAGCCCCAGTGTAGTCGAGCACCGCCCTGGCTTTATGCGGGTCAGTTATGTCGCCATTCGCGATAATCGGAATGGAGACACTCTGCTTAACTGTCCGAATACTGTTGTACTCTGCTTCTCCATTGAAGAGGCAGGCACGGGTTCGGCCATGAATCGTCAGGGCCTGAATGCCACAGTCTTCAGCCAATTGGGCAATTTGTATACAATTACGGTTTTCCGGATCCCAACCAGTACGAATTTTCAACGTGACTGGCACATCCACTGCATTGACGACGGTCCTCAGGATCTGTTCAACCAGTTCCGGGTACTGAAGCAACGCAGAGCCTGCCAGTTTGCGGTTCACTTTCTTGGCTGGGCAACCCATGTTGATGTCAATGATCTGAGCCCCTGCCTCCACGTTAATACGGGCGGCGGCGGCCATATCTTCAGGGTCACAGCCGGCAATCTGCACGGCGCGAATCCCTGCTTCGTCGCTATGTACCATACGCAAACGCGACTTATCCGTCCGCCAGACCTCTGGATTAGAGGACAGCATTTCGGATACTGCCATTCCAGCCCCCATTGAATGACATAAGGCACGAAACGGTCGGTCTGTAATACCGGCCATTGGGGCGGCAATCAGGCAATTTGTAAGCTGGTGGTGTCCAATGCGCATACTAGGAAAGACCATACTGAAGTCCGCAAGGGCGCGTATATTACGCATTTTTTACAGGATATGAAAGGCCAAACTTTAACCAATTGCTCAATAAAAAGCACCTTTACATCTACTTAACGTCGACATTATTTATATTAATGTTATTTAACAAATAGTTAAGCGATAATGTTCAAAAAGTGCGCTTGAATAATTTAGTGACTTATCGCTGATTAAGCGCTTTCAAACAGCGTAATCTAAGGTGAAAATTGATGTTTTAAGTAGCAATAACCGCAGTTTTTCCGTGATGTAACTCGCAGTTTTGCTAAAAAATGACCAGTTGGACTGAATAGACACGCACTAAAAAAGCGTAAAAAAAGCAGGCGGGGCGGCAGAAACAGGGCAGCGGAAGAAAAGGGGAACAGCGTTCCCCTTTCTGTAGCACAATAATCAGGCTTTCTTGACGCCGGTAATGCGGCACCATTCTTCCTTCTCGGCGACCGGATCGAGCGTAAAGGTGTCGGCATAGGCTTCCACCACGCTTGCCGACTGGCTCGCCAGAATCCCGGACAGACCCAGATAGCCGCCGGCCACCGGCAGTACGCTGATAAGCGGTGCCAGTTCGCGCAGCGGGCCTGCAAGGATGTTGGCGACTACGACGTCGGCAGACAGGTTCTCGGGCTGATCTTTTGGCAGATACAGCGACAGGCGCTCAGACACGCCGTTACGCTCGGCATTGTCGCGGCTGGCGAGGATGGCCTGCGGGTCGATGTCGATACCAATGGCTTTTGCGGCACCCAGTTTCAGTGCGGCAATCGCCAGAATGCCGGAGCCGCAGCCGAAATCGATGACCGTCTTGCCGGCCAGATCCAGTCCGTCGAGCCATTGCAGACACATCGCCGTGGTCGGATGCGTGCCGGTACCAAAGGCCAGACCGGGGTCGAGCATCACGTTGACCGCCGTCGGATCCGGCACGTCGCGCCAGCTCGGGCAAATCCACAGACGCTCGCCAAAGCGCATCGGGTGGAAGTTGTCCATCCATTCGCGTTCCCAGTCCTTGTCTTCGAGCTGCTCAATCTTGTGCGCAAAACCTTTGCCCAGCAGCGGCTCGTTTTCCAGGATAGCCACCACCATTTCCATGTCGGTTTCGGCGTCATACAGGCCGATGGCGTCAGTGTCGCCCCACAGCAGGGTTTCGCCCGGCTGCGGTTCGAAGACCGGATTGTCATGGGTATCGAGGAAGGTCACGGAAACCGCGCCGCTTTCGATAAGCGCGTCGCTCAGCGTCTCCGCGTCCTGCGCATTGGTATTGATTTTCAGTTGGATCCAGGGCATAGCCATTCTCTTCTAACAATATGTTTTGGCTGCCATCTTATGCAGAGGGCAGCGCGTTTGCACGGCGGTAATCTCCGAACCTGTTGCCGAGATAAAAGGCCAGCAGGGAGAGCAGCAGTGACGGAACAATAGGGTGTAAACCGGCTATGTGCAGGTCAATAGTGGCTAACAGGGTATAACAAACCGCGCCCACGATCATTGACGACAATGCACCGGCGGCGTTTGCCCGTTCCCAGTAAAGCCCAAGCACCAGCGGCCACAGGAACACCGCCTCAAGGCCGCCGAAGGCCAGCAGGTTGAGCCAGATAATCATCTCCGGCGGTCGCCATGCGGCGAGTACCACCAGCAGCCCCAATATCAGCGTTGCCAGACTTGAAAAGCGTTTAAGCAGGCGCTCGTTGCGCAGTTGGGCTGGACGCACGCCGAGATACAGATCTTTGACGATAGTAGCCGAAGACTGCAACAGCTGCGCGTTGATGGTCGACATTATCGCCGCCATCGGCGCGGCGAGAAAGATACCGGCGGCCCACGGCGGCAGAACGGCAATCATCAGCGTCGGGATAACCTGATCGGGGATCTTGAGGTCCGGCAGAATCGCGCGACCCAGTGCGCCCGCAAGATGCATGCCGAACATCAGCACGGCAACCACCAGCGTACCCAGCACGATGCCGCGATGCACCGCCTTGCTGTCGCGATAGGAGATGCAGCGCACGGCGGTATGCGGCAGGCCAATCACGCCGAAACACACCAGAATCCAGAACGAGGCCATGAACGGCAGCGACAGCACGTTGTCAGCGCCCTGAACCGACACCAGCCGGGGATCGATCTGCTGAAGCTTGTCTACGGCGCTGTGCAGTCCGCCTGCGGCGTGGATAACCGCAACCAGCAGCAGCACGGTGCCCAGCAGCATCACCAGCCCCTGCATGGCATCGTTCAGCACGCTGGCTCGAAAACCGCCAAACGACGTGTAGAGCGCGATACTGATGCCAAAAATCAGCAGCCCCGTGTCGTAGGGAATGCCCGCCGCCGTTTCGAGCAGCCGTGCACCGCCGATAAACTGCACGGTCATCGCGCCCAGAAAGGCGACCAGCAGACTCAGGCTCGCCAGCCAGACCAGCAGGCGGCTCTTGTAGCGCGCATACAGCATGTCATTGAGCGTGACGGCATTGTAGCGGCGAGCCAGAATCGCGAACTTCTTGCCAAGTACGCCGAGCGAGAGCCACACGGCGGGCAGCTGGATCATCGCCAGCAAAACCCAGCCGAGTCCATATTTGTAGGCCGCGCCCGGTCCGCCGATAAAGGAACTCGCGCTGATGTAGGTCGCCGTCAGCGTCATGGCCAGCACGAAGCCGCCCATCGAACGATTACCCAGAAAATATTCGGTCAGAAAACTCCCCTGCTGACGACGGGTGTAGGCAAAGACCGAGAGGCCGAATACCAGCAGCAGATAGGCCAGCAGCGGCAGGAGAACTTCAGTCTGCATGATTATCCTCCAGCGGGATATCGCGATAAATCACGCGCACCATCACCCAGCTCAGCAAGACAAAGACAAGCGGAACCAGCAGGCATGACATTTCAAACCAGTGGGGAAGGCCGGTAATGCCCTGCGCATCGTTTGGCAGATAGGCGGCCAGCGACCAGGCCAGAAGGTAGGCAATGGTCAGGCCGAAAGCCCAGCGTGCCTCGCGGTTGGCTTGTAAAAAGCGTTTGTCCACTTTTACCTCTAAACGAAAAAAAGGCCGGAATATCCGGCCCTTGGGGTCTTGTTTGCTGCAGGGACTCTTAGTCCTGCAAGCCGAGTTTCTTCTCGAGATAGTGGATGTTGGTTCCACCGTTCTGGAAGTTCTCGTCGTTCATGATGCGCAGCTGCAAATCGACGTTGGTTTTAATGCCATCGATGATAAGTTCAGCCAGAGCATTTTTCATGCGCGAAATCGCCACGTCACGGTTTTCACCGTAGGTGATGAGTTTGCCTATCATGGAATCATAGTACGGAGGCACAGTGTAACCCGCGTAGATATGAGATTCCCAGCGAACGCCAAAACCACCTGGTGCATGGAAGCGGGTGATTTTGCCGGGGCTTGGCAGGAAGGTATTCGGGTCTTCGGCGTTGATACGACACTCAACTGCGTGGCCCTGAATACGGACTTCGTCCTGCTTGATGGACAAAGGCTGACCTGCGGCGATGCGCAGCTGCTCTTTGATCAAGTCAACGCCTGTGATCATCTCGGTAACCGGATGCTCAACCTGAATACGGGTGTTCATTTCGATGAAATAGAACTCGCCGTTTTCATACAGGAACTCGAAGGTACCCGCGCCACGGTAGCCGATGTCTACACAGGCTTTGGAACAACGCTCGCCGATGTAGCGACGCATTTCGGCAGTGATGCCCGGTGCTGGCGCTTCTTCGACGACTTTCTGGTGGCGGCGCTGCATGGAGCAGTCACGTTCGGCTAGATAGATGGCGTTACCCTGACCGTCGGCCAATACCTGAATTTCGATATGGCGTGGGTTTTCCAGGTATTTTTCCATGTAGACCATGTCGTTGTTGAAAGCCGCTTTGGCTTCAGCACGCGTCATGTTGATGGATTCTTCCAGATCTTTCTCTGCGCGAACAACGCGCATACCGCGACCGCCGCCGCCGCCGGATGCCTTGATGATGACCGGATAACCGATGCGCTTGCCGAAAGCACGGTTCTTGTCCATATCATCGGTCAAAGGACCGTCGGAGCCAGGCACGCAAGGTACGCCGGCTTTCTTCATCGCGTTGATGGCAGAAACCTTGTCACCCATCAGGCGAATGGTTTCGGCACGCGGACCGATGAAGATAAAGCCGGAACGCTCGACCTGCTCGGCGAAATCGGCATTCTCGGACAGGAAGCCGTAGCCCGGGTGAATCGCCACTGCGCCGGTGATTTCGGCAGCAGAGATGATTGCCGGGATGTTCAGGTAGCTTTTGACTGAAGGTGCAGGACCGATACAGACGGTTTCGTCTGCCAGCAGCACGTGTTTCAGGTCGCGATCAGCGGTCGAGTGCACGGCGACGGTTTTGATGCCCAGTTCTTTACAGGCACGCAAAATGCGCAGGGCAATCTCGCCGCGGTTAGCGATTACAATTTTATCCATGGTACGCCTCGTTATTCGATGACGACCAGCGGCTCGTCGAACTCAACCGGTTGGCCGCTTTCTACCAGAATGGCTTTAACCACGCCAGATTTGTCAGCTTCGATCTGGTTCATCATTTTCATTGCTTCAACGATGCACAGGGTGTCACCTGCGTTAACCTTTTGACCGACTTCAACGAATGCTTTCGCATCCGGGCTTGGCGTGCGGTAGAAGGTCCCTACCATTGGCGAGCGAACGATGTGACCACTGATGGCAGCAGGTGCAGCCGCTTCAGCCGGTGCCGCAGGAGCAACTGCAGCAGCCAGTGGCTGTTGTGGTGCCGGCATGGCGTAAGCCTGTTGCATCATTGGGTAAGCTTGTTGCGGTGCTGCGCGGCTGATACGTACTGATTCTTCACCTTCAGAAATTTCCAGCTCGGAAATGCCTGACTCTTCAACCAGTTCGATCAGTTTTTTGATTTTACGAATATCCATGAGTTGATTCCGTACTCTTATGCGAAGTAATTAATTGGATTTTGACAAGCGGTTAACCGCTGCCTGTAAAGCAAAATGGTAGCCATCTGCGCCGAGGCCACAGATAACGCCCACCGCGATATCGGAAAGATATGAATGGTGTCTGAATGCTTCGCGGGCATGAACGTTGGACAGGTGGATCTCGATAAACGGGATCTGCACGGCCAGCAATGCATCGCGAAGCGCCACGCTGGTATGGGTAAAGGCTGCGGGATTGATCAGAATAAAATCGGTGTTTCCCCGTGCCTGATGAATCTTGTCAATCAGGAGGTGCTCTGCGTTGGACTGCAGATGGCTCAGCGCAACGTCGGCTGCGGCGGCCTGCTCTTCCAAACCTTTAACAATATCGTTTAGCGTGGTACTTCCGTAGGTTTCCGGCTCACGCGTTCCCAGTAAATTCAGGTTGGGACCGTTGAGTAGCAAAATGTCAAACTTATGCGCCATTGTGAGCCTATCTCCTGCGATTGGAACGAGGTCGAAGAAAATACCTTGATGATTCCAATTTGTCACCCTTTTCGTGACAAATCAACCCAGACTTTTCTTAGGATGGGCTGCATAATAACCATATCGTGGCAATTCGCCGCTAAATACTGGCCTTATCAGCGAAGATAATCAACCCCCAGTGTGAAACTGGGGGTTACATGAGGGGACGTAATTTTAGGAAAACGGCGTGTGCTCTGGGCTCAGCGAAACCACTGACGAAACTTCTTGTAGCGAAGTCCCAGCAAGATCGCTGCAATTAGCGCATAGATGAAGGGTTGTGGCGAAAAGGTCTTGACCGACCATAAATAGTGAATGGGCGCGAGAATGGCGACCAGATAGATACCGTTATGAATTAGCTGCCATTTTCTTCCGAGTTTGCGTTGCGCCCACATCGGCGAGGTCGAGGCCAGCACGAGAAGGATTATCCAGCTGATGATACCGAGCGTCAGATACGGACGGGAAATCAGCTCGCTGCCCAGCAGGCCGAGATTGCTGATGCCGAGTTCGAGGAAGGAATAACTCAGCAGATGCAGCGTCGCCCATGCAAAGCACCATAATCCAATCAGACGGCGTACGCGAATGAGCAGCGGCTGCTTGCCGTAGCGAATCACCGGCGTCACCAGCAGGGTCGCCAACAGCAGTTTTAACGTCATTCTGCCGGTAAAATGCTGGATATCCTTGGCCGGATCGGCACTGAACCCTCCTTGATTGATAGACAGGATTATCCACAGAAACGGCAGGAAGGCCGCAAGATGGATAAGCACCTTGAGCCATTTTATCTGTTTCAGCGACAGACGCGGTATCTTCATCAATAGTTCTCCCGCAGATCCAGTCCACGGTAAAGATGCGCCACTTCCTTTTCATAGCCATTAAACAGCAATGTTGGCTGGCGCTTCACGTCGAGAATGCCGCCGGAGCCGATAAAACGCTCCGTCGCCTGCGACCAGCGCGGGTGATTCACCTGCGGGTTCACGTTGGCATAGAAACCGTATTCATCGGAGGCAATCTGGTTCCAGGTCGTTGGCGGCTGATCTTTGACCAGTTTGATGTGCACGATGGACTTGATGCCCTTGAAGCCGTATTTCCACGGCACGGTCAGGCGGATTGGCGCGCCGTTCTGCGGCGGCATGCTCTTGCCGTACACGCCCACCGAAAGCAGCGTGAGCGGGTTCATCGCCTCGTCGAGCCGCAGGCCTTCGACATAGGGATAATTCAGTCCGCCGCCGATAAAGCGGTCTTTCTGTCCGGGCATGTGTTCCGGGTCGTAAAGCGTGGTGAAAGCCACGTAACGGGCATCGCTGGTCGGCTCGACCGCTTTTAGCAGCGCACTCAGCGGGAAACCAATCCACGGCACGACCATTGACCAGGCCTCGACGCAGCGCATACGGTAAATGCGTTGTTCCAGCGGAAAGCGCTTGAGGATGTCGTCCATGTCCAGTGTCATCGGCTTGCCGACTTCGCCGTCGATGGTGATTTTCCAGGGCGAAGTGGGCAATTGACCGGCGTTGGCCGCAGGATCGGCCTTATCCAGCCCGAATTCATAAAAGTTGTTGTAACCCGTCACCTTGTCTTCAGGGGTTAAGGGCAAATCGTTTTGATACATGGCCGGTTTGGTGAAGTCGAGCGGTTTGCCCGCCGGTGCCTTTGGACGATCGTTGCCCTTGAACCACGACAATACATCGGCCTGCGAGGTTGCAGGTATTGCCAGGGATGCGGCGCCCAAACCCAGCGCCTGCAAGACTTTACGACGATCGTGGAAAATACTTTCCGGCGTGACATCCGCCTCGGTCAATTCTCTTCTCTTACTCATGACATGCTCCGGGAATGAGCCTTCGTCTAGAACGGCATCGGGTGAGTTATGGTTGAATTATTCTTATCATTAAGCATTTATCACTGTGCGCCGTTCGACAAGAAGAGAATATCCGTATTATCAAACTTCGGCGAGCGAGGCGCGAAAGACTTAACCCAAATTTATAGGGAATTCAGTGGGGTAAAACATCGGTGGCGCTAATACATAACTATTCTGAATTTATGAAACCGCGTGTTGCTATGCTAAAAAGCATATAGGCTACCTACAATTCGAATAAACTGAGTAAGGCACAGGGATGCGATTTACTACCAGATTATATGCGATGATCTCAATGCTGGTCGCGCTCACCATCTTTTTGATGCTGGTGGGTGTCACGTTCAGCTTTGTGTTTCTCAATAAACAGAACGCCGAACAGCATTTGCGCGCGCTTTCGACCTCGGTCGATCAAAGCCTGCTGGCCAGCCCGCCGTCATCCCTGAAAAACTGGATGCCGCTGGTGATGAATCAGCTCGATATCAGCAGCGTTGAGGTGATTGCCCATCACGGCCCGCTTTATAGCCACGATAATCAGCACAATACCGGCAGCGCCTGGGATAGCCATTTCCCCGACTTTATCACCCAATATCTTCCTCTGCTACAGCATCCCGATCTCAAGCTGAAGGTGGTGTACCTCGACCCCGTCAGCAATTATGCCCGCTCACTGCGCACCACGCTGTACATCAGCCTCGCCATTGTTCTTATCCTTATTGCCACCCTGGTGAGTTTCCGCTGGCTGCGATTGCAGACACTCGGTTTTGAAAAGCTGGAGGAGCGGGCGCAGCGGATCCTGCGCGGTGAGCGCGACAATCTGCCGCTCGGCGATGTCAGCGAGTGGCCGCAGCACGCCAGCGCCGCCATCGACAAGCTGCTGGTGGATCTCGGCGAGGCCCGCGAGCAGCGCAGCCGCGTGGACACCTTGATTCGCGCCTTTGCCCAGCAGGATGCCAAGACCGGCCTCAGCAACCGTCTGTTCTTTGACAACCAGCTCACGACCGAGCTGGAAGAGGAGGGCGCGTACGGCATTCTGATGCTGATTCGTCTGCCGGATTTCGACACCCTGCGCGATACTCACGGGCAGGTGCCGGTCAAAGAGCTGATGTCGTCCATCGTGAACCTGCTGTCGACCTTCGTGATGCGCTATCCGTCGGCGCTGCTGGCGCGCTATTACCACAGCGATTTTGCCGTTCTGCTGCCGCACAGCACGCTCAAAGAGGCCGAAGTCATGGCGGCTCAGCTGGTGAACGCGGTGGGCGTGCTGCCGACTACCTCGATAATCGATCGCGATGCCTTGCTGTATATCGGCATAAGTTCCTACCGTTACGGGCAGACGGTGGAAGAGGTGATGGATTATGCCGAGCAGGCCACGCGGCATTCGGCTTTCCAGGGCAGCAACAGCTGGTCGGTCTATGACAGCAGCGTGCCCGAAAAAGGCCGTGGCAGCGTGCGCTGGCGAACTCTGCTGGAAGACACGCTGGCGCGCGGCGGCCCAAGGCTTTATCAAAAACCGGCGATGAACAGGAGCGGCGTGCTGGATCACCGCGAAGTGCAGCGCCGCATCTTCGATGGCACCCGGGAGCTGCTGGCGGCCGAGTTTATCCCGCTTGTGACGCAATTCGGCATGTCGCAAAGCTTTGATAGACGTATGATTAGTCAGATTATTCCGTTACTGGCCCATTGGCCGGACGAGATGCTGGCATTCCACCTGACCGTTGATTCATTATTGCAGCGCTCGTTTGTCCGCTGGTTAAGAGATGTGCTCCTGCAATGCGAAAAAACGCAGAGAAATCGAATTCTTATTGAACTTGCAGAGGCGGATCTCTGTCAACATACCGACCGTCTGCGTCCTGCGCTGCGATTACTGCAGGGACTAGGATGTCGGCTGGCCGTTTCGCAGGCCGGATTGACGGTGGTCAGTACCTCTTATCTGAAATCGTTCCAGATAGAACGGGTAAAACTTCACCCCGGTCTGGTACGCGATATCGACAAGCGGGTTGAAAATCAGCTGTTTGTGCAGAGTCTGGTAAGCGCATGCAAAGGCACCAATGCCAAGGTTTATGCCTCGGGTGTGCGCAGCATGGATGAGTGGCTGGCCCTGCTGGAGAGCGGAATCCACGGCGGTCAGGGCGATTTTTTTGCCACGCCGCAGAGTATCGACCCAGTCAGTAAAAAATATTCACACAACCACGGGGTTTAATCTGATCCCAACGGATGAATTTAACGTAGAATGGCGCAGCCCTGCCATTTGCACATGAGGGTCAGCCTGTTTCAGCGCCCAATTTCCTCCGCATGCGCTGTGTAATATCAGGTAAAGTGTAAGAATTTATGTGTGATGTCCGTGACTTAACGTGTGCCTGCGTGAGATAACCTGAGCCTGTGGTTCAGATTTCCACCGTAGCGTATTAAATCACCCGTTTAAGTGACAGACGTCGCTGACAATTTTCACGGAAGCAGAACGTTTTTGCGCCTTGTCGCTGCTTCGCGTGGTTGGTAAAGTAGGCGGATTTTATTTTTCGCCCCCAGCTTGCAGGATTATCCTTTCGTTATGTTTAAGAAATTTCGCGGCATGTTTTCCAACGACTTGTCCATCGACCTGGGTACTGCCAATACCCTTATTTATGTAAAAGGACAAGGCATCGTGCTGAATGAGCCATCGGTTGTGGCCATTCGACAGGATCGTGCTGGTTCACCTAAAAGCGTTGCGGCCGTGGGTCATGATGCAAAGCAGATGCTTGGCCGTACGCCAGGCAACATCGCAGCTATTCGTCCAATGAAAGACGGCGTCATCGCCGACTTCTTCGTGACCGAAAAAATGCTGCAACACTTTATCAAACAGGTTCACAGCAACAGCTTTATGCGCCCAAGCCCGCGCGTATTGGTATGTGTGCCCGTGGGCGCGACTCAGGTTGAGCGTCGTGCTATCCGCGAATCTGCACAAGGTGCAGGCGCGCGTGAAGTTTTCCTGATTGAAGAGCCAATGGCCGCTGCAATCGGTGCAGGTCTGCCTGTTTCCGAAGCGACCGGTTCCATGGTTGTCGACATCGGTGGGGGTACGACCGAAGTGGCCGTCATCTCCCTGAATGGCGTGGTGTACTCTTCTTCCGTGCGTATCGGCGGTGACCGCTTCGACGAAGCCATCATTAATTACGTGCGTCGTAACTACGGCTCGCTGATTGGTGAAGCCACTGCCGAGCGTATCAAACACGGTATCGGTTCCGCTTATCCGGGCGATGAAGTGCACGAAATCGAAGTGCGCGGTCGTAACCTGGCCGAAGGCGTTCCGCGTGGTTTCACCCTGAACTCCAACGAAATCCTGGAAGCGCTGCAAGAGCCGCTGACCGGTATCGTGAGCGCCGTGATGGTTGCTCTGGAACAGTGTCCACCCGAGCTGGCATCCGATATCTCCGAGCGCGGCATGGTGCTGACCGGCGGTGGCGCATTGCTGCGTAACCTCGATCGCCTGCTGATGGAAGAAACCGGCATTCCGGTGGTTGTCGCCGAAGATCCTCTGACCTGCGTGGCACGCGGCGGTGGTAAAGCACTGGAAATGATCGACATGCACGGCGGCGACCTGTTCAGCGAAGAGTAATCGCGCTGTTCGAGTGACCGACAAGTAGTGTATGCCCATGTAGAGGGAGTTGCAGCAACCGTGTTGGTGCACCTTCCTGTACGACGGGGAGAGTGAAGACTGGCCTGCCGCGGAAGAGGGCTGCCCCACGGGGTTCAGCCAGCAGTGTCTAAGTTTGAGTGTCTGAACGGATTATGACGCTACGCCTGAATCCTGACGGGATTCAGGTACGTTTTCCGATCCTGTTCGTCTGCACCCTTTTATACCTGCTACCATTCCTGTTAGGGTATTGTTTCGCTCAGATCGGCTGAAATTTCCCGTTGCCGAGGAACTCGCATATTTTATGAAGCCTATTTTTAGCAGAGGTCCGTCTCTGCAGTTGCGACTTTTTTGGCTATTCTTACGGCCATCGTCCTGATTTTTGCCGACAGTAAAGTAGGTACGTTCGTCAAGATCCGCACCTATATGGATACTGCCGTCAGCCCTTTCTATTTCTTGTCCAATGCGCCAAGAGAGTTTCTGGACAACGTCTCCCAGACCTTCGCCTCACGCCAACAGCTCGAACTCGAAAACCGCGCCCTGCGTCAGGAACTGCTTTTGAAAAACAGCGATCTGCTGCTGCTCGGCCAGTTCAAGCAGGAGAACGCCCGTCTTCGCGAACTGCTGGGTTCACCGCTGCGTCAGGACGAGCACAAGATGGTGGCGCAGGTGCTGTCGACCAGCAACGATCCTTATAGCGATCAGGTGGTAATTGATAAAGGCAGCAACAGCGGCGTTTACGTCGGCCAGCCTATCATCAGCGACAAAGGGGTGGTGGGGCAGGTTATTGCCGTCGCGGCCGTGACCAGCCGTGTTCTGCTTATCTGCGATGCTTCGCACGCCATTCCGATTCAGGTGCTGCGCAACGATATCCGCGTCATTGCCGCCGGTAGCGGTTGTGCCGACGATCTCCAGCTTGAGCATCTGCCGGCCAATACCGATATCCGCGTGGGCGATGTGCTGGTGACGTCAGGTCTTGGCGGCCGCTTCCCGGAAGGGTATCCGGTTGCCGTGGTGTCGTCCGTGAAAGTCGACAACCAGCGTGCCTACACCGTGATTCAGGCGCGTCCGACCGCCGGTTTGCAGCGCCTGCGTTATCTGCTGCTGCTGTGGGGTGCGGATCGCAACGGCGATCACCCTATGCCGCCGGACGAAGTGCATCGCATTGCCAACGAACGTCTGATGCAGATGATGCCGCAGGTATTGCCGCCGCCGAATCAAATGGGTCCGCCGGCACCGTTGCCTGCGCCGGCCACCGGCACGGTAACAAGCTCCACCGCGCCGGCTGCGGCCTCGACTACGGGTAGCAGACCATGAACGGCTATCGCAGTCACGGGCGCTGGATAATCTGGCTATCCTTTGTGGTCGCCATGTTGCTGCAGGTCATGCCGTGGCCCGACCAAATCTACATGTTCCGCCCCTCGTGGCTGATGCTTATCCTGATTTACTGGGTAATGGCGTTGCCGCATCGGGTGAACGTCGGCACCGGTTTTCTGGTTGGCTTTATCATGGACCTGATTCTGGGGTCGACGCTGGGTGTACGCGCGCTGGCGCTGGCGATTACCGCCTATCTGGTGGCCTTCAAATTCCAGCTGTTCCGCAATATGGCGCTGTGGCAGCAGGCATTGATAGTCATGCTGCTGTCGATGGCGGTGAACGTGATTGTCTTCTGGGCCGAATTCCTGGTGGTCAATATCTCGTTTCGTCCGCAAATTTTCTGGAGCAGCGTGGTCGATGGCGTGCTGTGGCCGTGGCTGTTCCTGCTGATGCGTAAAATCCGCCGTCAGTTTGCCGTACAATAAGGCCATTATGACTCTACTTTACCTTGCCTCAGGTTCGCCGCGTCGTCGTGAATTGCTGACGATGCTGGAATTGCCCTTCGAGCGTCTCTCTACCGACGTGGCCGAACAACGCCAACCCGATGAATCGCCTACCGATTATGTCCAGCGTCTTGCACTGGACAAAGCGCGCGCGGGCGTGGCCGTTGCGCCGCAGGACTTGCCCGTATTGGGTGCAGACACTATTGTGGTACTGGATGGCCGCGTTCTGGAAAAACCTGCCGATATTCAGCAGGCTGCCGACATGCTGGCAGCGCTTTCCGGACGGCAGCATCAGGTGATGACCGCCATAGCCCTCGCCGACGCCGACTGTCATCTGACGTCGTTGGTTGTGACCGATGTCACCTTCACAACCCTGTCCTCCGACGACATTCAGCACTATATTTCCAGCGGTGAGCCCATGGATAAAGCGGGAGCATACGGAATTCAAGGAAAGGGCGGTTGTTTCGTCCGTGAGATTCGCGGCAGTTACTATGCGGTGGTAGGGCTTCCTCTGGTGGAAACTCGGGAACTGTACAGTAATTTTGTTGCACTACGCGTTCTTAGGAGAAAGCATGACGGCTGAATTACTGGTCAATGTGACCCCATCGGAAACTCGGGTGGCATACATCGACGGTGGCATCTTGCAAGAGATCCACGTAGAGCGGGAAGCAAAGCGCGGTATCGCAGGGAATATCTACAAAGGCCGTGTCAGCCGTGTCCTGCCCGGCATGCAGGCGGCTTTTGTTGATATTGGCCTGGAAAAAGCCGCGTTCCTGCATGCTTCCGACATCATGCCGCACACCGAATGCGTTGCGCGTGAAGAGCAAAAAAGTTTAACGTTCGCGATATCGTCGAGCTGGTCCATCAGGGACAGGATTTAATGGTGCAGGTGGTGAAAGATCCGCTCGGCACCAAAGGCGCGCGACTCACCACCGACATTACTCTGCCTTCCCGTTATCTGGTGTTTATGCCGGGGGCCTCGCATGTGGGCGTGTCCCAGCGTATCGCCAGCGAAGCCGAACGCGATCGCCTCAAGCGTATCGTCTCCGCCTATTGTGACGAGCAGGGCGGCTACATTATTCGCACCGCCGCCGAAGGGGTGCGCGAAGAGGAGCTGGCGCAGGACGCCGCCTACCTCAAGCGCCTGTGGACCAAGGTGATGGAGCGCAAGCGCCGGAACGTGACCAAGTGCAAACTGTATGGAGAGTTAGCACTCGCTCACCGCGTACTTCGCGATTTTACAGGGCAAGAGCTGAATCGCATTCGTGTCGATTCGCGTCTGACCTATGAGCTGCTGATCGAATTCACCAGCGAGTACATGCCCGAGCTCACCGACAAGCTCGAGCATTACAGCGGCAAGCAGCCTATCTTCGACCTCTTCGACGTCGAGAATGAAATCCAGCGCGCGCTGGAGCGCAAGGTCGAGCTCAAGTCCGGCGGCTATCTGATAATCGACCAGACCGAAGCCATGACCACCATCGACATCAATACCGGTGCGTTTGTCGGTCACCGCAATCTCGAAGAGACCATCTTCAACACCAATACCGAAGCCACGCAGGCCATCGCCCGCCAGCTGCGACTGCGCAACCTCGGCGGCATTATCATCATCGACTTTATCGATATGGCGAGCGAAGACCACCGTCGCCGCGTGCTGCATTCGCTCGAGCAGGCGCTGTCGAAAGATCGCGTGAAAACCGGCATTCACGGCTTCTCGGCGCTTGGACTGGTCGAGATGACCCGCAAAAGAACCCGCGAAAGCGTGGAACATGTGCTTTGCAGCGATTGTCCAACCTGTCATGGGCGCGGCACCGTGAAAACGGTCGAAACGGTCTGCTACGAAATCCTGCGCGAAATCGTTCGTGTTCATCATGCCTATGACGCCGACAGATTTCTGGTCTACGCTTCTGTGGCCGTGGGTGATGCGCTGAAAGGCGAAGAGTCTCATGCTTTGGCCGAAGTCGAAATTTTCGTCGGTAAACAGGTCAAGGTGCAGATTGAGCCGCTGTACAGCCAGGAACAGTTCGACGTCGTCATGATGTAATTCCCAGAATTGACTGGTTAATCTAGAGCATTTTTTAACGTAGGATCCCTCTTGCGTAGTCGATTATTGCGCGGTATTGAAGACAAGGAGAAATGAGTGAGGCGACTACCGGGGATACTGCTAACCAGCGTGGCAACGATTGTGGTGATCGTGGCGTTGGCTATCAGTGGGTTACGTTTGGCCCTGCCTCAGCTCGATCGAATCAAACAGCCTCTGGTCGATAAAATCCAGTCAATGACCGGCGTGCCCGTCAGCCTGTCGCAGATCCACGGAAGCTGGCAGACTTTCGGCCCGACGCTGGAAGTCAGAGACTTGGCGATCACCTTGCCCGACTCCTCGTCGAAGGTGGAACGCGTCACTCTGGCGCTGGATGTCTGGCAATCGCTGCTGCACCTGCGCTGGCAGTTCCGCAATCTGACCTTCTACAATCTCCGGCTTGACCTCAACTCGACGCTGGGTGGCGGCGACGATAAAGGCAAGGGCATCGGTGCCAATCGCATCAGCGATATCTTTTTGCGTCAGGTCGACCATTTCGATCTGCGCAATAGTCGCGTCAGCTTCCTGACGCCCTCCGGCCCGCGCGCCGAGTTCGACATTCAGCAGATGACCTGGCTCAACTCGCCCAATCGCCACCGTGCGGAAGGGCAACTGGGGCTGTCGAGCTTCAACGGCCAGCACGGCGTGGTGCAGGTGCGTATGGATCTTAACGACGACGACGGCCTGCTCAACGACGGTAAAATCTATCTTCAGGCCGATAATATCGACATGAAACCGTGGTTTAGCCGCTGGCTGCGCAGCAATACCGGTCTTGAAAGCGCCAACTTCAGCCTCGCGGCCTGGCTCACGGTGCGTGATGGGCAGGTCTTTGCCGGTGATGTGCATGTCAGGGAAGGCGAGGCGGTATGGCACAACGACGACCAGCCACATCGTCTCGACGTCGATAATCTCACGCTGCACGGTAATCGTCAGGGCAACGGCTGGCAGGTCGGCACCCCCGAACTCAATCTGAAAACCGACGGCGAAGCCTGGCCGAAGGGTGGGCTGACCGCGCTGTATCTGCCTGAAAACGGCACTACCGCGAATACCCAGTTCCTCGGACCTGACCAGCAGGAGCAGCTGCGACTGCGCGGCAGCAACATCCAGCTCGAAAGAATCGGGCCGCTTATCCCGACCATCTCCTTCATGACGCCCGCGCTGCTCGAGCGCTGGCAAGACCTTAAACCGTCCGGCACGATTGATACGCTGGCGCTGGATATCCCGCTGAAACAGCCGGAACAGACCCGGTTTAACCTCAAATGGCATAATCTGCGCTGGGCGCGCTGGGAACTGCTGCCCGGCGTGAACAACTTCAGCGGCAGCCTCAGCGGCAGCGTGCCGCGCGGTCAGATAAAGATTGATTTGCAGGACAGCCTGCTGCCTTTCGGCGAAATGTTTCGTTCGCCGCTGGATATCAGTCAGGCCAGTGGCACCTTCGACTGGACCTTTGATGACAAGGGCTGGTCGCTGTGGTCGCAGAATGTCGACGTGAAAGCCAAAGGATTGTGGGCCACCGGCGGATTTTCCTACGAGCAGCCTGCAAAGGGGCAACCGCTGCTGAAAATTTTGTCGGGCATTCGCCTCTATGATGCCGGTCAGGCGTGGCGTTACTTCCCCGAGCCGCTGATGGGCAAGCATCTGGTGAATTATCTGAGCGGTGCCATTCAGGCCGGACAGGTCGACAATGCCACGTTGAGCTTCAACGGCAATCCGCATGACTTCCCGTTCAAACATAACGAAGGCCAGTTCCAGGTGTGGGTACCGCTGCGCCACTCGACCTTTGAATTCCAGCCGGGCTGGCCTGCCTTGACCGATTTGGATATCGACCTCGATTTCCTTAACGACGGGCTGTTTATGAAGGCGGCGCACACTCGGCTTGGCAATGTTTCAGGCAACAATGTCGTGGCGAATATCCCCGATTACCTGAAACAGAAACTGCTGATCGATGCCGACATTCAGGGCGCTGGCAAAGAGATTGGCAGCTACTTTATGCAGACGCCGCTGAAAGGTTCTTTAGGTGCCGCGCTACAGCAGTTGCAGATTGGCGGCGATGTCAGTGGGCGCTTACATCTCGATATTCCGTTGAACGGCGAGCAGGTGCGTGCCACCGGCGGCGTGAATTTGAAGAATAACAGCCTGTTCATCAAGCCGCTTGAAAGCAAAATCGAAAATCTGGACGGCCAGTTCAGCTTCGATAACGGCAATCTGGACAGCAACCGAATGACCGCCAAATGGTTTGGTCAACCGGTGAATATCCGCTTTAAAACGCTGGAACTGACTGATAATTATGGCATTAACGTCGATCTCGACGGCAACTGGCAACCGGCAAAACTCCCTGGATTGCCGAAGGCCATCGCCGAGAAGATTTCCGGCAGCGCCAACTGGAAAAGCAATGTCGATATCATGCTGCCGCATAAAGGCACGCCGAACTACAAAGTCACGGCCAATGCAGATCTCAGGAATGTAAGCAGTCACTTACCTAATCCGCTCAATAAAACCGTGGGTCGTGCCTTGCCGCTCGCTGTCAATGTGCAGGGCGACCTGAACAGCTTTACGCTCAACGGCGTGCTGGCGGGCAAAGATCGTTTCAACAGCCGCTGGCTACTCGGCAAACAGCTGACACTCGACCGCGCCGCATGGGAAGTCAACGCCGCGAAAACGCCTGCGCTGCCCGAAACCAGCAGTCTGACGCTGCATCTTCCGGCGCTCGACGGCGAAAACTGGCTTGGCCTGCTCTCCCCCGACAAGGCCACGCAGACACAAAACAGCAAGACCGTCGGTTTCGGCTTCCCGCATCAGATTACCGTGACCACACCGCGCCTGACGCTCGCCGGTCAGGGCTGGAACGACTTGACGTTAAGTTCGACGCAGAACGCCAAAGGCACGCAGATCAAGGCCAAAGGTCAGGAGATAGACGGTACGCTGGACATGAACGACCGCGGTCCGTGGCTGGCAAGCCTGCGTTATCTCTATTTCAACCCGCAGTGGACATCTCTCGACAAGAGCGAAGCCGGGAGCACCAGCGGGCAAAATCCGTTTGGCAGCAGCGAAATCTCCTTCGCCAGCTGGCCTGCGCTGAATGTACGCTGTGCGGCCTGCTGGTTCCTGGGGCAGAGCTTCCGCACCGTCAATGCCGATTTCGTGCCGCAGGGCAGTCAGCTAAGCCTGCGCAACGGCGTCATTGACACTGGCGAGGGGCGGCTCGATGTGCAGGGTGACTGGAAACAGGGCGGACAGACCGCCAACAATACCGGCCTGCGCGGCACGCTGAGCGGCAAGGATTTCGACCGTGCCACCGCCTTCCTCGGCATAAGTACGCCGCTGAAAGGTGCGCCATTCAATGTCGATTTCGATCTGCACTGGAAAGATGTGCCGTGGAAGCCGGATGCCAAGACGCTGAACGGCACGATGAAGACCCGCTTCGGCAAGGGCGAAATCGTGGATATGGGCGGCGGCCGGGCAGGTCAGCTGCTGCGTCTGGTCAGCTTTGACGCGCTGCTGCGCAAATTGCAGCTCGACTTCCGCGATACCTTCGGCGATGGCTTCTATTTCGACTCCATCAAGTCTACGGCCTGGATCAAGGACGGAGTAATCCACACCAACGATCTGCTGGTGGATGGACTGGCTGCCGACATTGCCATTAACGGCAACATTAATCTGGTGAGTCAGCGACTCGATCTCGAGGCCGTGATTGCCCCTGAAATCTCGGCGACCGTCGGCGTTGCCACCGCGTTCGTGATAAACCCTATCGTCGGTGCCGCCGTGTTTGCGGCCAGCAAGGCGCTGGCCCCGCTATGGAATAAAATTTCGCTGATTCGCTACCAGATAGACGGCACCATCGCGCAGCCCACGGTGCATGAAATCCTGCGTCAGTCGAAAGAAGACAAGCAGGCCAACAAGGTCCCGGCTTCCTGAGCCGGGCTTCGCGGTGTTGGGCAACGTCATACTGTGTTACGCTGTATATTGACTTTACATGACCAAAGAGAGCGATGAAATTATGAGTCTGGACCTCGTCAGTGAGCGGTTACTCGCTGCTAATAATCTGAGTCAGCAAGACCTGTTTTCGGTATTGGGCCAATTGGCCGAGCGTCGTCTCGATTATGCCGATCTCTTTTTCCAGTCCAGTTTTCATGAAGCCTGGGTCATTGAAGACAGCATTATCAAAGACGGCTCCTACAATATCGATCAGGGCGTCGGGGTTCGTGCCGTCAGCGGCGAGAAAACCGGTTTCGCCTATGCCGACCAGATAACCCTCAATGCGCTGAACCAGAGCGCACAGGCCGCGCGCAGCATTGTTCGCGAGCAGGGGAACGGCAAAATTCATACGCTGGGGGCGGTGAGCCACTCGGCGCTCTATTCGCTGGCGGATCCGCTGCAAAGCATGCCGCGCGAAGAAAAAATCGCCTTGCTGCACCGCGTCGACAAAGCCGCACGTGCGGCTGACAAGCGCGTGCAGGAAGTGTCGGCGAGCATTACCGGCGTGTACGAAAGTGTGCTGGTGGCGGCGACCGATGGCACACTGGCGGCCGACATTCGTCCGCTGGTTCGTCTTTCGGTCAGCGTGCTGGTTGAACAGGACGGACGTCGCGAACGCGGTGCAAGCGGCGGCGGCGGGCGTTTCGGGTATGAATATTTCCTCGAAAACACCGACGGCGAAGTGCGTGCCGATGCCTACGCCCGTGAAGCGGTGCGTATGGCGCTGGTCAATCTGGATTCTGTCGCGGCGCCTGCCGGCACCATGCCGGTAGTACTGGGTGCGGGCTGGCCGGGCGTGTTGCTGCATGAAGCGGTCGGTCACGGTCTCGAGGGCGATTTCAACCGTCGCGGCACGTCCGTGTTCAGCGGACAGATGGGCAAGCTTGTCGCCTCCGAGTTGTGTACCGTGGTGGATGACGGCACGATGCAGGGCCGTCGTGGCTCCCTCTCTATCGACGACGAAGGCGTTCCGGGTCAGTACAATGTCCTTATCGAAAACGGCGTGCTTAAAGGTTACATGCAGGACAAGCTCAATGCGCGTCTGATGGGCGTGGCACCGACCGGTAATGGTCGCCGCGAATCCTACGCGCACCTGCCTATGCCGCGAATGACCAACACTTATATGCTGGGCGGGCAATCGACGCCGGAAGAGATCATCAGCAGCGTCGAGTACGGCCTGTATGCGCCAAACTTTGGCGGCGGCCAGGTAGATATCACCTCCGGCAAGTTCGTGGTTCTCGACCTCCGAAGCCTATCTGATTGAAAAAGGGCGCATCACCAAACCGGTGAAAGGCGCTACGCTCATTGGCTCCGGTATCGAGGCGATGCAGCAGATTTCAATGGTCGGCAACGATCTGGCGCTGGATAAAGGCGTGGGCGTGTGCGGCAAGGAAGGGCAGAGCGTGCCGGTCGGCGTGGGTCAGCCCACGCTGAAACTGGACTCTATCACCGTGGGCGGCACCGCTTGACCCACGCGGCTTGAGTGATGGTTCTGCAAGCAGACGGGCGCTATTTGGCGCCCGTTTTTGTTTTACGGTGTTTACGATACACCTTGCTGACTTCCTTGAAATACTCCGTGAGATAATTGATGCACACCTGCACTTTGAGCGGCAGCTTGTCTTTTTCGGTATGCAGCGCATACACCGGTCGCGGCGCGGACTGATAATTACCAAATAGAATCTCGACCTCTCCCGAATTTATCTCGTCGATAATCCACATCAATGGAATATAGGCAATGCCGACGCCGGATTTCAGCCAGCGGATCATGGTTTGTGAATCATTGGTGACAAAACGTCCCTGCGGATGAATACGGATGGTCTGCCCCTGCGGCGACACCAGGTCGAACTCGCTGTCGGGGCGCACGCTGTATTCCAGCCAGGTAAAATTCACCATGTCCGCCGGGGCTTCGGGTTTGCCATGCTGCATGAGATAGGATTTCGCGGCGCACACCACCATGGGCATCGAGCCAAGGTGTTTGGAAAACAGGCTAGAGTCCTGAAGCGTGCCGACGCGGATAACGATATCCAGTCCGTCGGCGATAAGATCCGGCGCAGGGCTGCCCGTCACCAGATTGACCGTAAGTCCGGGATATTCGTGGAGCATCTTGGCGGTCATGGCGGCAAGGACATTTTGTGCCATTGTGGATGAACTGCCGATGCGTAATGTACCGGTTGGTGTGTTATTAAACGCATACAATTGCTCGTGCACTTCATGCACGTTATGCAGCATCTTGTGGCAGCCCTGATAGTAGATCTTCCCGGCTTCGGTTAATCCGAGACTGCGGGTGCTTCTGTTTAACAACTTGATTTGCAATTCATTTTCAAGCTTGCTAATACTTTGGCTGATGGCGGAAACGCTCATTTGAAGGCGCGGTGCGGCGGCCGTATAGGACCCGCTTTCCACGACCTGAGCAAAAATCGACATGCGTTTTAGACGGTCCATTGTTAAGCCCAGCTTAAAAGTGATTGTGATCACGGAATGTTGATAACTTGATAATAAGCAGGCTAATATACTTGTCCAGATAAAAGCCTCAAGTTCGGATGCAGTGAATCAGTTATCTTACCTCCGCCGACATTTCTGGCAATCCAACGTTTTCCTTTATGCATGCTTAGAGAGCATTCTCTTGAAGTGTGTCGGTATTGTTGAAAATACTAAATCCATGTCCGCGCGGTAATGTTAAAATAAATGAATAATATGAGGGCTGCTGTGCGTCACTACCTTTGTGGTATGAGTTTAAGGAACTATCCATGAGTTTGCTTCCGGTAATGGTGATTTTCGGATTGTCGTTTCCCCGGTATTTTTTGAAATACTTCTGGCGCTGGCTATTTTCTTTATATTGCGCCGAATTCTGACACCTACCGGGATCTACGATTTTGTCTGGCATCCGGCTTTGTTTAATACGGCATTGTATTGCTGTCTCTTCTATCTAATATCCTGCTTTTTCGTCTGAGGCTGTCGTGAAAAACTTATCAATAAAAATAATACGTTACGCAATAACGTTTATCATTGTGATCCTGGCTGCCATCGCGATTTTCCGGGCGTGGGTTTTCTATACCGAATCGCCGTGGACGCGTGATGCGAAATTCACCGCCGACGTGGTCGCCATGTCTCCCGACGTCAGCGGTCTGGTGACAGACGTGCCGGTGCGTGATAACCAGCTGGTTGCCAAGGGTGATGTGCTGTTCAAGATTGACCAGCCGCGCTATCAGGTTGCCCTGGACGAAGCCAACGCCGACGTCGCCTATTACGAAGCGCTGGCCGACGAGAAGAAACGTGAAGCCAATCGCCGTGTGAAACTGGGCACGCAGGCCATGTCCATCGAAGCCATCGAGCAGGCCACCAGCGACCTGAAAACGACGCAGCATCAGCTGGCGAAAGCCAGGGCCGTGGCCGCCGCCGCCGCACTGGACTTGCAACGTACCGTCGTGGTTGCCCCGGCAGACGGCTGGATAACCAACCTGACCGTTCACCCAGGCGATTTCATTACCCGTGGCGAAACCACCGTGGCTCTGGTCAAGCAGCATACCTTCTATGTGCTGGCCTATATGGAAGAAACCAAACTTGCCCGCGTGCGCAGGGGTGACCGCGTCGAGATTACCCCGCTTGGCAGCAATCGTGTCCTGCACGGCACCGTCGACAGCGTTGCGGCTGCGGTCACCAACAGCAGCAGCACCGCCGCAAGCAACGGACTGGCGACGATTGACAGCAACCTCGAATGGGTACGTCTGGCACAGCGTGTTCCGGTCAAGATTACCCTCGACGATATGGATGAAAACCACCCGTATTCGGCGGGAACCGACGGCTACCGTAGTGGTTGCAGGCGAACATGACCGCGCCGAAAAGAGCACGTGGTTCACCAAGTTCCTGCACCGCATGCGTGAGTTCGGATAAAAATGGTCAGCCCCTCAATCCTGCGCCTGCGCTTTGCGTGCAAACTCACCTTTGCCATTCTGGGGGCGCTGGTATTCGGGTTCTACCTGCAGCTTGAAACCCCCGCTGGTCGGCCATGACGGCCGCCATCGTAGCCGGTGGTCCGGCGATGGTGGCAGGGGAGAACCCTTTGCAGGTGCCATCCGCCATCGCGGCATCCTTCGTGTTATCGGCACCTTTATCGGTTGTATCGCCGCCATCACCATCATCATGGCTACGGCACGGGCACCGGCCGTCATGCTGCTGCTATGCTGCCTGTGGGCCGGATTCTGCACCTGGTGGTCCTCCATTGTTCGCGTCGAAAACTCCTACGCCTTTGGTCTGGCCGGTTATACCGCGCTGATTATCGTCGTGCTTTCGTCCTCCAACCTGACCGAATCGCCACAGTTTGCCGTCGAGCGCTGTAGCGAAATCGTGGTCGGCATTTGCGCGGCGATCGTTGCCGACCTGCTGTTTTCTCCGCGATCGATCAAGAAAGATATCGACAGAGCCGTGGATCAACTGATGCTGGACCAGTTCAAACTGCTCCGGCTCAGCGTGAATCAGGCGGAAAAGGAAGAGATAGACAAGGGCTGGAACACGCTGGTGAAAAGCTCGACCGCCCTCAACGGGATGCGCGGCAGCCTGATGATGGAGTCTTCGCGCTGGCAGCGTGTCAATCGGCGCATGAAGGCGCTGCACAGCCTGTCGTTGAGCATGATCACGCAGGCCTGTGAAACCTATATCATTATGCAGACCACGCCCGAACTGGTGCCGCAGGCGATTAAAGATCTGGTCAACGAGCCGGTGGAAAATCTCACCGACATCCGCCACATCATGAAACGTCTGCGCCAGGTCGCCACGACCTTACCCAATGACACTATCGCCCTGCCGCTGTATGCCTGGATTGGCTCCGGCACCCGCGCGTTGCTGATGTGCAAGGGCATTCATACCAACAGCAGCATCAGCAGTACCGAAAGCAGCGTGCTGAGCAGCGAAGTGGTGGTCAAACCCGCCTCGGCCGAAATGCACCATGCGCTGATCAACGGGTTGCGTACCTTTGTTTCCAGCGCGGCAGGTTGCCTGCTTTGGCTGTGGACCGGCTGGACCTCCGGCGCGGGCTGTATCGTCATCATCGCCGTTATCACCTCGCTTGCGATGCGCACCCCGAATCCGCGCATGATGGCGATGGACTTTCTGGTCGGCATGCTTGCCGCCCTCCCGATAGGGTCGATGCTGTACATGGTTATCATGCCGTGGACCCAGCAAAGCCTGTTCCTGCTCTGCCTGTCGCTCGGGATCTTTATCTTTATCTGCGGCATCGAAGTGCAGAAGCGGCGACTGGGGATTCTGGGTCTGCTGGTCGGCTGTATCAACATTCTGGTGTTGAGCAACCCGATGACCTTCGACGTCATGACCTTCCTCGACAACGCGACCGGTCAGGCGATAGGCTGCGTGATTGCGCTGGTGGTGCTGTCGCTCATCCGCGACAAGTCGCGTGACAAAACCGGACGCACGCTGCTCAACCGCTTTGTCAGCAGCGCCGTGTCGGCGTTGACTACCAAGGCCTATCGTCGTCGCGAGAACCACCTTCCGGCGCTGTATCACCAGCTTAATCAGCTGCTGGTACTGTTCCCGAACGATATCGGCAAGTATCGACTGGCGTTGCAGCTGATTATTGCCCATCAGCGGTTGAAGGTCGCGGAAGTGCCGGTCAACGAAGAGCTGTCGGCGTTTCACAAGAAAATCCGCCATACCGCCGACCGCGTGGTGTCGTCGCAGCGTGAAGGTAAACGCGAATACTATTATCAGCGTCTGCTGAGCGAGATGAGCGAATACCAGCAGAAACTGGTGGAGTACGATGCGCCGCCGAAAGTCACCGAACCGGTTCGCCGCCTGTGCGACCTGTTGCACAACTATCAGCGGGCATTCCTGCAATAGACGAATTCAGGCAATAAAAAAGGCTGGCGTCATCACTGCGCCAGCCTTTTTGTATTGTTGTTACAGGCTCAGGAATAGGCTTTGCTGGTTTTCGCCACCGGTATCTCGTGCTCCGGTTCGTCTTCATCCTGTGGAATGGTCAGTTTTTCATGACCGGAAGCCACGCCCCAGTAGTAGCACACCAGCGTCACCACGATCAGCAGCACCATATCGGTCGGGCTGGAAATCGCGTTGATTCCGCCGTAGGTCCCGAGATAGGACAGCACCAGCACTACCAGATAGTAGACCAGCAGCCACAGCGAACTCATGACGTCGCGCTTGAAGTGTTCATCCTTTTTCCCGAACACCACATAGGCAAGCCAGGCGACAACCAGGATAGGGATAAGCAAGACATTGACCGACCAGCCGCTCCAGTAAATCAGCAGGCTGCTGGCGATAAAGGCCAGCGGACTAAGCAGACCGAATACCGGCAGTTTGAACGGACGTTTCATGCCCGGCAGACGCGCACGCAGTACGCCCGCATTGACCGGACCCGGCAGATAGGTAAATACGGTTGCTGACGTCACCGCGCCGATAAGCCCGCCCCATACCTGAAACTCGGAAGGCAGCGTCCAGGCGATAGCCAGAATCAGCGACAGCCACAACGCGCCGCGCGGCACGCCGGATTTCGGGTCAACCTTGGCAAAAATGTTGAACAGATGGCCGTTTTTCGCCCAGGCAAACAGCACGCGCGATGCCCCTGCCAGATAGATGTTGCCGGTGCCCGCCGGGGAGATAACCGCATCGATGAGGATAAGGTTAATCAGCCAGGTGATACCCAGACTGCGCGCCAGATCGGCATACGGCGACTGGAAGATAGCTTTCAGTCCTACCCAGCCGTGGGCATTCAGCAGATCGGTCGGCACTGCGCCCATAAAGGCGAATTGCAGCAGAATATAGACCGCAAAGCTGATGGCGATGGCCAGAATGATGGCGATGGGAATGTTGCGCTGGGGATTTTTGGCTTCGCTCGCGAAATCGACCGCCTGACGAAAACCGAGGTAGGCAAAGACGATGCCCGCGCCGGTCAGCGAGGAGAAGACGCCGTGCGCGCCGCCCGGATTGGTGCCCGGTACTTCGAGGTTGGCCCCGTGGTAGTAGCCGAACAGGGTCACAATCACCATCAGAGGCACGATGAACTTGAAGGTGGTAATAATGGTATTGATGCGACCAAAGAAGCTGACGCTCCAATAGTTCAGCAGGAAGAACGCTACCAGCAATGCAATCTGCATCACAAAGCCGAGTGTGGTCGGACTGCTGTCGGCATTGCCCAGCGCAGGCCACCAGTACATGGCGTACTGACGCACGGCTTCGACCTCGACGCCTGCGGTGCTGGTGTAAGCCAGCAGAGAACTGACGCCGATAACAAACCCCACCACATTACCGTGCGTGTATTGCGGATACCGCACAAAGCCGCCCGCGCGCGGAATGGCGGCGGAGAGTTCGGCAAACACCAGACCAATCAGCAACACCATGACGGCACCGAGCAACCATGCCCAACCGGTTAATCCTCCTGCATAGCCCGAACTGGTTAATGCTGCGTATAGCCACCCTGAGCCAATCATGGAACCGACGCCGAGAAGGGTCAAATCCACCAGGCCTAATTTTTTTCAATGTCCCCTGAGTCATAGCAGTCCTCTTTAGGGTTTTTTAGGAAAATGACAGAAACTTTCTCTGTTAACGTTTTTCAAACCGGCATCAGTCTTCCTTTCATGACACCTGAAACGTATCAGCAGGAAGCGTGCCAGACTGCCGAATTGGGGTGGAAATTGTATTAATAGGAGGCATATGAGGCGTTGGCGCATTATTTGCGTGCTATTTATTAAACGTTCTGCACTGATAGGGTGCGCCACGGCAACGGGGTAAATAGCAGAAACGGATTGAAAAGCAGCAGGAAAGACTGGCGTTAAGCTTTCCTAAAAGCATGGTGAGCGGGTGCGTTTAGGCTACGGGCGGGGGATTACTGGCTATACTTAACCGTTAATTACCTTTGAATTTTTCGCCCTGCGTGGCGCACCTCACTGGAGGAATCCCTATCATGTCAGTCCAGCAAACATCCTCATCCGCCAACCTCAAAACCCTTTCCGAACATCCGTTGTTCAAAACCGGCTACTTTGTGAATGGCGAATGGAAAAATGCGGTGCAAACCTTTGATGTCGAGAACCCCGCCACCGGCGACATCGTGGCGAAAGTCGCGCGTGCCGGCAAGGCCGAAACCGACGCCGCCATCAATGCGGCCAGCAAAGCATTTCCCGAATGGCGCAAGAAAACCGGCAAGGCCCGCGGCGAAATCCTGCATCGCTGGTATACGTTGATGCTGGAGAACAAACAGTTTCTCGGCGAACTGATGGTTGCCGAACAGGGCAAGCCGTTGAAAGAGGCGCTGGGCGAGGTGGAATATGCCGCCAGCTTCCTGCAATGGTTTGGTGAAGAGGCAAAGCGCGCCAACGGCGAGATAATTCCTCCCGTCAAAGCCGGTTCGCGCATTCTCGCCACCCGCGAACCCGTTGGCGTTGTCGCGGCGATTACGCCGTGGAATTTCCCGCTCGCCATGCTGACCCGCAAACTGGGTCCGGCGCTGGCCGCAGGTTGCACAGGGCTTATCAAACCCGCCAACAATACGCCGCTGTCGGCTTTTGCCCTGCTCGAACTGGCGAAACAGGCGGGCGTGCCGGAGGGCGTGCTCAACGGTGTGGCGGGTGACACCTCCGCCATCAGCGAGGCGATTATGGCCAGCAGCGCGGTGCGCAAGATTTCGTTTACCGGCTCCACCGAGGTCGGCAAAACGCTGGTGCGCAACAGTGCCGACACCATGAAAAAAGTCTCGATGGAGCTGGGCGGCAACGCGCCTTATATCGTATTTGACGATGCCGATCTCGATGCCGCGCTGGAGGGCGTCCTGGCCTGCAAGTTCCGCAATTCCGGCCAGGTTTGTGTGTCGATCAACCGGATTTATGTCCAGGACGGCATTTATGACACCTTTGTGCATCGCCTGGCCGAAAAAGTGGCGCAACTCAAGGTCGGCAACGGCATGGAAGAGGGCGTCATCGTTGGTCCGTTAATTAACATTAAAGGTCTTGAAAAGGTCGAAGAACATGTGAAAGATGCTCTTTTGCACGGCGGAAAACTGCTGACCGGCGGCGAACGGCATCCACTGGGCGGAAACTTCTTCCAGCCGACAGTGATTGCCGAAGCCAACGATCGCATGAAAGTCGCTGCCGAAGAGACTTTTGGCCCGCTGGCCGCCTGTTTCCGTTTCAAGACGGAAGAGGAAGCCATCGAGCGCGCCAACGCGACTGAATTCGGACTGGCGGCCTATTTCTATTCACAGAATCTTCAGCGGGTATTCCGCGTCGCCGACGCCATCGAAAGCGGAATGATTGGCATCAACGAATGTGCGCTGTCGACCGAAGTCGCGCCGTTCGGGGGTGTGAAAGAGTCCGGTCTGGGCCGTGAAGGTTCCGTGCTGGGGCTGGAAGAGTATTTGCAGGTTAAAACACTGCATCTGGGTAATTTGTAATGGGCGGGCGGTTTCGTATAAAGCCGGACCGCCTACCGCGCATAATTTGACGAGTAATCACGATGAAAGCAGGAAAAACGTGGGGTTGGGCAGCTTTGCTGGTGGCAGGACTGATGCTGGGCGGCAGTGCAGCGGCAAGGATGAGCTTTTTCTCCCCCACGCAGGGCAATATCGAGTCATTGACCAGTGAAAAAACCGTGGTGAGTTATGTGCAGCAGCATCACCGTTTGCCCGACTATTATGTGACCAAGAAACAGGCGCGTGCCGCCGGATGGGACGCGCGTGCCGGAAATCTGTGTCAGGTCTTGCCGGGCAAGGCGATTGGCGGTGATCGCTTTTCAAACCGCGAGCGCAGCCTGCCGGATGCGCCGGGCCGCGTATGGCGTGAGGCCGATATCAATTATCACTGCGGAAGACGCGGTGCCGATCGCGTATTGTTTGCCAATGATGGTCTGATTTACATCAGCCGCAATCACTACAAGAATGTTGTTCGGGTGGAGTAGAACATATGAAAAAAGCGGTTTTCGATTTTAATCACATCCCCGACCTGTCAGCGTTTTATGCCGATTTCGCGCAGCAGTTCGCGCTCGGCGACGAGTTCGGTGCCAATCTGGACGCACTCTGGGACGTCGTTACCGGCGGTATTCCGCTTCCTGCCGAAATCGATTTCACCAATCTGAACGCGGCGCGCAAACGCAAATTCGGCTCGCTGGTTTTATTGTTTGAAGAGGCAGAAGAAGAGTTGGACGGCGAGTTACGATTCAATCTTTTCGATAAAGCGGTGGCGAAAAAGCCGTAAGGTTTCACGTGCCGTGTCGTAGAAAAGATTTTGAATCAGAAGACTGGCGTTGTCGCACGGCGGCAGATAAACAAAGCCCGACACGCTGACAGACGTCAGGGAGTCGGGCGAGCGCATGCAGCTGACGCCGTTACAGCATCAGGAAAGACGATCAGTCTCTGGCTTCGGCGAGTTCGCGAAGATACTGGAAAATCTGGCGATAGGCTTTCGGCGGCTTGTTGGTCGCCTTCTCTTTCTGCGCATTACGGATAAGCGCACGCAACTGCTGACGATCGGCTTCCGGGTAAAGATCCAGCACCGCCGGTACGGCGTCATCGCCTTCTTCGACCAGACGGTCGCGCAGGACTTCAAGCTTGTGGAACAGCGAAACCTGCTGGTTATGGCGGTTTTTCAGCTTGTCGAGCGCGGTCTGAATCGGCTCTACGTCGCGGGAACGCAGCATCTTGCCTATCAGCTGAAGCTGACGGCGACGGCCTTCTTTCTTGATTTTTTGAGCCAAATCAATCGCCGCGCGCAGGTCGTCGTCAAGCTGAAGCTTGTCGAGGGAGTTTTTCCCAAGCTCGACCATTTCGGCACCGAGATCTTTCAGCGCTTCGGCATCACGTTTGATTTCACTTTTGCTGACCCAGATGATCTCGTCATCTTCTTCGTTGTTCTCTTCGGGAACATCGTTGAGCCAGTCTTCTATTTTCTTAGTCATTAGGGATCCTTAAAATTCTTGGCCGCATTATCGCACGGTTGGCAACAAAAGACCCAGTCGGAATGCGAAATTGTCCTAAGTCTCTGTTAGACTCTGGAGAATCTATAAGTAATTAACTCCAACTTTTTACTTAACACCTTATTTCAAAAAGAAGGGCGGGCTGATGAACGTAACCACTCAAGTGGCAGAGCAACGTAAAACGCTGGAACAAGCTGTCGCGCAGGCTCTGGAATTAGCGAAAGCCGGTTCTGACGGTGCAGAAGTGGCCGTCAGCAAAACCACCGGTATCGGGATTAGCACCCGTTTCGGTGACGTTGAAAACGTTGAATTCAACAGCGATGGTGCGCTTGGCATCACCGTTTATTATCAGCAGCGTAAAGGCAGTGCGTCTTCCACCGATCTGAGTCCCGATGCCATTTCCCGCACCGTGCAGGCGGCGCTGGATATCGCCCGCTATACGTCGCCGGACCCTTACGCGGGCGTCGCCGATGAAGAAATGCTGGCCTTCGAGGCACCTGATCTCGACCTTTTCCACCCGACCGAACTCGACGCCGATCGCGGTATCGAACTGGCTGCCCGTGCGGAACAGGCGGCGCTGGCGGTGGATAAGCGTATTACCAATACCGAAGGCGGCAGCTTCAACAGCCACTACGGGATCCGCGTGTTCGGCAACAGCCACGGCATGCTGCAAAGCTACTGCTCGACCCGTCATTCGATTTCGGCGTCAGTCATCGCCGAAGCGGCGGGCGATATGGAGCGCGATTACGCCTATACCATCGCCCGTTCGTTTGACGAGCTGAAAAGCCCGGAGTGGGTTGGTGCAGAGTGTGCACGCCGCACCTTGTCCCGCCTGTCGCCGCGCAAACTGCCGACCATGAAAGCCCCGGTCATGTTTGCCGCCGAAGTGGCCACCGGCCTGTTTGGGCATCTGGTTGGCGCAATCAGCGGCGGAAGCATCTACCGCAAATCGTCCTACCTGCTCGACAGCCTGGGCAAGCAGATTTTGCCGGAATGGGTCACCGTGGAAGAACATCCTCATCTGCTCAAAGGCATGGCCTCGACGCCGTTTGACAGCGAAGGCGTGCGCACCCAGCGCCGCGATATCGTGAAAGACGGTGTGCTGCAAACCTGGCTGATGACCTGCTATTCGGCGCGTAAACTCGGCCTGCAAACCACCGGTCACGCGGGCGGCATTCATAACTGGCGTATTGCGGGTCAGGGCGACGACTTCAAGGCCATGCTGCGCAAGCTGGACAAAGGCCTGCTGGTCACCGAACTCATGGGACAGGCGGTGAGCGGCATTACCGGCGACTATTCCCGTGGCGCGGCCGGTTTCTGGGTTGAAAACGGCGAGATTCAGTATCCGGTCAGCGAAATCACCATCGCCGGAAATTTAAAGGACATGCTGCGTAATATGGTGAGCATCGGCAGCGATATCGAAACGCGCAGCAATATCCAGTGCGGTTCCATCATTCTGCCCGAAATGAAAATCGCTGGTGAATAACCGGCGTTGATTGTTACAGCGGCGGTGCTTCCGTCGCTGCATTTTCCTCTTTTCTCCTCCCGCCCTGAATTTTCTATACAAAAAAGTGATACCACTTTCTCGCTGTTGCATCTATGTTAAACATAGCCACACAAACAATGTCGTTATACCTTTATCACGCCACGCCGATGGCTGATTTCCCTATAAAAATAGAACTGGAAGGTGAGCATGCGTAAACAGATGATGGCAATCGCCACGGTTGCCCTGCTGGGTTGGAGCGCCCATTCGCTGGCGGCCGATTTAGAAACGGATATGGACACACTGTCGGATAACTACAGCAAAATCTTGAAAACCGACGACAAGGCCGAATTCCTCCAGGGTCTGGGCAAAATGAGAGAAGCCGCCGAAGACGCCAAAAAATCCAAACCGCCAAAATTTGCCTCCAAACCGGATAACAGCCCGGAAATCCAGGACTTCCACAAAGGTCTGGATACCCTGATTGGCCAGATAGACAAAGCCTCGGGCTATGCCAAATCCGGCAATATGGATGAAGCGAAAAAAGAAGCCGAAGGGTTCAAGGCTACCCGCAACGCGAACCACAAGAAATTCAAGTAAAGGCCCATTGTTCAAAACCTCCTCTTTAATCGGCAGGAGGTTTTTCTCTTGAACGCCAGTTGTTTCCCCTGCCTCCTCACTGCTTTTCAGCGCGCTCTGCTTCTTAATTGCATTTTTGCGAAATCGATCCGCTTGGTCTGCTCTATTTCCACTTTGAACTGGAAAAATACCGGCTACACACCTTTTTGTCATGGGCGTAGGGTAAGAACCAGCAGAAAGAGGGTCGTGAGAAATAATAGAGTCGCATCTGTAAAAGGGGCAGAGCAGATTGTTATGAAAAATGCACTTGATTTAAAAGATGCGCCAGAAAGAACGGAACAATTACTCGCGGACATTCAGAGCATGTTGAATGCCGAAAATATCTATACCAATGATGTTCAGCAGCAAATGCTGGCATCGCATGTCAAGGCGATGGTCCTGCGTTCCATTACCGGCGAGCCTCTGCCTGAGGTCGAGAAAGCGTTATTCGATGAAATCTCGGCGGAGTCTATTCAAATGGCCGAGCAGGTTGTGAATAGACTGGGGAATTTACCGATTGAGGAAGCTTATTTATTGTCGGTACATTTCGAGGTCGCGAAAGACAATAATTCCTGACAGTCCACACCTTCACTTATTTTATTTATTTTCATCACCTCTTATCCGGAGAGTTTATCCATGGCACAAGTCATTGTAGTTATCGGCGATCGTTTAGGTAAAGGCCAGAAAGTGGCGGCAGGTGTGGAGGCGGCGGGCGGTAAAGCCATCGTGATTCCGGGCGTTGCGGCAGACATGAAGCTTGGCGACGTGATGAAAGCGGAAGACGCGAGCTTCGGGATCTCTTTCTGCGGCAGCGGCGGCGCAGGTGCCATCACGGCGCAGAATAAATACAAGTACAAGGCCAAACACGGCATGCGTTCTGTCGATGAAGGGGTTACGGCCATTAACGAAGGCTGCACGGTGCTCGGTTTCGGTTTTATGGATAAAGAAGAACTGGGACAGAAACTGGTCGAGTCTTATATCAAGAAATATGGCCAGCCGTAATGAAGCAGCAATTAACGTCGACGGTGAGAGTGGAAGGAAAGGGTGAAAGCAAGGCGGCCGCCTTTTCCTCGGCATTAAGTCAGGTGCAGAAAAACGTACTTAAATCGACGCAGAATATATTGCTGCGTATCGAACCGCAGGACGTCAAGGTTATTACCGCCGAAGAGACAATTACCCGCGAAAAATTTTTGTTCTTTTTTCTGCCGAGGGAGAGGAGAAGTTATTACGTCGTATTAGATATCGCCGTCACTATGACGGTGATTAATACCGAACAGGTCCTATTCACCAAGAAATAAATATTTTCCGAGCCTTTTTGCCGTCGTTGGGCGGGAGGAAGAGAGGGAATATTAAATTATAAGGATAACCTGATGTTTTTAATTATCTTGTTTAAATCACTGATTATTGGCGGACTCGTGGGCGTCGGCGTGGGGGCCGGTGCCGCGCGCATGTTCCACGCGCCGACCGTACAGGGCATGGGCGCTTTCCGTACGCTCGGCGAGCTGAATTCCTGCGAGGGGGATCCCGCGTCGCACTTCTCGTTCGGTCTCGGCTTCTTCTTCAACGCCTGGGCGTCTTCCGTGGCGGCGGGATCCTTCACGCAGGACGTCGATCATCGCATCATTCCCAACTGGGCCGCTGCGGTGCTGATGATAAAAAATCGCAACGTTGCCGACACCCTGCATGATCCGCGCAAGATGGCGATCGCCGGGGGCATTATCGGCATGATTGTGGTGGCTTTTCTCAACACCACCGCCTCGGCGGTTCCGCCTGCGTTGCAGGTAACGGCCATTAAAGTGCTGGTCCCTGCGGCCAATATGCTGGTCAACACTGTGATGCCCGTTATCTTCTGGCTGGCCGCTATCGATGCCGGTCGTCGTTCCGGTTTCTGGGGCACCATCTTTGGAGGACTGGCGCAGATGATTATGGGCAATGCCGTGCCGGGTCTGGTGCTGGGCATTTTGATAGGCAAGGGCGTCGAAGAGGGCGGCTGGAACCACGTCACCAAAGTCATGATGGCGGCGATTATCGCGCTGTTCGTGTTAAGCGGCTTCTTCCGCGGTTTCGACGTCAAACTGTTGCAGTCATTCATGCTTGACGTGCCGGCGTGGCTGAACGGTATCCATAACTCACTCAGTGGCAAATAAGGGGACATGACAATGGAAGAACAAGCCAAAAAGGGCTTCTGGTACGCCGAATGGTCATTCCCGATTTTTGTCGGATTACTCTCCTCGGGCGTGTTTGCCGGTACGCATATGTATTACCTGTACGGCATCGGGGCTTTCAATGAAGTGGCCTTTGTCTCGATGCTGCGCTCCGGCATGGACACCGGCGTCTACGGCGCGGTTGCCGCCTTCGGGGCGAGCTTTCTGTTTGCCCGCATCATTGAAGGGTCGCTGGTCGGCATTCTCGATATCGGCGGTGCCATTCAGACCGGGATCGGTCTTGGCGTGCCTGCGCTGCTGCTGGGCGCGGGTATTGTCTTTCCGGTCGCCAATTTTGCCGCGTCGCTGGTGACAGGCCTGATTCTTGGGCTGGCGGTCGGCTACATCATTATTCTGGCGCGTAAATTTACCATCAATCAGGGAAACTCGACCTACGGCGCAGACGTGATGATGGGCGCGGGCAACACCACCGGTCGTTTTCTCGGCCCGCTGATTATTCTCTCGGCGATGGCCGCCTCTATCCCTATCGGTCTGGGTGCGTTGCTGGGTGCGCTGCTGTTCTATATCTGGAAAAAACCCCTGACCGGCGGCGCGATTCTGGGTGCGATGATTTTAGGCGCGCTGTTCCCGATTTCGCTGTAATCAACCGTTATCCAGGCAACTTCAAGGAGACGTGGCCATGTTCGATCTGATCCTCAGACAGGCAAAAACGGCCGGGGGCGAGCTGCTCGATATCGCCGTTTTCGACGGCAAACTAGCGGCGATAGGTTCTCTCGCCGCCGATGCCAAAGCCACCCAGGTCTACGATTTGCAGGGCAAATACTGGGTAAGCGCGGGCTGGATAGACTCGCACGTTCACTGCTATGCCCAATCGCCCCTCTATCACGACGAGCCGGATTGCGTGGGCGTAGGCAGCGGCGTCACCACCGTCATTGACGCGGGCAGCACGGGCGCCAATGACGTCGATGATTTCTACCGCATTACCCGCGACGCCAAAACCAACGTCTTTGCCTTTCTGAATATCGCCCGTACCGGCATCGTGACGCAAAACGAACTGGCGGACCTGAGCCAGATAGACAAGGTTGGCGTACGGCAGGCGATTGCCCGTCATTCCGATTTCATTCTCGGCCTGAAGGCGCGAATGAGCAGCAGCGTAGTCGGTCAAAACGGCATCAAACCGCTGGAGATAGCCAAGACGATGCAGCGGGAAAACGCCGGTCTGCCGCTGATGGTGCACATCGGCAACAATCCGCCCAATCTGGATGACATCGCCGACCTGCTGACCTCCGGCGACATCATTACCCATTGCTACAACGGCAAGCCCAATCGCATCCTCACCGCTGAAGGCGAATTGCGGGCCTCGATAAAACGCGCGCTGGCCCGTGGCGTTCTGCTCGACGTCGGTCACGGCTCGGCCAGTTTCAGCTTCGCGGTGGCCGAGATTGCCATTCGGCAGGGGATTCTTCCACACACCATCAGCTCCGATATCTACTGCCGCAATCGCCTCGCCGGGCCGGTTCACAGTCTGGCGACGGTGATGTCCAAATTTTTCGGTATCGGACTCACGCTGGCGCAGGTCATTGACTGTGTCACGGTTCACGCCGCCGACGCGCTGCGTTTGCCAGCCAAGGGCCGACTCGAGGTCGGGGCGGATGCGGATCTGACCCTGTTCGACATTGTGCACACGCCCCAGGTGTTTATCGATTCGGAAGGGCTGACGCTCGAAGGCGACCGCATTCTGGTGCCGCTGGCGGCAATCGTTGCCGGTGTGCCGCTACCTACAGACGAAGGGAAGTCAAAAAATGTCTTCAATCTATGAGAAATACGGCCTGAAACAGGTCATCAATGCCTCTGGCCGCATGACGATTCTGGGTGTGTCGACCCCGCGTGCCGACGTCGCCGAGGCGGTCGATACCGGACTGAATCACTTCTTCGAAATGAAGGATCTGGTGAACAAGACCGGGGCGTACATTGCAAAACTGCTGAATGTCGAGAGTGCGGTTGTGGTGTCTTGCGCCTCTGCGGGCATTGCCCAGTCCGTGGCCGCGGTGATTATCAAGGACGATGCCTGGCTGCTGGAAAACCTGCACGCGGCACCCTTGAACATTCCGGACGAAATCGTGCTGCCGAAAGGCCATAACGTCAACTATGGCGCGCCGGTAGGCACGATGGTGCTGATGGGCGGCGGAAAAATCAGAGAAGCCGGTTATGCCAACGAATGCTCGGCTGCGCAGCTTGCGGCAGCCATCACGCCGCGCACCGCCGCCATTTTGTATATCAAGTCTCACCACTCGGTGCAGAAGAGCATGCTGTCGGTGGCCGAGGCCGCACAGGTCGCACGCGCACACAACCTGCCGCTTATCGTCGATGCGGCGGCGGAAGAAGATCTGACCTGTTATTACGAAATGGGGGCCGATCTGGTGATTTACAGCGGTGCCAAGGCGATTGAAGGGCCGTCGAGCGGACTGGTGCTCGGTAAAGCGCAGTATATCGAGTGGGTCAAACGGCAATCCGGCGGTATCGGGCGCGCCATGAAGGTCGGCAAGGAAGGCATTCTCGGCCTGACGCAGGCTATCGAGAGCTATGTCACGCAGCCTAAAATTACGGGGCGGGAGTTGGTCGAGCGAATGACGCCGTTTATCGACAGGCTGAATGCGCTTGACGGCGTTTCGGCGTGCGTCGTCTGGGACAGTGCCGGTCGTGACATCGCCCGCGCTGAAATCACCTTTGACGAGGCGGTGCTGGGCTGGAAAACCAAAGCCATTGTCGAGGCGCTGAAAGAAGGTGACACCGCCATCTATTTCCGTGGCTATCGCGCCAATGAAGGCAAAATCGACGTCGATGTGCGCAGCGTAACGGCGGAACAGCTTATCGTTGTCGCCGACCGTTTCCGCGCCTTGTTCGGGAGAAACACGGGCGGTTCGGACAGTAACCAGGGAGAAAAAGCATGAAGCTCAGCCCCAATTTTTACCGCGACCGCGTATGTCTGAATGTGCTGGCCGGTTCCAGAGAAAATGCCCGCGACATCTATCTGGCGGCCGAAGGGCATGTGCTGGTTGGCGTGCTGTCAAAGCATTACGCCGATGTGCCGAGCGCGGTGGAAGACATGAAAGCCTATGCGGCGCTTATCGACAATGCGCTGTCCGTAGGGCTTGGTGCGGGCGATCCGCGTCAGTCGTTGATGGTCAGCGAGATTTCCCGTCAGGTGCAGCCGCAGCACGTCAATCAGGTCTTTACCGGTGTCGGCACCAGCCGCGCGCTGCTGGGGCAGAATGACAGCGTCGTTAACGGACTGGTTTCGCCCACCGGCAAAGTAGGGTTTGTCAAAATCTCCACCGGCCCGCTGAGTTCGCAGGCAAGCGACGGCATTGTGCCTATCGATACGGCCATCGCGTTGCTCAGGGATATGGGCGGCAGCTCGGTCAAATACTTTCCGATGGGCGGATTAACCACCCGCGAGGAGTTCGCCTGCGTGGCGCGTGCCTGCGCCGAACAGGATTTCTGGCTCGAGCCTACCGGCGGTATCGATTTGCAAAACTTCGAGCCGATTATGGACATCGCCCTCGAGGCGGGCGTCAGCAAAATCATTCCCCATATCTATAGCTCGATTATCGACAGCGTCAGCGGCAATACGCGGCCCGAAGATGTAAAAACGCTGCTGGCGAGCGTCAAAAAACTGCTGGGTTGAGCAATCTCGGCCTTTCCCGTTGCCGTTTTTACTTTGAAAAGGGGAGAGGTCGCGCAAAAGGAAACGTTGTCAGCAGGCGGCGATTGCATTACAAGCGTAACAGGAACTCAATGGTGAATATGCCCTGACAATAGAAGGTCTAATGTGAGATTTCCCTATCAGAGACTGGCGATATTATTCGATGCCCTACAGACGGAAACCTTGCCGCAGGACGAACTGGCAAAACGTCTGGACGTGTCAACCCGCACGGTGCGCGCGGACATCACTGTACTGAATGACATCATGCAGCAGTATGGCGCGCACTTCGTTCATAATCGGGGCAGTGGTTATCAGCTGAAAGTCGAGGACATCGCGCTGGTTCTCGCTGCTCAAGCAACCCGTTCGCCCGACCAATCCGACACCGCGCACCGCCGCAGAACGGGTAAACCGCCTCTTGATTCGCTTTCTGACGTCGGCCTATTCGCTGAAACTCGAAGACCTGGCCGATGAATGGTTTATCAGTCGGGGAACGCTGCAAAACGACATGCCCGAAGTCCGCGAGCATCTGGCGCGTTATCATCTGGATATCGAAACCAAACCGCGCTACGGCATGAAACTTTACGGCGCGGAGCTTTCCATTCGCGCCTGCCTGACCGACTTGCTGTTCCAGCTTAATCCCGACGATCCTACCCGCTCCTTTCTGAAAGCCGAAAGCCTGGCGGCCGACGCCGTGCAGCCGCTGACCGAGTTTATGCATCAGCTGTTTGCGCCGTCGTCGATTCAACTTACCGACGAAGGCGAGCAATACCTGATTCTTTACTGCGCCGTGGCGGTAAAACGCATTGCCGGGGGCTATCCCTTGACCGATTTTGACGTCGAAGAAGAGGAACCGGCGGTAAAGCAGGCCTCGGTGAAGCTTGCCGCCGAGCTTAAACGGCTGGTCGGCAAGGAGATTCCGGCCGCCGAAGAAGCCTATCTGCGGGTCAACATTGCCGTACGCCGTGTGCAGAGCCTCTTGCCGACCGACATCAACGCCGACGACGATGAGTCACTGGTCGACTACATCCTGTCGTACATCAACGCCAACTATAACTATGACTTGCAGCGCGACAAGCAGTTGCGCTCCGACCTGCTGACCCACATCAAGGCGATGATTACGCGGGTGAAATATCAGATAAACATCCCCAATCCGCTGCTCGGCAACATCAAGCAGCACTACCCCATGGCTTATGACGTCACGCTGGCGGCGGTGTCGAGCTGGGGGAAATATTCGCCGTACAGTCTGAGCGAAAATGAAATCGGCTTTCTGGTGCTGCACATCGGTGTCGGTCTGGAGCGCCATTACAATATCGGCTATCAGCGCCATCCGCAGGCCATGCTGGTCTGCGATACCGGCAATTCGACCATTCGCATGATTCAGGCGCAAATCAGCCGCAAGTTTCCACAAATCGTCATTACCCGGGTGATTTCATTGCGCGATTACGAAAAGCTCGCGCACATTGACGAAGACTTTATCATCGCCAATGCGCGGGTTACGGAGCGCAACAAGCCGGTGATTGTCCTTTCGCCTTTTCCGACCGACTACCAGATGGAGCAGCTCGGCAAACTGGTGCTGGTGGACCGCACGCGCCCTTATATGCTGGAGAAATTCTTCGACAAGCGGCACTTTATGCGCCTCGACGAGCCGATGACGCAGGCACAGCTGTTTCGCAAGGTATGCACGCAGCTTGAAGAGGAGGGCTATGTCGATGACGAGTTTTATCCGTCGGTGGTCGAGCGCGAAGAGATTGTGTCCACCATGCTTGGCGAAGGCATCGCACTGCCGCACTCGTTGGGTTTGCTGGCGAAAAAAACGGTGGTGATCACGATTTTGTCGCCGCACGGCATCAAATGGGGCGACGGCGAAACGGCGCACGTGATTTTTCTGCTGGCGATAAGCAAAGCGGATTACGAAGAGGCGATGGCTATCTATGACCTGTTTGTCACGTTTGTGCGCGAGCGGTCGATGAGCCGACTGCTCACTAGCCCGGACTTCGACTGTTTCAAGGCGGTGGCTATCGACTGTTTGAGCAGGATTTAGAATTCGAAAGGCGAGGGCGACGTATTCGCGCCCTTTGTGCGGGAGGCGGGACTATTCTTCGTCGAAGCCTGAATTAATCAGGTTGATGACCGCGGCGAGGGCTTCGGCTTCATCGGGACCGTTGGCCTCGATTTCAATCTCCTGACCCTTTGGCGAGTCGAGCATCAGCAGGGCAATAACGCTGCTGGCCTCGGCTTCAATGCCGGAATCGTTGCGCAGCAAGACTTCCGACTCGAAACTCTGTACCAGTTCAAACAGTTTCATGGCCGGACGCGCGTGCATGCCGAGCCTGTTTTTAATCTCGACTTTCTGTTTAATCGACATAACTTTTCACCGTCAAAAGAGTCACCCTCATGCTTTGCGTTTTTCGAGCGTACGGTGGCGAGACTGCACGTTTTTGCCCCGTGAACGGAAATAGTCGGCAAGCTGTTCGGCGACATAGACCGAACGGTGTTTCCCGCCGGTACACCCGATGGCGACCGTCAGATAGCTGCGATTATTGGTTTCCAGCATCGGCAGCCACTGTTCGAGATAGCTGCGGGTCTGGTAGATGAAGTTGTGCACTTCCGTATGCCGGTCGAGAAAGGCCGCAACGGGCTTGTCGAGTCCGGTCATCGGGCGTAGCTTGGGATCCCAGTGCGGATTCGGCAGGAAACGCACATCGAAGACGTAGTCGGCATCGATAGGAATGCCGTGCTTGAAGCCGAAAGACTCAAACACCATTGTCAGTTCGCGTTCGCGCTTGCCGAGTAAACGGGTGCGCAGCATTTCCGCCAGCTCATGCACGGACATCTCGGAAGTATCGATAATCAGGTCGGCACTGGAGCGCAGGGGTTCAAGCAGCTCGGCTTCGTGATCGATAGCGCTTTCGAGAGACAGATTCTTGCTGGAAAGAGGGTGCAAACGCCGCGTGTCGCTGTAGCGACGGATGAGCGTATTGCGATCGGCATCCAGGAACAGCAGCTGTGGCGAGAAGCTGTCCGGAAGCTGGGTCATGGCATGTTCGTAAACTTCAGGCGTTTCCGGCATATTGCGAACGTCAATGCTGACGGCGGCCGAGGTATTGCGTTCAGCCAGCTCGCGAGCCAGCTGGGGCAATAACACCACCGGCAGATTGTCGACGCAATAAAAGCCCATATCTTCCAGCGCACGCAGGGCGACGGACTTTCCAGAACCGGAACGGCCGCTGACTATCATCAGCACCATGAGTTTCTTACTCCTTCGTTAAATCAATCGTCTATTTTCAGCGATTTACTCGTCTTCGGTCATTATCTGGTAAAGCTCTTCGTCACTTTGCGCACTTCGCAGGCGACGGCATACCGCTTTGTCGGCCAGCTTTTTCGCCACCAGCGACAGGGTATGTAAATGGGTTTTACATTGATCCGCAGGAACCAGCAAGGCAAAAAGCAGGTCAACCGGCTGATTATCCACGGCATCGAATGCAATGGGCTGCTCGAGCTGGATAAAAACGCCGACCGCGCGCAGTGTGTCCTCTTCAAGTTTTCCATGAGGGATTGCAATCCCAGCACCGATCCCGGTACTGCCCATGCGTTCACGGGTCAGAACGGCATCGAAAATCACCTGCGGCGCGAGGTTCAGCTGTTTGGCTGCCAGTTCGCTAATGATCTCCAGTGCGCGTTTCTTGCTGGCGCAATGGACGTTGCTTTTCGTGCATTCGGCGTTTAACACCGAAGTCAGCTGCAGTGCTGTATCGTTAATCATCTCATTTTCACTTTGGCGTCTGCCTTAAAGATTTAACGGCTCGCTTTTTACCCGTCGTGTGTGAAGCAGGGGCTTCGGAAACGTTGGGTAAAAACACGAGCCGATATAAAGGTCTTAAGGATCAGTGCTGTTTCAGTTTGTCTTTGTGTTTGTTCAGTTGGCGAGCCAGTTTATCAACCAACCCGTCGATAGCGGCGTACATGTCCTGATGCTCCGAGGTGGCATGCAACTCGCCTCCGTTCACGTGCAGCGTGGCTTCGGCCACCTGCTGCACTCTTTCGACACTCAATATTATATAAACCTGATTGATTCGGTCAAAGTACTGCTCGAGTTTGGCAAACTTTGCGTTCACGAATTCTCTGAGAGGTTCGGTAATATCTACGTGATGTCCGGTAATGTTGAGTTGCATAATGTCTTCCTTCTCTGTTGAGGTCAAACCAACTGTTTGCGCTGGTTTGAAGGCGGGATTGACAAAGACTCTCGGTATTTTGCTACAGTGCGTCGCGCCACCATAATGCCTTGATCCGATAGCATAGTGGCTAACTTGCTGTCGCTCAGAGGTTTGACGGGGTTTTCCGCCGCGATTAATTTCCTGACCAGTGCCCGGATAGCCGTGGATGAAGCTTCACCCCCGCTGTCCGTACTCACATGACTGGAGAAGAAATACTTAAGTTCGAAAATGCCCCGTGGACTGTGCAGAAACTTCTGCGTCGTCACGCGGGAGATGGTCGATTCGTGCATGTCCACGGCACTGGCAATATCGGCCAGCACCATAGGTTTCATATACTCTTCACCGAGATCAAAGAATGCCTGCTGCTGTTCAACAATACAACGCGTTACCTTCAATAACGTCTCGTTGCGACTTTCCAGACTCTTTATCAGCCATTTGGCTTCCTGCAAATTACTGCGGATAAATTGCCCGTCGCTATCGTTGCGCACTGAATTTCCCATTGCAGCGTACTGCTGGTTTATCTTCAGGCGTGGAATGCTGTCGGAATTCAGCTCTACCGTCCAGATTTTGCCGACCTTGCGCACCAGCACGTCGGGGATCACGTATTCGGATTCGCCGGTGTTGATGGACTGGCCAGGTCTGGGATCCAGAGACTGAATCAGCTGCATCGCTCCCTTAAGTGTATCTTCTTTTAGGCGAGTTGAACGCATTAGTGCGCGAAAATCGTGATTGGCGAGCAGATCGAGATGTTCGCCGACGATCAACCGCGCTTCGGTCAGAAAAGCGGTCTCGGGAATGTATTGGGAAAGCTGAATCAGCAGGCAGTCGCGCAGATCCTTGGCGGCAACGCCCACAGGGTCAAACCGCTGAACGCGTTTAAGCACTGCCTCGACCTCGTCCATGCTGACGTCTTCGTCGCCGATGCTTTCGAGAATATCATCGAGAGAAATGGTCAGATAACCGGTGTCATCGACGGCATCGACAATAGAGGTAGCGATTGCGCGATCGGTTTCGGTAAACGGCGTCAGCTCGACCTGCCACATCAGGTAGTCTTGCAGCGTCTGGGTCGTTTCACCCTGATAAACCGGCAGCTCGTCATCGCTGTAATCGTTGCCGGTGCCGGACGGCGTGCCTGCGGTGTAGATTTCGTCCCACGTGGCATCGAGCGGCAGCTCCTCGGGCATGTCTTTCTGCTCGAGGGCTTCGCGGGTGTCCAGCGCCTCGCTTTCGGTCGCTTCTTTGGCGTCTACTTCATCATGCAGATCGGATTGCTCCAGCAGCGGGTTGCTCTCCAGTGCCAATTGTATCTCTTGCTGGAGTTCAAGCGTGGACAGCTGCAGCAGACGAATTGCCTGCTGGAGTTGCGGTGTCATTGCCAGTTGCTGGCTGAGCCTGAGTTGCAAACCTTGCTTCATATCTTGATTTCAATTCCGTTACGACAAATTAGCGGAGTATCTACTTTTAAAGACCGAAAGCCTCAATTAAAGACGGAAAGCCTCGCCTAGATAGACGCGTTTAACCTGTTCATTCTGCATGACTTCTTCCGGCGTGCCGTGGGCAATCATATGGCCCTGGCTCACAATGTAGGCGCGTTCGCAGACATCCAGCGTTTCGCGCACATTGTGGTCGGTAATCAGCACGCCAAGCCCGCTGTCGCGCAGATGTTCGATGATCTTCTTGATATCGATAACCGAAATCGGGTCGACACCGGCAAAAGGTTCATCGAGCAGGATGAATTTTGGATTGGCGGCGAGCGCACGGGCAATCTCCACGCGGCGACGTTCACCCCCGGACAGCGACTGCCCGAGGCTGTCGCGCAGGTGCGAGATATGGAACTCTTCCATCAGCTCGTTGGCGCGAGCGACGCGCTGCTCTTTGTCGAGATCGTCTCTTATCTCCAGCACGGCCATGAGATTGTTGTACACGCTCAAACGACGGAAGATGGAGGCTTCCTGCGGCAGATAGCCGATTCCGCGACGCGCACGGGTATGCAGCGGCAGCAGGCTGATGTCTTCGTCGTCAACGACAATGCGACCCGCGTCGCGCTGCACAATGCCCACCACCATATAGAAAGTGGTGGTTTTACCGGCGCCGTTTGGACCCAAAAGTCCGACGATTTCACCTGACTTGACCGACAGGCTGACGTCTTCAACAACTTTACGGCCCTTGTAGGCTTTCGCCAGATTTTCTGCGATTAACGTTGCCATAGATTATCAGTTACTCTTTTTCTGACCTGCAGCCGCAGGGGTCTTTTGCTGTAGCTGAGACGGTACCAGCACGGTGGTCACGCGGCTACCCTTGTCGCTATAGGCCTGCATCTGCTGCTGTTGCACCAGATAGGTAATGCGATCGCCCTTGACGTTACTGTCGAGCTGTTCGAGATACGCATCGCCTGTCAGCGTAACCAGATCCTTCTCGACTTCATAGCGGACTTTCGCGGCGTGGCCTTTCAGCGGCTTGCCGTTGTCCTGCATCTGCTGGAACGTCACCGGATTACCGAAACCTTCGACCACTTCCTTGCCGGACTCGCCGTTGGGACGAACGATGGTCGCGCGATCGGCATGGACCAGAATACTGCCCTGCTTCAGGATAACGTTACCGGTCAGGGTCACGGTATTGGTATTGATATCCACCGCCTGATTATCCGATGTGATAGTCATGGGTTTGGTGGTGTCATCTTTCAATGCCAGCGCCGGAAGACTTACCGCTAACAGCGCGCTGGTGATCAGAAGGTTACGGAGATTATTTTTGGTTTTGAATTTCATAATTTGTATTTACCTTTTCGATCAGCTGTGCGGTTTTATTTCTCAGATTACCACGCATTTTCATGCCGTTAGAGGTAAAACCGGTGCCATAAATGTAGACTTCATCGTCTGAGGCTACGTCCTGTGTGACCAGATTCACCTGGGCATTGTCTGTTTTTATTCTTTGCAGCTGTGACGTGGTCGGCGTCAGGCTATCAACCTGCACGTGACCATAGAGATACAGCATCTTGTCATCGGTCAGTTTGGCGCGGTCGGAACGAATGGTCCAGGTCGCGACGCTGGTTTGCGGGTCATACATGGTCACCACCGGATTGGTAAACCAGGTAAGCTGGTCCGTGGTGTAATATTTCACTTCTTCCGAGACCAGCTTGTAGTTCAGTTTTCCGGTCGGGTCATAGACCACGGTCACCGTGTGCTGACTCTGGTAGGTCGGATCCTGGGTATTGACTGCGGCACCGGGCGTCGGCTCGGTGTTGTCCGACAGGGTCCAGCCGATCAGGATAAGGACCAGCAGACCCAGCAGCAACGTTATCCAAAGCTTGGTTTTATTCATATCGACAGCCCTTTGGCGTCCTCCAGCTTGCCCTGCGCCAGCAGAATCAGGTCGCACAGTTCGCGAACCGCGCCACGTCCACCGGCAATGCGCGTCACATAATTTGCCTTGGGCAAAAGAATGGGATGGGCATCCTGCACGGCCACGGAAAGCCCGACCTGCTCCATGACCGGCCAGTCAATCAGGTCATCGCCGATATAGGCAACCTGCGCAGGTTCGAGGGACAGTGTATCCAACAGTTCGCGGAAGGCCAAAAGCTTATCGGACTGACCCTGATAAAGATGGCGAATGCCGAGTGTTTCGGCACGATCTTCCAGTAATTTGGCCTTGCGCCCCGTAATGATGGCCACCTCGACTTCAGAGGTCAGCAGGCAGCGGATCCCGTAGCCGTCGCGCACATTGAAGCTTTTTAGTTCTTCGCCCTGGTTGCCCATGAAAATCAGGCCGTCGGACATGACGCCATCAACGTCGCAAATCAGCAAGCGAACCGCCTTGGCTCGCTCCAGCACTTCTGCGCTAACGGGACCATAACAGGTATCCACGGTGGCTGCGCTATTACTCATTCGGGAAGTTCCTTAATTTAAGGCTGTTTTTTGTTGCCAGTGTTAAACATGTTAATGCGTTTGGCTATCAGACAACACCGGCTCGCAGCATGTCATGCATATGTACCACACCCATCAACTGGTCGCCATCGGCCACCATGACGCAGGTAATGTGCTTGTCCTGCATCAGATTAAGGGCGTCGACGGCCAGCAGGGAAGGCCGGACGCGGATACCGCCGGTTGTCATGACATCGGTGATTTTGGCTTCGTTGATGTTTACGCCCATATCGAAGATGCGGCGCAAGTCGCCGTCGGTGAAGATCCCCTCGATTTTCATCAGGTCGTCGGTAATCACCGTCATGCCGAGATTCTTGCGGGTTATCTCCAGCAGGGCATCGCGCAGCGAAGCCTGGCGGCTGACCTGCGGGATTTCGCTGCCGGTGTGCATGATATCGCTGACGCGCAGCAGAAGCTTGCGACCCAGTGCGCCGCCCGGATGGGACATCGCAAAATCTTCCGGCGTAAAGCCGCGGGCCTCGAGCAGCGCAACGGCCAGCGCATCGCCCATGACCATAACCGCCGTCGTGCTGGACGTTGGCGCAAGCCCGAGCGGGCAGGCTTCTTTTGGCACCTTGACGCAAATGTGCACGTCGGCCGCCTTGCCCATCGAGCTTTCCGGATTGGCCGTCAGGCAGATAAGACGGATATCCAGCCGTTTGAGCACCGGTATCAGAGACAGAATTTCGTGCGATTCACCGGAGTTGGAGATAAGGATGACAATGTCCTGTTTCGACACCATGCCCAGATCGCCGTGGCTCGCTTCGCCGGGATGCACGAAAAACGCAGGCGTGCCGGTGCTGGCAAAGGTCGCGGCCATCTTGCGGCCGACGTGGCCCGATTTGCCCATGCCCATCACGATGATTTTGCCGGTGCAGTTGAACATCATCTCGCAGGCGCGGCTAAAGTCATGGTTGATGTACTGGTCGAGCTGCTCCAGCCCCTCGCGGTTCGGTCAACAGAACCTGTTTACCAACCTCGATGAAATTAAAATTTTCGTTCTCAAATGATGTCATCGTCAATTCCTGTGACTTTGTCCGAACTGCGCAATATCTACACAGATTCTATCAGATCTTCAGATCTAGAGTGCTGCGCTTCCGGGAGCAAAGAAAAGCACGCCGAGATAGGCAATAAATCCGCACAACAGCAGGGCGCCGGCAAGGTGGCCAATCCGGTGCTTGCGCATCAGGCAGAGTCCGGTCAATACGATGCTGACCACCAGCATCACCCAGTAATCCCGATGGAAGGCGTCGGGGTTGAAACTGCCCGGGGCGACCAGCGCGGGCAGGCCGAGAACCAGACACATGTTAAAAATATTGGCACCGATGATATTGCCGAGTGCAATATCGTCTTCCCCTTTCAACGCACCCGCAATAAAGGTGGCGAGTTCGGGCAGGCTGGTGCCGATGGCGACGACGGTCAGGCCGATAACCAGCTCGCTCACGCCAAAATAGCGGGCAATGACCGAGGCATTGTCTACAATCATGTTCGATGCCAGCGGCATGATAATAAACCCCAGCGCCAGCCACAAAAATGCTACTGTGTTGCTGCCATCCTGCGGTAATTCGGCCATCTGCTCGCTGGTGAGCGTGTCCTGCCCAAGCTGCTGGGACTTTTTGGCAATCCTGACCATAAACAGCAGAAACACGGCGGCAGCGGCAATCAGGATAATGCCGTCCCATCGATTAAGCTCGCTGTCACTCAGCAGGAATCCGCAAAGCACGGTGACCATCAACATTAGCGGCAGTTCGCGTCGCAGGATATCAGAACGCACGGAAAGTGGATGAATTAGCGCAGCACCACCTAGAATCAGAAGAATATTAGTGATATTCGAGCCAATCACGTTGCCAACCGCCAGATCCAGCTGACCATTCATGGCCGCCGTCGTCGAGACAACCAGCTCAGGCAGGGAAATCCCCACGCCAACGACCGTCATACCAATAACAAGAGGGGGAATACCGACCGAGCTTGCCAGAACCGAAGCGCCGTACACCAGACGATCGGCGGCATAAACAAGCAGAAACAGGCCGACTATCATTAGTACGCTAGCGAGAAGCATGGAAAATCCTTTAATGGGTATAATGCAATGTTCGTAAGTCTGGCAAGGAACCAAAATGAGTTTGATCAATCAGACTTTCGGCAAAGGGCCGAGTCGGATTGAAAAGGGTTCCATAATAGCGATTACCTTGGCTTCTGACTTTCTGTTTTGACACTTTTATTGCATGCAGAGGTGAGTTCTGCCGCAGTCCGCTGATTTTGACCGTCCGAGCCTGAAAAGTAAATCAATGGCAACTTTGGTAACGTATTCGCAGTAAGTTTTTGTAAAATGTTGGGAGTTGTTCGCCCTGTTTAGGACAAAGTTAGGCAATGACTTCTACCCTAAGAGGGTTTTTATGTGGCGTTCGCCCAGAGGAAGAGACTAATGAGTCAGAGCGAAGCGAATCTGGTGGAGATTAAGGGCATGAGTTTCATGCGCGGCGATCGACCCATTTTCGAAGAGATAAACATGACCGTACCGAAAGGCAAAGTGACCGCAATCATGGGGCCTTCCGGGATCGGTAAAACCACGCTGCTGCGACTCATCGGCGGCCAGCTTGCTCCCGACAGCGGAGAAATCTGGTTCGACGGAGAAAACATCCCGACTCTGTCACGCGGCAGACTGTACGAAACGCGCAAGAAAATGAGCATGCTGTTTCAGTCGGGCGCGCTGTTTACCGACCTGACCGTGTTCGAAAACGTGGCCTTTCCGCTGCGCGAGCACAGCAAGTTGCCCGAAGAACTGCTGCACAGTACGGTCATGATGAAGCTCGAGGCGGTAGGCCTGCGCGGAGCCGCCGACCTGATGCCGGCCGAGCTCTCCGGCGGCATGGCGCGTCGCGTTGCGCTGGCGCGTGCCATTGCGCTCGACCCCGAACTCATCATGTTCGACGAGCCGTTCGTGGGACAGGATCCCATCACAATGGGCGTACTGGTTAAACTTATTGATGAGTTAAATCATGCGCTGGGCGTTACCTGTATCGTGGTTTCTCACGATGTACCGGAAGTTCTCAGTATCGCCGACTATGCTTATATCGTTGCCGCTCAGCACGTTATCGCTGAAGGAACCACCGAAGAACTGCGCAGCAACCCGGATCCACGTGTTCGCCAGTTCCTCGACGGTATCGCCGACGGACCGGTGCCTTTCCGTTTCCCTGCCGGTGATTACAAGGCCGAGCTGCTTGGATGATGGAGTAGTAAATCAATGTTAATTAGGGCGTTAGCGTCAGTAGGCCGCAGCGGATTGGCGACCTGTGCGTCATTTGGACGAGCAGGGCAGCTTTTATTCCGCGCGCTGGTTGGACGACCGCAGTTTGCCAAACAGTGGCCATTATTAATCAAACAGTTGTACAGCGTTGGCGTATTGTCGCTGATGATCATCGTGGTATCGGGCCTGTTTATCGGCATGGTACTCGGCTTGCAGGGCTATCTGGTCCTGACCACCTACAGTGCAGAAGCCAGTCTCGGCATGATGGTTGCGCTGTCGCTCCTGCGTGAACTGGGGCCGGTTGTGACCGCGCTGCTGTTCGCCGGGCGCGCCGGTTCTGCGCTGACCGCCGAAATCGGCCTGATGAAGGCGACCGAGCAAATCTCGAGTCTGGAGATGATGGCTATCGACCCGCTGCGCCGCGTCGTAGCGCCGCGTTTCTGGGCCGGGCTTATCAGTATGCCGCTTCTGACGGCCATTTTCGTTGCCGTGGGTATCTGGGGCGGATCTCTCGTTGGCGTGAACTGGAAGGGCATCGACAGCGGCTTTTTCTGGTCGGCGATGCAAAACGCCGTAGAATGGCGTTCGGATTTGCTTAACTGTCTGATTAAAAGCGTGGTTTTCGCGATTACTGTGACCTGGATAGCGCTTTTCAATGGTTATGATGCAATCCCGACCTCGGAAGGGATTAGCCGGGCAACGACCCGTACCGTCGTGCATGCGTCACTGGCGGTGTTGGGATTGGATTTTGTGCTGACAGCACTGATGTTTGGGAATTGAGCCATGCAAAGTAAAAAGAGTGAAGTGTGGGTTGGCGCATTTATGCTGATAGCCTTGTGTGCCGTAATATTTATCTGCCTGAAAGTGGCCGATATTCGCTCCTTCGGTTCGGATCCGACCTATCGTATCTATGCCGATTTCGACAATATCGGCGGATTGAAAACCGACTCGCCTGTCAAGGTGGGCGGCGTGGTGATTGGTCGCGTCAACAGCATCACCCTTGATAAAAACTATTCGCCTCGTGTGGCGATGGATATCGACCAGAAATACAACGAGATTCCTGACACCAGTTCGCTGGCGGTGCGTACTTCCGGTTTGCTGGGCGAACAGTATCTGGCGCTGAACCTGGGCTTCCAGGACCCCGATATGGGCACGGCCATTCTGAAAGACGGCGGCACTATCCAGGACACCAAATCGGCCATGGTGCTGGAAGACCTTATCGGTCAGTTCCTTTACAAGAGCGGCGGGAAGGATGATGCATCGAAATCCGCAGACCCTGCCGCAACGCCCGACGGCGTAACCCAACCCGATGCAGCAGACCCTTCCGCGCCGGAAGCGACATCCCGGCCAGACACTGCGGCTCCACAAGGCACGTCCGCTCCAGCAGCTTCCTCTGCGCCAGCGGCTCAAGGTAATTAAGAGGACTTTCTATGTTTAAACGTTTAATGGTGGTGGCTTTACTGATGATTGCTCCGCTGGCAGCCAATGCGGCCGCCGCGGTAGACAAGACCAATCCCTACAGCGTGATGAATGCCGCGGCCGACGCGACCTTCACCCGCCTGAAATCGGATCAGCCGAAAATCAAGCAGGACCCCAACTACCTGCGTACCATCGTGCGTGAAGAGCTTCTGCCTTATGTGCAGATAAAATACGCCGGTGCGCTGGTGCTGGGCCGTTATTACAACTCTGCCACGCCTGCGCAGCGCGAAGCCTACTTCAGCGCGTTTGGCGACTACCTGCAACAGGCCTACGGTCAGGCGCTGGCGCTGTACACCAACCAGACCTACCAGGTGCAGCCGCAGCAGACTATCGCCTCCGGCACCAACATCGTGGCGATTCGTGTGACCATCGTCGATCAGGGCGGTCGTCCACCGGTTCGTCTGGACTTCCAGTGGCGTAAGAACAGCCGCACCGGTGAGTGGCAGGCGTACGACATGATTGCCGAAGGTGTGAGCATGATAACCACCAAGCAGAACGAATGGGCAGACATCCTGCGTCAGAAGGGCATTGACGGTCTGACCGCGCGCCTGAAATCCGCCGCCGCCCAGCCCATCACCCTGCAGCAGAACAATAAATGAGTAATGGACTGCACTTTGAATCATTGCAGCAATGCCTGATCCTCAGTGGCTGCCTCGACCGTGAAACGCTGCTCCCGCTCTGGGAGCAGCGCGAAAGTCTGCTCAAGGGCGTAACCTGCGTCGACGTCGCGCAACTCGAGCGCGTTGACTCTTCCGGCCTCGCATTGCTGGTCCATTTGCGTGATTTTGCGGGCAGGCACGGCGTCGAGCTGCAAATCTCCGGGATTACCGACAGATTGCGCACGCTGGTCGAACTGTACAATCTCAAGGGAATAATTCCTCTCGATTCGGACAGTTAGCGCTACTCCCATCGCCATTTTTCTGCGATAAATCAGGCTTCAAAACAGGGCCCCTGTCTGAAACTCTCAAACAGGGGCTTTTTGATGGTTTAAGAGTTGGCCGGATCTCTATAATATGTTCGGCTATTACTTCCCATACGATTAAACAGGTTTTATGGAAACTAGCGAAATTAAAGACGTGCTGATGGCCGCACTGGCCCTCGATGAAGCACACGTGACCGGCGACGGCAGCCACTTTCAGGCCATCGTGGTAGGCGCCATGTTCGACGGCATGAGCCGCGTCAAAAAACAGCAGACCGTCTACGCTCCGCTGATGGAATACATTGCCGACAACCGTATCCACGCCCTCTCTATCAAGGCTTATACCCCGGAAGAGTGGCAGCGCGACCGCAAGCTCAACGGTTTTTGAGCATGACGGGCACGCACTGCGGCCGGTTATTTAGCTATACCCAAAAGCACATTGATTACAGATAAGAGAGCAATAATGGATAAGTTTCGTGTACAGGGCGGAACCCGCCTGAGTGGAGAAGTCACGATCTCGGGTGCGAAAAATGCCGCGCTGCCTATTTTGTTCGCCGCATTGCTCGCTGAAGAACCGGTTGAACTGCAAAACGTCCCGCATCTGAAAGACATCGACACCACCATCAAACTCCTGAGCCAGCTCGGCACCAAAATCGAGCGCAACGGGTCTGTGTGGGTCGACGCCAGCGGCGTGAACGAGTTCCGCGCCCCTTACGACCTGGTGAAAACCATGCGTGCCTCTATCTGGGCGCTGGGTCCGCTGGTCGCACGTTTCGGCTGTGGCGAAGTTTCGCTGCCGGGCGGTTGTGCCATCGGCGCACGTCCCGTTGACCTGCACATCACCGGTCTCGAGCAACTCGGCGCGAAAATCGTGCTGGAAGAAGGCTACGTCAAGGCGACCGTCGAAGGCCGTCTGAAGGGCGCACACATCGTGATGGACAAGGTCAGCGTTGGCGCGACCGTGACCATCATGAGTGCCGCGACGCTGGCCGAAGGCACCACCGTTATCGAAAACGCGGCACGTGAGCCGGAGATTGCCGATACGGCAGCCTTCCTGAACGCGATTGGCGCGAAGATCACGGGCGCTGGTACCGACAAAATCACCATCGAAGGTGTTAAGCGTCTTGGCGGCGGTGTTCACCGCGTCGTGCCCGACCGTATCGAAACCGGCACCTTCCTGGTGGCCGCGGCGATTTCGGGTGGCAAAGTGGTTTGTCGCGAAACCCGTCCCGACACGCTGGATGCCGTCTTGGCAAAACTGCGTGAAGCCGGAGCCGACATCGAAACCGGCGAAGACTGGATAAGCCTCGACATGCACGGCAAGCGCGCGAAAGCCGTGACCCTGCGTACTGCGCCGCATCCGGGCTTCCCGACCGATATGCAGGCTCAGTTCAGCCTGCTGAATCTGGTGGCCGAAGGCACCGGTGTTATCACCGAAACCATCTTCGAAAACCGCTTCATGCACGTACCCGAGCTTATCCGCATGGGCGCACACGCTGAAATCGAAAGCCATACCCTGATTTGCCACGGCGTTGAAAAACTGTCCGGCGCACAGGTCATGGCGACCGACCTGCGTGCCTCGGCAAGTCTGGTGCTGGCGGGTTGCATTGCAGAAGGCGTGACCATTGTGGATCGCATCTATCACATCGACCGCGGTTATGAGCGTATCGAAGATAAACTGCGCCTTCTGGGTGCCAAAATCGAACGCGTGAGCGGCGCGGAATAACGCCTCGCGTCTCGATAGCGTCATCAAAAAAGCCGGAAGGGGAGACCTTTCCGGCTTTTTTTGCGGCTGATTCAGACATCCTAGTGCTCTGGATATTCCTGAATGGTGACTTGCAGGCTTATTTTCTTGCCATTGCGGTTAATCACCACCGGAATCACCGATCCCGGACGGATTTCCGCGACCTGGTCCATCGTCTCGATGGCCGAAATTGCCGGCTTGTTGTTGACGCTGACTATCACGTCTTTTACTTCTATGCCCGCATTGGCCGCCGGTCCGTTGGCGGTGACTTCGTTCACCACGATGCCCTGAAGATGATCAACGTTGTTGGTCGGGCCATGCAGCGGCGACACTTCACGTCCGGCAATGCCGATATAGCCGCGAATCACGCGTCCGTCACGGATAAGCTTGCCCATAACCTTGGTTGCCAGCGCGGTGGGAATGGCGAAGCCAATGCCTTCCGGCGTGGCGCCATCGTTGCTCTGGTCAAACGACAGCGTATTGATGCCCACCAGCTCGCCGAGCGAATTCACCAGAGCCCCGCCGGAGTTGCCCTGATTGATGGAAGCGTCGGTTTGCAGGAAGTTCTGACGACCGGACGGGCTAAGACCAATGCGGCCCGTCGCGCTGATAATGCCCTGCGTCACCGTCTGACCGATGTTGAACGGGTTGCCGATAGCCATCACCACGTCGCCGACGTGCGGCACGCGTTTGGCGTTGATAGGGATCATCGGCAGATTGGTGGCGTCTATCTTGAGCACGGCCAGGTCGGTCAGGCTGTCGGACCCGACCAGCAGCGCGTCGAACACGCGGCCATCCTGCAACGCCACGATAATTTGATCGGCATTGTTGATGACGTGTTTGTTGGTCAGGATGTAGCCTTTGTCATTCATGATGACGCCGGAACCCAGCGTGCGGATCTGCAATTCGTTTTGCGAGGAGTCGCCCATATTGCGGTTGTAGACGTTGACCACCGCGGGCGCAGCGCGGCGCACCCCTTCATTGTAACTGGCGGGCTGTTCGCTGTGATTGCTGAAGTCGTGCTCGAAAATCGGTTCGATGATGCTTTTACGCAGCGTCGGGACAGCCACCAGCAGAATGGCAGCCACAACAAGACCAATGAGTGCGGATCTCAATAACTTAACAAACATGGGTTTATAAAGGTCGCTAGAAAATGTGCAAGCAGGATAGCATGAGTTTTTAGACGTAGCTTGCGCTACGTCTAATTCATCAGTCGAATTGTTAAGGCATCAGCAGATACAGGCTCTGGCCCTTGCGCATAATGCTTAACGCGACGAGGTCGGGCTTGGCTTCCAGAATCTTGCGCAGGGCGTCGAGATTATCGATAGGCGCACGGTTCACCCCCACGATGATATCGCCCTGCTGGAACCCGACCTGATCCGCCGGCGAGCCCTTCACTACTTCATCAATCTGCACGCCCTTGCCGACCTTGGCATCGACATTGCTGAGCGTGGCACCGGTCAGCGCCGGGTTTATCTTGTCGAGCGCCACGGCGACGTCGGGACTGGTGCCGAGCGTGACATCGACGTCCATCGCCTTGCCCTCGCGCAGCACGCCGAGCTTCATGGTGACGCCCGGACCCGCCGTGCCGACTTTGGCGCGCAGCTCCGCAAAACTGCTCAGCGGTTTGCCGTCAAGGCTTATCACCACGTCGCCCGATTTGATCCCGGCTTTGGCCGCCGCCGAATCAGGCAATACTTCATTGACGAAGGCCCCGCGCTGGCTGTCGAGCTTGAAGGCTTTGGCCAGATCCGGCGTCATTTCGCTGCCGCGAATACCCAGCAGACCCCGTTTAACCTGACCGAATTCGATTAACTGCTTGCTGAGGTTCTTCGCCATGTTGACAGGAATGGCAAAGCCTATCCCCATGCTGCCGCCCTGCGAAGAGAGAATGGCGGTATTGATGCCGACCAGCTCGCCCTCCAGATTCAGCAGCGCGCCGCCCGAGTTGCCGCGGTTGATGGAGGCATCGGTCTGAATAAAGTTTTCCAGCCCTTCGAGATTCAGGCCGCTGCGACCCAGCGCAGAAATAATGCCGGAGGTCACCGTTTGTCCGAGGCCGAAAGGGTTGCCGACGGCGACGGCGAAATCGCCCACGCGCAGCTTGTCGGAGTCGGCCATCGGAATTTGCACCAGATTTTTGGCGTCTTTGAGCTGAATGATGGCGATATCGGACTGGTCGTCCTTGCCTATCAGTTTGGCCTCGTATTCGCGGCCATCGTTAATTTGTACGGTAATCTTGCTGGCGTTGTTGACCACGTGATTGTTGGTCAGTACATAGCCTTTGGCGGCGTCGATAATGACCCCGGAACCCAGACCTTCAAACGGCTGGCCGTCCTGCTTTTGCGTTGGCGCATCGGGGCCGAAGAAGAATTTGAACTCCGGCGGCACTTGATCTGCAGGCGGCTGCGTGCCGGAAACACGCACGCTTACCACGGCGGGCAACACTTTTTGCAGCATGGGCGCCAGACTTGGCAGGGCTTGTCCTTCAACGGCGACGGGCAGGGCGGCGCTGGCTACCTGAAAGGAAGAGAGGCTTAATCCAAGGCTGACCGCCAGTACACTGAGTAAAAATGACTTTTTGTTCATTGGGATCACTCTCTCTTGATTGAATCGAGAACTTAAACCAGATGACAGGGCCAGGCTGCGGGCCGAAGGAAGAGCCAGTGACGGATGCCACTGGCTTGGGACAATCTTATTTGCGGCGTGGACGGTCTCCGCCGCGCAGCAGGCCTGACGCACCGTCGGAATAGTCACGCGGCATTTCAACCGGCGCCTGATCGTTATCGGCTTCGGAGCCGGTCAGACGGTAGTTGAACGGGTTATCCTGCATCGGCATATCAGGTAACAGGTTGTTGGAGCTTTTCGCCATGTGCTGATAAAGCTGGCGATAATCCGTCGCCATGTTATCCAGCAGTTCGGCGCTGCGGGCAAAGTGGCCCGTCAGTTCCAGACGATACTCTTCCAACTCGGCTTTGCTCTTGTCGATTTCGTTCTGCATCACTTGCTGATCGCGTAGTTTACGGTTGCCAAAGCGCATCGCTACCGCTCCGATAACGATACCGACTACCAATCCAATGAGCGCATACTCCCAGGTCATAATAACTCCTATTATTGACAACGTTGTCCTGTAGGGCTTTTTGGCGTAACTTTCTCACCAATCTTTTTAAACAAAACTTTTACATGGCAAGCTTTACGTCAAACAGTACACCACTATAACCGCTAACCTCGGGTTAGTGGAATCCTGTGGCATTTTTCTCATTCGTCGATGAGAGAGGTTCTTGCCATAACTGCGGTAAATGCCGCGAAATAGTGGAAAAATCTGCGTTAAACGTCATGAAAACTGCGCCATGAATCACTGAAAATATTTTTCTCACGGACGTTCATTATCATGCAATCGAAAACACCGCTGACTTCTTATCAGACTGCACTCGACGCGGGAGAGTTCCAACCGGATGCCGTACAACGGCAGGCCGTAACGCGTCTTGATGCCATTTATCAGGAATTGATCGCCCAAAAACCAGCGGAATTGCCTGAAAGCAGTGGCTGGCTGGGGCGGCTATTCAGGAAAACCCCGAGCAAGGCCCATGTGCGACCGGTGCAGGGGCTTTATATGTGGGGCGGCGTCGGGCGAGGTAAAACCTGGCTGATGGACATGTTCTATCACAGCCTGCCAGGCGATCGTAAGATGCGCCTGCACTTTCACCGTTTCATGCTGCGCGTGCACGAAGAGCTGACCCAGTTGCAGGGGCAGTCCGATCCGCTCGAAGTCATTGCCGACCGCTTCAAGCAGGAAACCGATGTGTTGTGCTTCGACGAGTTTTTCGTCTCGGACATTACCGATGCGATGCTGCTCGCCACGCTGCTGCAGGCGCTGTTTGCTCGAGGCATTACGCTGATTGCCACCTCCAACATTCCGCCGGACAACCTCTATCGCAACGGCTTGCAGCGCGCGCGCTTCCTGCCGGCGATTGCGCTTATCAATGAATATTGCGACGTGATGAACGTCGATGCGGGCATCGATTATCGCCTGCGTACGCTGACGCAGGCCAATCTCTGGCTGACGCCGGAAGCGGGGCAGACGGCGGAAGACCTCAATCCGGCCATGCAGCAGATGTTTGGCAGGCTGGCAGGCAAGGCGGGCGAATCGGCGCCGGTATTGCAAATCAACAACCGCGCTCTCAAAGCCATCGCTTCGGCCGAGGGCGTGCTGGCCGTGGAATTCCACACGCTGTGCGAAGAAGCGCGCAGTCAGCTCGACTATATTGCGCTGTCGAAACTCTATCACAGCGTGCTGCTGCACAATGTGCCGGTGATGAAGGCGGATCAGGAAAATGCGGCGCGCCGTTTTCTGGCGCTGGTGGACGAATTCTACGAGCGTCACGTCAAGCTGGTTGTGTCGGCACAGGCGCCGATGTTCGAGATTTATCGCGGAGAGCGCCTGAAGTTCGAATACCAGCGCTGTCTGTCGCGCTTGCAGGAGATGCAGAGTGAAGAGTATCTTGCACGCGAACACCTGCCGTGAGGGGTGATTATCTGCGCAATCTTTGCGCAATGTCGCTACAATGGCCGCAGGAAGAAAATCTTCACTTTTTTCGAAAAAGGGTTCGATTTTTATGGGGGACTTCTCTATAATCTTGCGACCCCACGTTACAACAAAGTTTTTTCCCGAAACTTTATAGTGCCGGCAATGGCTATTCGAAGGGGTAGGTTTGCTGGACTGATGGTCGTGTGAACCTCCAATACTATTTTGTAAACTGTGTTTGAGAAAATGTAGTTTATAAAAACATATAGGCGTTTGGGTGTTCGCCAACGTGTAACTTAAATTGGGTAAGCTTTTAATGAAAACTTTTACAGCTAAACCGGAAACAGTACAGCGTGACTGGTTCGTAGTTGACGCAAACGGTAAGACCTTGGGTCGCCTGGCCACTGAGCTGGCTCGCCGTCTGCGTGGCAAGCATAAAGCGGAATACACTCCGCACGTTGATACTGGTGATTACATCATCGTTCTTAACGCAGAAAAAGTTGCTGTAACCGGCAACAAGCGTTCAGACAAGATTTATTACCATCACACTGGCCACATCGGTGGTATCAAACAAGCGACCTTTGAAGAGATGATTGCTCGCCGTCCTGAGCGTGTGATTGAGCTCGCGGTTAAAGGCATGCTGCCGAAGGGTCCGTTGGGTCGTGCAATGTACCGTAAACTGAAAGTTTACGCGGGCAATGAGCACACTCATGCGGCACAGCAACCGCAAGTTCTTGACATTTAATCGGGATTATAGGCAATGGCTGAAAATCAATACTACGGCACTGGTCGCCGCAAAAGCTCTGCTGCTCGCGTTTTCATCAAACCGGGTAGTGGTAACATCGTAATTAACCAGCGTAGCCTGGAACAGTACTTTGGTCGTGAAACTGCCCGCATGGTAGTTCGTCAACCTCTGGAACTGGTCGACATGGTTGAGAAATTTGACCTGTACATCACCGTTAAAGGTGGTGGTATTTCTGGTCAAGCTGGTGCTATCCGTCACGGTATCACCCGTGCACTGATGGAATATGACGAAACTCTGCGTGGCGAACTGCGTAAAGCAGGCTTCGTGACTCGCGATGCTCGTCAGGTTGAACGTAAGAAAGTCGGTCTGCGTAAAGCACGTCGTCGTCCTCAGTTCTCCAAGCGTTAATTTGCCCTCTGCTTCGGCAGTGGTATGGAACCTCGGTTTCATCCCGGCACAACGCAACAAAAACCCGGTCTTGTACCGGGTTTTTTTCGTCTGTAATCGGCGAAAATCGGCGGAGTCGTCCTGCTTTAGCGAAAAATCAGGCCTCAAAGCCCTTGTTTTCTGCCGCAAATTGCCCTCTGAAACACATTTCGCCGCGAAATCGCATCCTTCATCCCCCCAGCAGCAGCAAAATCTGGTAAACTATCACACACTTTTGCGCCTGTTCGCCAAGCAGTGAACCAACGGAACGTGCTGGCTGTGTTCCCCCGCTTTGGCTTATCTACGAAACTGTGGGTTACAGGTGAGATGTGCCCGAACTACGATGGGCATGATTATTCAGGATAGCAGCCTGATAGTGGCTATTCGCAGTATAATTCTAGATAAACTTGGAGGTTTTCATGGCTGTCGCTGCCAACAAACGTTCGGTAATGACGCTGTTTTCTGGCCCGACCGACATTTTTAGCCATCAAGTACGTATCGTACTGGCGGAGAAAGGTGTCAGTGTCGAGATAGAGCAGGTAGAAATGGATCACCTGCCACAGGACCTTATTGACCTCAACCCGTACCGCACTGTGCCTACGCTGGTCGATCGTGAGCTGACCCTTTTCGAATCGCGCATCATCATGGAATACCTTGATGAGCGTTTCCCGCATCCACCTCTGATGCCGGTTTACCCGGTTGCCCGTGGTGAAAGCCGTCTGATGATGCACCGCATCGAAAACGACTGGTACACGCTGCTACGTCAAATCGAGCAGGGTTCTGCCGCCGAAGCCGATGCCGCGCGCAAGCAACTGCGTGAAGAGCTGCTGGCCATTGCGCCAATCTTCTCTTACATGCCTTACTTCAAGAGCGAAGAGTTCAGCCTGGTCGATTGCTATCTGGCTCCGCTGCTGTGGCGCTTGCCTGAACTGGGCATCGAGCTGTCGGGTGCCGGTTCCAAAGAGCTGAAAGGCTACATGACGCGCGTCTTCGAACGCGATGCATTCCTGGCGTCTCTGACTGAGCCAGAGCGCGAAATGCGTCTGAACGGTGCTCGGGGTTAAGTTATGGAGATGACTGAAATGTCTCCTCGCCGTCCCTTCCTGCTGCGTGCATTCTATGACTGGTTGCTCGACAACCAGCTGACGCCGCATCTGGTGGTCGACGTTACCCAGCCGGGTGTCAGCGTGCCGATGGAGTTTGCGCGCGACGGGCAAATCGTTCTCAATATTGCGCCGCGTGCGGTTGGCAGTCTTGAGCTCGGCAATGCCGACGTTCGCTTCAACGCACGTTTCGGTGGCGTTCCGCGCGAAGTATTCGTGCCGATCGCCGCTGTGCTCGCTATCTATGCCCGTGAAAACGGCGCAGGAACGATGTTCGAACCTGAGCCGGGTCTTGACGGTGAAGCTGCCTTCGAAGCGCTTGAAGAGCAGAATCCCGAGCCGACCATGTCGGTCATTGACGGCGATTTGCCGGACAACGCCGAAGACGGTGATGACGAGCCGCCAACGCCGCCACGCGGTGGGCGTCCGTCGCTGCGCGTGGTGAAGTAAATCACGTCGCAGTCACCTGAACCTCGTTTCCGGTGTCACAGGCATAAAAAAGAGACCGCATTGCGGTCTCTTTTCACATCAGAGGGTCATGAAACCCGTAGAGGATTTAGACTTCCAGGAAGCACATAATCCCGTCAGCGGCTTTACGGCCTTCGGCAATCGCCGTCACCACCAGATCAGAACCGCGAACCGCATCGCCACCGGCGAAGATTTTCGGGTTGCTGGTCTGGAACGCGTTGTCGCTGCCTTCCGGCGCAACGATACGGCCCTGACTGTCCAGCTCGACGTCGTGCGCGGCCAGCCACTCCATCTTGTGCGGACGGAAACCAAACGCCATCACCACGGCATCGGCGTCCATCACGTGCTCGGAACCCGCAACGATTTCTGCACGACGACGGCCCTGGGCATCCGGTGCGCCCAGCTCGGTACGCGCCATGCGCACCCCTTTCACGCGACCGGAATCGTTCAGCTCAATGCTCAGAGGTTGCAGGTTGAACTTGAAATCCACCCCTTCTTCACGCGCATTCTTCACTTCACGACGTGAGCCAGGCATGTTTTCTTCGTCACGACGGTAAGCACAGGTCACTGCGCTTGCGCCCTGACGAATGGACGTACGCACGCAGTCCATCGCGGTATCACCGCCGCCCAGAACGACAACGCGCTTGTGTTCCATGCTGATGTACGGCTCGTCCTGCTGGGCTTCAAAGCCCATCAGCTGCTTGGTGTTGGCAATCAGGAACGGCAGGGCATCGAACACGCCCGGCGCATCTTCATTTTCCAGGCCGCCGCGCATTGACTGATAGGTGCCCACGCCGAGGAACACGGCATCGTATTCGGCCAGCAGCGCATCCATCGTCACATCTTTGCCGACTTCGGTATTAAGCTGGAACTCGATACCCATCTCGGTGAAGATCTCGCGACGTGTGGTCATCACGGATTTTTCCAGCTTGAACGACGGGATCCCGAAGGTCAGCAGACCGCCGATTTCCGGATGGCGGTCAAACACGACCGCCTTCACGCCGTTGCGGGTCAGCACGTCGGCACACGCCAGACCTGCGGGACCTGCGCCGACAATCGCCACGCGCTTGCCGGTAGGGTGCACGTGAGACATGTTGGGACGCCAGCCCATCTCGATGGCTTTATCATTGATATAGCGCTCGATGTTACCGATGGTCACTGCGCCGAACTCGTCGTTCAGCGTACAGGAGCCTTCGCACAGGCGGTCCTGCGGGCAGACGCGCCCGCAGACTTCCGGCAGACTGTTGGTCTGGTGCGCCAGATCGGCGGCTTCCATGATACGTCCTTCGTTGGCGAGCTTCAGCCAGTTCGGGATGTAGTTATGGACCGGACATTTCCATTCGCAATACGGGTTACCGCAGGACAGACAGCGGTCTGCCTGTGATGCAGCCTGAGTTGCCGAGAACGGCTCGTAAATTTCTACAAACTCAATTTTACGGATCTTCAGCGGCTTCTTTGGCGGATCAACGCGCTGTAAGTCGACAAATTGATAAACGTTTTGACTCATCTTAACCTCTTACTGCGCTTGTACCCGCAGCTCGGCTGCGGAACGACTACGGTGACCCAACAATGCTTTAACATCACTGGACTTCGGTTTAACCAGGGCAAATTTAGCCGCCCACTGAGGCCAGTTCGCCAAAATCTCTTCACCACGGGTCGACGCGGTCAGCTGTACGTGTTCGGTAATCAATCCACGCAGATGCTCTTCATGAATCGCCAAATCTGCTACTTCAAGCACTTCGACCAACTCCGGGTTGACGCGCTTGCGGAATTCGCCGTCTTCGTCGAGGACGTAGGCGAAGCCGCCGGTCATGCCTGCGCCGAAGTTGACGCCGGTACGGCCCAGCACACAAACAATGCCGCCGGTCATGTATTCACAGCCGTTGTCGCCAATGCCTTCAACCACGGTAATGGCGCCGGAGTTACGCACTGCGAAACGCTCGCCCGCACGGCCCGCTGCAAACATCTTGCCGCCGGTTGCGCCGTAGAGGCAGGTGTTGCCCGCGATTACGGCTTCGTGACTGCGATACGCCGAACCAATCGGAGGACGGATGGCGATACGGCCACCGGCCATACCTTTACCCACATAGTCGTTGGCATCACCGGTCAGCATCAGGTCGACGCCACCCGCATTCCACACGCCGAAGCTCTGGCCTGCGGTACCGTTGAAGTGGATACGCACCGGATCGGCCGACATGCCCTGATCGCCATGTTTCTCGGCGATGGCACCCGACAGCAGCGCGCCGACGGAGCGGTCGGTGTTGCGGATATCGAAGTAGAACGCCTTGCTCTGCTTCGAGTCGATATGGGGCGCGGCCTGCTCCAGAATATCCTTGTTCAGCTGGCCCTTGTCGAATGACGGGTTGCTCTCGGTGCAGTACACGGCTTTGCCCGGATGCGGGGTCGCGGTGGTCAGCAGAGGAGACAGGTCCAGCTTGTTCTGTTTCGCCGTGAAACCGTCGAGTTCGACCAGCAGATCGGTTCTGCCAATCAGGTCGGTTAACTGACGAATACCCAGCTCGGCCATTATCTCGCGAGTTTCCTGTGTGATGAACTTGAAGTAGTTCGTCACGCGCTCCGGCAAACCGTGGTAATGGTTGCGGCGCAGTTTTTCGTCTTGGGTCGCCACACCGGTTGCGCAGTTGTTCAGATGGCAAATACGCAGGTATTTACAACCCAGCGCCACCATCGGGCCGGTACCAAAGCCAAAGCTCTCGGCACCCAGAATCGCCGCCTTGATAATGTCGACGCCGGTTTTCAGGCCGCCATCCACCTGTAGACGAATCTTGTGACGCAGACCGTTGGCGACCAGCGCCTGCTGCGTTTCAACCAGACCCAGCTCCCACGGGCTGCCGGCATATTTCACCGACGTCAGCGGGCTTGCGCCTGTTCCGCCGTCGTAGCCGGAAATGGTTATCAGATCGGCATAGGCTTTCGCGACACCGGTGGCGATTGTGCCGACACCCGGTTCGGAAACCAGTTTGACGGAGATCATCGCCTTCGGATTCACCTGTTTCAGGTCGAAAATCAACTGCGCCAAGTCTTCGATGGAATAGATGTCGTGGTGCGGCGGCGGTGAAATCAATGTCACGCCCGGCACGGAATAACGCAGTTTCGCGATGTACGGCGTCACTTTGTCGCCCGGCAGCTGACCGCCTTCGCCCGGTTTTGCACCCTGTGCCACTTTTATCTGAATAACGTCGGCGTTGACCAGATAGGCAGGGGTGACACCAAAGCGGCCGGAAGCGACCTGCTTGATACGGGACACTTTGTTGGTGCCGTAACGCGCAGGATCTTCACCGCCTTCACCGGAGTTGGAACGACCGCCGATGCTGTTCATCGCTTCGGCCAGAGACTCGTGCGCCTCCGGGCTCAATGCGCCGATAGACATGGCCGCCGAGTCGAAACGGGCAAACAGACCTTCGGCCGGTTCAACCTGATCCACAGGAATCGGCTCGCCGTTCGGGGTGATTTTCAGCATGTCGCGCAGCATTGACGCCGGACGCTCGTTCACCAGTTTGGCGTATTTTTTATAGTCGTCGTAATCGCCGCTGTTGACCGCTGCCTGCAGGGTTTGCACCACATCAGGGTTATATGCGTGATATTCGCCGTCGTGCATGTATTTCAGCAGGCCGCCGTTGTCCAGCGTCTTGCGTTTCAGCCAGGCACGTTTGGACAGGTTTTGCAGATCCTGCTGGAAGTCGCTGTAGCTTGCGCCACCGATACGGCTTACCACGCCCGGGAAGCAGACGTTGCTCAACTCTTTATGCAGACCTACGGCTTCGAACAGACGTGCGCAGCGGTAGGAGGCAATGGTCGAGATGCCCATTTTGGACATGATCTTGTACAGACCCTTGTTGATGCCGTTACGGTAATTCAGCATCACTTCGCGATAATCTTTGTCGATCACGCGCGCATCAACCAGTTTGGCCAGCGTTTCGTAGGCCAGATACGGGTAGACGGCGGTAGCACCGAAGCCCAGCAGCACGGCGAAGTGGTGCGGGTCACGGGCGCTCGCGGTTTCTACGATGATGTTGGCATCGCAGCGCAGGCTTTTTCGACCAGACGGTACTGCAGCGCACCGACTGCCATCGGTGCAGGCAGCGGCAGGCGGTTGGCGGCGATGTTGCGGTCAGACAGCACCAGCAATACGGCCCCTTCACGCACTTTGCGCTCGCCTTCGTCACACAGTTGCTGAACGAACTGCTCCATATCCATTTCGGACGGGTCGAACGTCAGGTCCAGCGTCTCGGCGCGATAGTGCTTGCTGTCGAGCGTGGTCAACTGGGTGAAGTCGGAGTACAGCAGAATCGGCGACTTGAAGCTCAGACGGTGTGCCTGGCCTTCGGCTTCGCAGAACACGTTCATCTCGCGGCCAATGCTGGTCGCCAGAGACATGACGTGTGCTTCGCGCAGCGGGTCGATTGGCGGGTTGGTGACCTGCGCAAACTGCTGGCGGAAGTAGTCGTAAATAATGCGTGGACGGCTGGACAGCACGGCAAACGGGGTGTCATCGCCCATTGAACCGACCGCTTCCTGACCATTTTCGCCCAGCACGCGAATGATTTGATCCAGCTCTTCGCTGCTGTAGCCGAACTGCTTCTGATAGGTTTCGAGCAGCGTGTCATCCAGTTCGCGCTGACCGACCTGATCGGCAGGCAAGTCTTCGAACGGCACCAGACGCTGAACGTTTTTCTCCATCCACTCCCGGTAAGGGTGGCGGCTCTTCAGGTCGTTGTCCGTTTCGCCGGAGTGGTGAATTTTGCCGCTGCGAGTGTCGATAACCATCAGCTCGCCCGGACCGACGCGGCCTTTTTCGACCACTTCGTCAGGCTGGTAGTCCCAGATCCCGACTTCGGACGCGCAGGTGATGAGCTTGTCTTTGGTAATGACATAGCGCGCAGGGCGCAGGCCGTTACGGTCAAGGTTACAGGCCGCATAGCGACCGTCGGACATGACGATGCCCGCCGGGCCGTCCCACGGTTCCATATGCATGGAGTTGAAGTCGAAGAACGAACGCAGGTCCTGATCCATGTCCGGGTTCTGCTGCCAGGCCGGTGGAACCAGCAAACGCATGGCGCGCAGCAGATCCATACCGCCCGCCAGGAACAGCTCGAGCATGTTGTCCAGTGAACTGGAGTCGGAACCGGTTTCGTTTACAAACGGTGAAGCATCCTGCAAATCGGGGATAAGCGGAGTCTTGAATTTATAGGCACGCGCGCGCGCCCACTGGCGGTTGCCGGTGATGGTGTTGATTTCACCGTTGTGCGCCAGATAACGGAACGGCTGCGCCAGCGGCCAGCGTGGCACCGTGTTGGTCGAGAAGCGCTGGTGGAACAGGCAGATGGCCGATTCCAGACGCAGATCTGCGAGGTCCAGATAGAAACGTGGCAAATCTATCGGCATGCACAGACCTTTATAGATGTTCACCGCGTTGGAGAAGCTGCACACGTAGAACTCTTTATCCGGGTTCTCGCACTCGCTGATACGTTTTTCAATGCGGCGGCGCGCCATATACAGGCGACGCTCCATATCACGCGGACGCCAGCCGGCAGGCGCGTTGATAAAAATCTGTTCGATGCGCGGCATGGAGGAGAGCGCAATCTCGCCGAGAACGTCAGGGTTGGTCGGCACTTCACGCCAGCCCACTACGGACAGCGTCTCGTTCAGGATCTCCTCTTCGATGATGCGGCGGCTTTCGGCGGCCAGCTGTTCATCTTTATTGAGGAAGATCATGCCCACGGCATAGTTTTTCGCCAGGCGCCAGTTGCGCTCTTCAGCGATCATACGGAAGAAACGGTCAGGTTTTTGCAACGACAGACCGCAACCGTCGCCCGTCTTGCCGTCAGCAAGAATGGCGCCACGGTGTTGCATACGCGCCAATCCGTGAATGGCCGTACGAACAACTTTATGGCTAGGTTCGCCTTCAATGTGGGCGATCAGACCAAAACCACAGTTGTCCTTCTCATGGGATGCATCATACAACATAACGGGAACCTCCCCAGGCTCTGCGAGACTCTCACACCTACTGCGAGGGAGCGTAACAACGGGGATTCAGCATAGTGACGCACTCTTATGGTGCGATTTGTGGCTGACATCCTCCGTCAGTGGCCCCTCGTGACGGTTCTCACAAGTGGAAAATGACTTGTTTTAATGAGGGAGTCTTCAATTACTGCATAAATATGACGAGTTGTTTGCTCATCGATTTTTAACTGATAAAGAGTGCTTCCAGCGGACTTCCAACTTAGCGAGAAAGCGGATGTAGGTCAAATATCCATTGACTCACAGCCAAAAAGGGTATTTTTCAATTTAAGTAAATGATTTGTATGAATTTAATGGTTTTTTAGAAGCCATATTAACTGTGTGGAGCACTGGACGAAGTGTGAGCTGTCTCACTATGCGGTGAGGCCAATAACTGTGCACCGTGCTAGGGGAGAAGGGTTTGCCAGCGTTTTATTCTGGTAAAGGGGGTCGGCGGATGCTTTATTACTGTTTTTAATCATACCGTAATAATGTGCTAATAGAGGCCGGATAATAAGAAATATTCATAGTGTAAAGAATGACTTTATTTGCAGTAATACTGAATAGTTATTCTTTCTATTTAGCGTTGTCAGCAAGAGGGGGTAATAAGGAAAAGAGAAAAGTCTTTACAGGCTGGACCTTGGCAATTCAAGGCGGGGCGGTATTTATAATCTCAAGCCCGTGATTAGTCAATAAACACCATTTAAGTGCGCAGCCCCCGCCCATGCCCCATAACTGCGCGTTGTCGAAAAATTCCTGTCCAAAAGCTCATCCGGAGCCGAATTGCGGTATGATTTCCGCCTACTTTATTCCCGTCTCGTTGGGATATTGGCGCATTCTTCTCAAGGAAAGGCTATGAAGCAAATCAGATTACTTGCCCAGTACTACGTTGACCTGATGGTCAAGCTCGGGCTGGTCCGTTTCTCGCTGTTGCTGGCTTCGGCGCTGGTCGTGCTGGCCATGATTGTGCAGATGGCGGTAACCATGCTGCTGCGAGGACAGGTAGAGAGCATCGACGTGGTGCGTTCGATCTTCTTTGGTCTGATTATTACCCCGTGGGCGGTCTATTTCCTGTCGGTCGTGGTCGAACAGCTGGAAGAGTCGCGCCAACGCCTGTCGCGGCTGGTCGACAAACTCGAAGAGATGCGCCATCGCGATCTCACCCTCAACGAGCAGCTGACCGAAAATATTTCACAGCTTAATCAGGAAATTACCGACCGAATCAAAGCCGAAGAAGCGCGTCTGGCGGTAGTCGATAAACTCAAGCTCGAAATGCATCACCGCGAACAGGCGCAAATCGAGCTCAGCCAGCAGTCGGCCCTGCTGCGATCCTTCCTTGATGCGTCGCCCGACCTGGTTTACTACCGCAATGAAGACAAAGAGTTTTCAGGCTGTAACCGTGCCATGGAACTGCTGACCGGCCTCAGTGAGAAGCAGCTGATCGGTCTGACGCCCAATGATGTTTACTCGCCCGATATCGCCGAAAAAGTCATTGAAACAGACGAGAAAGTGTTTCGTCACAACGTGGCGCTTACCTACGAGCAGTGGCTGGTTTATCCCGACGGGCGCAAGGCCTGTTTCGAGCTGCGTAAAGTGCCGTTCTACGATCGCATCGGCAAGCGCCACGGCCTGATGGGCTTTGGTCGCGATATTACCGAACGTAAGCGCTATCAGGACGCGCTGGAGAACGCCAGCCGGGAGAAGACCACCTTTATTTCAACGATTAGCCACGAGCTGCGTACGCCGCTTAACGGCATCGTGGGCCTGAGCCGCATTCTGCTGGATACCGAACTCAATGACGAACAGCACAACTATCTGAAGACTATTCACGTCAGCGCCATCACGCTCGGGAACATCTTCAATGACATCATCGAGATGGACAAGCTCGAACGCCGCAAGGTGCAACTCGACAACACGCCGGTCAACTTTACCGATTTCCTCTCCGAGCTGGAAAACCTTACCGGTCTGCTGGTGCAGCCGAAAGGGCTGAAATTTGTGATGCAGCCTGATATTCCGCTGCCGCACACGCTGATTACCGACGGAACACGCCTGCGCCAGATTCTGTGGAATCTGATTGGCAACGCCGTCAAATTCACGCATAAAGGCGAGATCGTGGTGCGGGTGCATCATGACGAAGGCGATCGTCTGTGCTTCGAGGTGCAGGATTCCGGCATGGGCATCCCGCAGGACGAACAGGACAAAATCTTTGCCATGTATTATCAGGTGAAAGATCAGCACGGCGGAAAACCGGCGACCGGGACCGGCATCGGGCTGGCCGTCTCCAAACGTCTGGCGCAGAGCATGGGCGGCGACATCACGGTAAGCAGCGAGCTGGGCAAAGGCTCCTGCTTTACGCTGACGGTGTCTGCGCCGTCGCTGGATGAACCCGAGAAAGCGATCGACGAAGACGACCTTCTGCCGCTGCCGGCGCTGAATATTCTGCTGGTGGAAGACATCGAGCTGAACGTGATTGTTGCCCGCTCCGTGCTCGAGAAGCTGGGCAGCAGCGTCGAGGTCGCCATGACGGGCCACGAGGCGCTGGAGATGTTCGACCCTTATGAATTCGATCTGGTGCTGCTGGATATTCAGCTGCCGGACATGACCGGACTGGATGTGGCGCGGATCTTGCGCGAAAAATTCGCCGGACAGGACTTGCCGCCTCTAGTGGCGCTGACCGCCAACGTGCTGAAAGACAAGAAAGAGTATCTGGAAGCGGGCATCGACGATGTGCTGAGCAAACCGCTTTCTGTCCCGGCGCTGACCGCGATGATTCAGCAGTACTGGGATCGTCCGCCGGAAAATGACCCTTCCTCAGAGGACACCAAGCCAATGAAAACCAATGAAGCCTTGCTCGATATTCCGATGCTTGAACAGTATATGGAGCTTGTCGGCTCCGGATTGATTCATCAGAGCGCCGATATGTTCGAACAGATGATGCCGGGCTATCTGGAGGTGCTGGATTCCAACATGACCGCGCGCGATCAGCACGGCATTGCCGAAGAGGCCCACAAGATCAAGGGCGCAGCGGGATCCGTCGGCCTCAAGCATCTGCAACAGCTAGCACAACAGATTCAAACGCCTTCATTACCGGCGTGGTGGGACAACGTTCAGGACTGGGTCGACGAGTTGAAGCTGGAATGGCGCAATGACGTGCAAACGCTGCGTGACTGGACGGCGGAGGCGGAAGCTGGAAAAAATAACCCCAGCCTAGGCCGGGGTGCGCGAATACTGCGCCAACACCAGGGAAAATGGTAACCCGCGTATTGTTGTACTGAGGGTTTCGTTCGCAGGTCTTGGTTAATCAGATGTATAAGTGTAATACAAGTTACTCGACTCAACATAACAAATATCAGCGAACCTGTTACGAGAATCATTAAAAACTGTGATGTAGATTAATCTTTGTCTATACAAAAGTTCAAGCGTTAATCTCAGTTAATTTTTAATAAGGTCGGCGCAGGTGCAAGGCGGACTACCTTGAGAGAGGTAGTCCAAAGCAGGTTCCTGGAGAATGTGTCGTATTCTTCGCCTTCTTTCGCTGAAAAGTTGTGCTTTCAAAGCACAATATATCGCCGGTTATTATTTGCAAATTATTGTAATTTATCGATTATTTTTAAAATCTCTAGCTGAATCGGGTCAAGCTTCATTTCAACCCCCTGATTTCGCAGGTAGTGAAAAAATTTCACTTTAGTCAACCGGCTGGGATTGGTTCCATTTTTGGGTGATTGACCCCCGGTCAACAGAAACGGACGGTTATCCGAGAGAAATCGAGAAGCAATCCTTACGGAATCATACCTCGACAGGGCACGTAAAAAGGCCTGATACATAAGAGTTGTGAATGTTTTGAGGGGTCAAGTGGGGCATGAGCAAACTGCCTGATTTTGTTAAAATTATGTTAACTCATGAGCTGGCCGAATGCGATGAATTATAAGGATTTCATTGACGGCTTGCGTTTCAAAACCGTAATTTAGCTCAGTTAAACAGCGTTTTTTAAAGATGATAGCCACATTGTTAGCCTCGCTGGCGGAGGATTTGCTAGCGCTTCAAATGAGGTTGTTGTGGGCATTGATAAGTCGGCAAGATGTGTCAGGGATCGTATCTAATGAGTAAATCGATAAAGAAGTCTCCGTTTTATCGGCCGCTCCTCTGGTTGAAAAGGGGAGTTATTGGGCTGCTGGGCCTCTGGTTGGCGGGCATCGTGGTGTTTGCATTTTTGCCGGTGCCCTTTTCGGCCGTGATGGTCGAGCGACAGGTTGTCGCCTGGGCGACCGGAAACTTTGGCTATGTTTCTCACTCGGACTGGGTACCAATGAGTGAAATTTCTTCACCCATGGCGCTCGCCGTGATGGCCGCAGAGGATCAAAAGTTTCCGGAACACTGGGGATTCGACGTGGGTGCCATTCAGTCTGCGTTGTCCAATAATGAAAAAGAAGATGCACGAATTCGCGGCGCATCGACGCTCTCTCAGCAAACTGCCAAGAATCTGTTTCTATGGGATGGGCGCAGCTGGCTGCGCAAGGGGCTGGAAGCCGGGCTGACCGTCGGCATCGAAACGGTGTGGAGCAAGCGGCGTATCCTGACGGTCTATCTGAATATTGTCGAGTTTGGCGACGGCGTGTTTGGCGTTGAAGAGGCCGCTCAACACTATTTCAACAAACCGGCGAGTCGCCTGACCGCGTCGCAGGCCGCATTGCTGGCCGCCGTCTTGCCGAATCCGCATCAGTTCAAGGTCAACGCGCCGTCGGCCTATGTGATTCGCCGTCAACAGTGGATCCTGAGGCAGATGAGCCAGCTTGGCGGAGACAGTTTCCTCACCGCCCACAAGTTGCACTGACAGCGGCGCAATAAAACGAGAAAAGGACAGCCGAAGCTGTCCTTTTTTCGCCGCAAGGCCCTGAAACGAGTTTATTTTACATAGCTGAACGCAGTCGTGACGTGCTTCACGCCGCTGACGCCCGCTGCAATCTTGGCGGCCGACTGGCCTTCTTCCTGCGTCACCAGACCCAGCAGGAACACTTCGCCGTTTTCAGTGGTCACTTTCACATTGGAAGATTTAACCTGATCGCTTGTCAGCAACTGTGAACGAACCTTGGTCGTTATCCAGGTATCCATCGAGGCGGTGCCCAGACTGATAGGCGAGCCGGTGCGGATCTCGTTGTACACATCCGTTGCGCCATCCACTTTCAGGGCAATCTGCTTCGCGGTTGTCGCCATATCCGGCGTTGGTGCCTGACCGGTCAGCAAGACTCTGCCCGAGTAGGCCGTCGACACGATCCGTGCCTTGTCTTTCAAGTCCTTGTTACCATTGAGAGCGTTGGCAACGCGCGCCTCCAGTGTGGTGTCATCGACCTGGGTGCCCACGGTACGCGGGTCAGTGCCCGACTTCGTGGCGACGCCAGCAACGCCAACGACTGCGGCGGCAACACAGCCTTGTAGCAAGAGGGCGCTCAGCACTACAGCAAAGAGGTAGTTTGCCTTCATTGGTTCTCCTTAATCGTCCTGGTGTGGAAATAGCGTGTTATCTATTAGATCACAGAGGCAATTAACGGTGAGCATATGCATTTCCTGAATGCGGGCGCTGCGATGAGAAGGAATACGGATCTCAACGTCATGCGTACCCAGCAATCCAGCCAGCTCGCCGCCGTCATAACCGGTAAGGGCGACAATGGTCATATCCCGTGTCACTGCTGCCTCTACCGCCTTGACGATATCACGACTGTTACCACGCGTCGAAATCGCCAGCAACACATCGCCTGCCTGACCCAGCGCCCGAACCTGCTTGGCATAAATCTCTTCATGCAGGCGATCGTTGGCGATAGCGGTCAGAACAACGTTATCTGCTGAAAGTGAGATTGCGGGAAGGCTCGGACGTTCAGTCTCGAAACGATTTATCAGACAAGCGGCAAAATGCTGAGCGTTTGCAGCCGAGGTTCCGTTCCCACAGCAAAGGATCTTGTTGCCGTTCAGCAGCGATTGGACCAGCGTCATCGCGGCTCGTGATATCGCATCAGGCAGAGCTTCTGCTGCGGCTATCTGAGTTTGGATACTTTCGGTAAAGCAGGCTTTGATTCTTTCCAGCACGTTGTTTTCTCGTCAGTCAAATGTGTTGGCACGCAGGGAAAACGCCGCTGCGTGTCCGTCAGTCTTGGAACTATCCTTGCGCATTGAATGCATCCGGCAACCATTCTAGCTGGCTCCCCGTGATGGCTAAAACATCAAAACGGCAAGATGATGTGTCAAGGCTCGCATTGTGTTGCGCAAGCCAGAAGGCGGCAGCGCGCAACAGCCGCTGCCGTTTGGAATGCGTGACGCTTGCCGCCGCGCCGCCAAAATCGGCATTGCGGCGGTAACGCACTTCGACAAACACCCAGGTGTGGCTGTCGCGCATGATAAGGTCTATTTCACCGGCGCGGCAGCCAACGTTGGCCGCCACGAAGGTCAACCCCGCCCGCTCGAGATAGCGTCTGGCAAGGCCCTCGTAATTCGCGCCGACCTTGCGGTTGTCTGGCTTCATTCCTTGTACATCCGTGTTGTCAGTCATGTCCTGCAGGAGGATTATGATGATACCGGAACAAGGCTGCCCTGACGGTATTGTAACCAAGGTAGCTGGCGATGTATCACACAATTGCTGTTTGCAGACAGATTGCCGGTGGTTCCCGAAAGCTGGAAGCCCGGCACCTGACGAATTTGCGTGAAGTGATTGGCCAGATTGTAGGCATCGATGCCCATTGCATACAGACGAACCAGCGAGTAATCGTTGCGGAACTTGCCGGTCGCCTGCTGCATCAGCGCAGGGTTGGTGCCGGCCAGCAGCGGAATATCGCTGAACTGCAAGCCTTCCATCTCCAGACGATAATCCGGGCCCGCACCCGCCTGATAGCTGCGCGAGCTGGCATAGATTGACGGTTTCACGCGCGTATTGATAGACAAATCAATCATCGGCTTCATCAGCGCGAGTTCGTCCTGCGTCGCGACCACATAAATGGCATCGACGTTGCCCGCGCTTTCTGCGGAACCGCCGGTCACCTGCGCGTCGGTCGGTGGCGAAGGAATGGTTATCCCGCCGATAGTCACGCCCGCAGGCTGCGCCGGTGCCGTGCTGACCGGAGTGCCGGACAGACGCAGACCGCCGCCGCGGCTCACCTGCGCCTTGAGGTCGGCGTAGGAACCCATGCTCTGTTTCAGTACGGTCTGGCCGCCTTCCTTCTGCCATTCGTCGGCAAAGGCCAGCGCGATGCGGTCGCCAAAATCGCCACGCGGCACCATCAGCAGTGGCATCTGCTTTTGCTGGGCGCGAATGTGGCGTGCGGCGTCGCGGGCTTCATCTTCCGGCGACAGCGCGAAGTAGCAGATATTCGGGCTGTTTGGCGTCGCATTTTGCGGCTGGTTCAATGCCAGAACATTCAGCGACGTCTGTTCGGTCGACAGCGCGGTGACCTGATCTTTCAGCAGCGGACCGACGACGAGCGTTGCGCCATCCTGCTGCGCCTGTGCGAGCAGGGCAGGAATAGGCTGGCTGTTGGTGTCGTAGACTTTGACCTGCACATTGTTACTCGGCGTGCTCGGGGCAGGCGCTGGCGTCGCTACGGCGGGTGTGGCGGTCGCAGGCGTCTGTGCGGCGCTGGTGTTGTCCGCCGGAGCCGAAGGGCTGACGGCCGCGTTGGGGTCGACCGGCGTGGTGTCTGCCGCAGGCGTTGCCTGAGGCGCGGTCACGGGCTGAGCCGGTGTCGGCGCATTCGCCTGACCGTTTGCCGCGGCGTTGAAGCCCTGCTGAATCGCGTTGCCGTAAACCTGCGCGGCACCGCTCAGCGGCAGCAACAGCGCCACTCTTTCCGTTGAGCCCGGTTTGAAATTCAGCACGTTGTTGAGCGCCGTCGGCAGCGTTTTTGCCGCCGGATTATACGGATAACGCTGCTGCCAGTCCTGAATGGCCGCTTTCAGGCGATCGGGGTCCTGCTTGTTGGCTTGCCACTGGTTAAGGAGATCCAGCCAGCCTTGCAGCACGTTTTCATTGGCGTTGATGGCGATGCCGTTGACCACCTGCGGACTCAGCTGGGTCAGGGCGAGCCAGGTCGCGTCAAGGTTGTCTTGATGCGCCTTGCCTTGCAGCAGAGGTTCCTGGGCAATATAGGCACGCAGCAACGGCAGGCTGGCATGGCCCTGACTCGCGGTGATCAGCGCCTGATAGTAACGGCCTTTCTGCTCGGCGGAGAAGTTGTCGACGTCGAGTTTACTCAGCGCAGTATTGGCCGCCGGATAGTTTTTCTGCGCATTCAGCAGTTCGCCGTTGAGCAGTTGCTGTTCCATAAACTGGGCATTGTTCAAACCCTGTTGCGGAAGTTGACCCAGCTGGGTCGCAGCTTCGGATACGCGGTTTTCACGTAACAGGGCATGAATCGCAAGTAATTGCCAGTTAGCCTTGTTATCATCACTGCTCTGCTGCGCCTGTTTCAAATAGTAGTCGGCGCTGCCGGTGCCCGCATCCTGTACGCTCTCTTTCGGCGATTGCGGAGCCTGGCTCGAACAGCTGGCAAGTAACATCGCCACGATAATTGCAGGGATCAAACGCCCCGTGCGGGTACGAAAAGTAGTTGAGGAAGGCATGCTGTTTCCAGTGATGTTTTTTTCAAGATGCTCAATATTAAATCGGCAATCCGGATGAAACAATGAATCAACACGATCAAGCAGATATTTCTGCATCAACGCTTTACGTGGTACCGACGCCAATCGGCAATCTGGGAGACATCACGCAGCGTGCCCTGGCCGTTTTGAGCCGTGTCGACTTGATTGCCGCCGAAGATACGCGTCACACCGGATTGCTGCTCCAGCACTTCGCCATCAGCGCAAAAATGTACCCCCTGCACGACCATAACGAGCAGCAAAAAGCGGACCACCTGATTGCAAAACTCCAGGAAGGTCAAAGCATTGCGCTGGTTTCGGATGCAGGTACGCCGCTTATCAACGACCCTGGCTACCATCTGGTTCGCCGGTGTCGCGAAGCCGGGATCCGCGTGGTGCCGCTGCCGGGTGCCTGTGCCGCCATTGCGGCGCTGAGTGCGGCGGGTCTCCCTTCCGATCGCTTCTGCTATGAAGGTTTTCTGCCGGCGAAGACCAAAGCGCGAAAAGACACGTTGCAGGCGCTGATTGAAGAGCCGCGCACGATGATTTTCTATGAATCGACGCACCGCCTGCTGGAAAGCCTGCAAGATATGGTCACCGTCTGGGGTCCGGCGCGCTATGTGGTGCTGGCGCGCGAAATCACCAAAACCTGGGAATCTATCAACGGCGCGCCGGTCGGCGAGTTGCTCGCGTGGGTGCAGGAAGATGAAGTGCGCAAGCGCGGCGAGATGGTGCTGATTGTCGAGGGGCATACTCCCGACAGCGAAGCCCTGCCAGCCGAGGCACTGCGCACTCTGACGCTGCTGCAAAAAGAGTTGCCGCTGAAAAAGGCGGCGGCGCTGGCGGCGGAAATCCACGGCGTGAAGAAAAATGCGCTGTATCGCCACGCGCTTGACCTGCAGGGCGAAGAGGCAGGCGAAGAAGCCTAGGCTTTTACACAGAGAAAGGCCTTAAGTGACATCTACCCTATACATCGGCGCGTGAACCCCCTATAATCCGCGCCGGAGTTGACCAGACAGTCGCCGCTTCGTTGCCGTCCCTTTCGGGGGAGACAGATGGAGGGAGGAAAGTCCGGGCTCCATAGGGCAGGGTGCCAGGTAACGCCTGGGAGGCGCGAGCCTACGACAAGTGCAACAGAGAGCAAACCGCCGATGGCCCGCGCAAGCGGGATCAGGTAAGGGTGAAAGGGTGCGGTAAGAGCGCACCGCGCGGCTGGCAACAGTCCGTGGCACGGTAAACTCCACCCGGAGCAAGGCCAAATAGGGGTTCACATGGTACGGCCCGTACTGAACCCGGGTAGGCTGCTTGAGCCAGTGAGCGATTGCTGGCCTAGAGGAATGACTGTCCACGACAGAACCCGGCTTAACGGTCAACTCCACTCCTCTAAAAACCCCGCTTCGGCGGGGTTTTGCTTTTCTGGATTCGAATAAAGAAATCAACGGCAGAGGAATGACTGTCCAAGACGCTATATGAAGGTCGGCGGCTTAACGGTCAACGCCAACTCCTCCAAAAACCCCGCTTCGGCGGGGTTTTGCTTTTCAGGATTCGAATAAAGAAATCAACGGCAGAGGAATGACTGTCCAAGACGCTATATGAAGGTCGGCGGCTTAACGGTCAACTCCACTCCTCTAAAAACCCCGCTTCGGCGGGGTTTTGCTTTTCATGGCCCGAATAAGCTTTTGCCTTAGATGGGCAGGTCGATCAGTAGGGCCTGAAGCGGCGTGCGGGCCTTTACGGTCAGGGTATTTTCCTGATGAATGAAAGCGCCATCGCCGCAAACCAGTTTCTGCTCGGCATGGGTTTCTCCGCCCTTGACGTCCGCCTGACCATGAATGGACTGAAGGTAGGCGCGCGGACCGCCGATTTTGACCTCTATCTCTTCACCCGACTCAAGATTCAGATGATGGATGCACACCTGCTGGCGAAGTTGCAGGCTGTTTTTCTCGCCGTTGGGCGAGGCGAGCAGAACATAAGGTTGTTCACCGACCTCGATTTTCTGTATCAGCGGGTTTTCATGTTCGGGGCAGGCATCGAGCCACAGCTGCATCCGCGTCAAAGGTTCAGTCTGACTGATGTTGTACTCGCTGTAGCTGATGTTGGGCTGGGTAGACAGCAATACCGCCTCGCCTGCGCCGACCTGCACGCTGTGACCTTCGCTGTCGCGATACTCGGCTTCTCCGTGCAAGATCAGATTAAGCACGTCGACACGCGGATAGGTTCGCGGCTGAAAACTGGCGCCGGGCGCCAGAATCTCCTGATTCAGCACGCGTAGCGAGGCGTAACCTATCAGGGTCGGATCAAAATAGTGTCCAAAGGAAAAGGTGTAACGTGCCTGAAGCCAACCAAAGTCGGCTTTTCCGCACTCTTGCGCTGTTCTGCTCTTAATCATGGCCGTGGCTCAGTTAAAATAATCGATGGATTCATGGTAAGCGTCTGGACGCACGATTGTTAGCCAGTTAATCTGGTCGCCATATTCAAATTTCCTGACAGAGAAAAAACATGGCCAAGGATCGCGCGCTGACTCTTGAAGCATTGAGAGTGATGGATGCAATTGACCGTCGCGGAAGCTTTGCTGCGGCGGCAGACGAGTTGGGGCGAGTGCCCTCCGCGCTGAGCTACACCATGCAAAAGCTCGAAGAAGAGCTGGATGTTGTCCTGTTTGACCGTTCCGGTCACCGCACGAAATTCACCAATGTCGGACGAATGCTGCTCGAGCGCGGTCGCGTACTACTGGAAGCGGCCGATAAGCTCACGGTCGATGCCGAGGCGCTGGCCCGAGGCTGGGAAACCCACATTACTATCGTCTGTGAAGCGCTGGCACCGGCTGCGCAGCTGTTTCCGCTTATCGAAAAACTGGCGCAAAAAGCCAACACGCAGGTTTCTCTTATAACCGAAGTCCTGGCGGGGGCATGGGAGAGGCTGGAAAACGGTCGAGCAGACATCGTTATCGCCCCCGACATGCATTTTCGTTCATCGTCCGAAATCAACAGCCGCAAGCTGTACAAGATAATGAGCGTCTATGTTGCCGCGCCGGAACATCCGATTCATCTGGAAGCCGAACCGCTGTCGGAAGTGAGCCGAGTTAAATATCGCGGCATCGCCGTGGCGGATACCGCGCGCGAACGTCCCGTATTGACCGTGCAGTTACTTGATAAACAACAACGTTTAACGGTAAGCAGTTTGCAGGAAAAACGGGAGGCCCTGATTGCCGGACTCGGCGTCGCCACCATGCCGTATCCGATGGTTGAACAGGATATCGCCGAGGGGCGATTGCGGGTCGTGAGTGCCGAATATAATCGCGAGGCGGATATAATCATGGCGTGGCGTCGCGACAGCATGGGCGAAGCCAAAGCCTGGTTCCTGCGCGAAATCCCCAAACTGCTGGGTACGCGCTAAGCTTTTGCTTTTAAAATTCCCCGCCCATCTGCAAGGGCGGGGATAAAACGTCTAGCCGAATCGGGTATCGCGGCCGTGTGGCGAGTCGAGATCCTGCACCGGCCCGGTCGAGATAATGCCGTACGGATTAATCGTCGCGTGGCTACGGTAATAGTGGTTGCGGATGTGCGCCATGTCGACGGTGTCGGCAATGCCTTCCAGCTGATAGATATCGCGCAGAAAACCATAGAGGTTCGGATAATCGCTGATGCGGTATTTATCGCATTTGAAATGCGTGACATAGACCGGATCGAAACGTACCAGCGTCGTCCACAGGCGCAAGTCGGCCTCGGTCAGCTCATTCCCCGTCAAATACCGACTTTTCTCGAGAATGGCCTCGACGTTATCCAACCCGTCGAAGACGCCTTTTACCGCTTCGTCATAGGCTTCCTGCGTCGTCGCGAAACCGGACTTGTACACGCCGTTGTTAATCTCGGGATAAATCCACGCATTCAGCGCATCAATCTCTTCGCGCAGCGCTTTCGGGTAGTAATCACCGGCACGCGCGCCCACGGCATCAAAAGCACTGTTGAACATGCGCATGATATCGGCGGACTCGTTGCTGACGATAGTCTGCTGTTTTTTGTCCCATAGAATCGGCACTGTTACGCGGCCGGTGTAGTCATTCTGGGCGCGCAGATAGATTTCGTAGGCAAAGTTATGCTGATAAAGCGTATCGCCCGTCGCACCCGGAAAATCCGTGCCGAAAGTCCAGCCGTTTTCCAGCATCAAGGGATGCACAACGGATACGGAAATCAGGCGCTCCAGCCCTTTCAGGGATCGCATAATCAGCGTGCGGTGTGCCCACGGGCAGGCGAGGGAGACATAAAGATGATAACGGTCTTTCTCGGCCGTGAATCCGCCTACGCCGTGCGGGCCGGGTTCGCCGTCGGGTGTTATCCAGTTACGGAACTGTGATTCGGAACGTTTGAAACGTCCGCCGGTGGATTTTGTGTCGTACCACGTATCCTGCCATTGACCTTCAACCAGTTGTCCCATGATGACTTTCCTTCTCTTCCCGCGCGCGTCGCACCGGGATACAGGGTTAAATCCATAAAATTCGGATGTAAAAAAGGGCGAAGTGATTAATCACCTCGCCCGTTGTCAGTCTTGCCGATGATTCACTGCATCAAGTATAGCGGGTCATCGTGGTCACCGAGGCGCGGTAACGAGGTGTGATTACCAGTTCTTTTTCAGCAAACGGTCGATGCTGAAAGCGCCCGGACCGGAGGCGAACAACACCAGGAAACCGCCAGCGATAGACAGGTTTTTCATAAACATCATCTGGTTGACGGCAACCGAGAAGTCAACGTGGAAGATGACGGCAGTCAGCAGAGTAAAGATGGCTGTAATCAACGCGGTGGTACGGGTCAGGAAGCCGAACAGAATGGCCAGGCCGCCGCCGAATTCAAGCAGAATGGTCAGTGGCAGGAAGAAGCTCGGCACACCCGCAGACGCCATGTAGCCCGCCGTTGCGGTATAGGCGTGCATTTTGCCCCAGCCTGCGACGATGAAAAGGATAGGCATCAGGATACGGGCGACTAACAGGGCTGCGTCATGGACTTTGTTCATTTCATTGACTCCGATTGAAAGCACCAAAAAATTTGGCTTTATTATTAATGTTTGGGTTAAGGCGCTTTGGGCTTGTATCCCCCGTCACAGCCTTGTCTCTGTTGATGGAGCTGATAATAGGGGAAAGATCGCAGTTTGTTAGCAAGTAAAACTGTCTAAATTCATCAAAAATATTGAATTAGCACATTAAGCCAAGAAATCGGCAGAGAGAGGAATTTTGGGTAACTTATTAATAACGTAAGGAAATAGTTGAGGGCAGGTAGCCTTTACGCTCTCTGCCCTGATAACGGGATGCATAATATTTGGAAAAATCGAGATCAAAAAAGAGGGGAAAAACGGGAAATACCAGATTATCAGTTCTTGCTCAGGGTCTTACGGAACAGACGAACCGTGCCCCAGATGCTGAAGGCGCGTTTGGACCAGCGAATCAGGCGGCTAGGGTGACGAATGCTGTAAACGGCGACCGCGCTTGAGGCGACGACCATATACTTGCGCATATCCACGATTTTGACCCAGGTTTGATCCAGTTTGGTCGTCGACAACAACCACTCTTCTTTGGCGATCGCAAGATCGGCGCGTTCGCGCTCGATCTTGCGGAGTAGACGGACTTTCTCGATGACAGGGGAAGGTTTATTACTCATCCTGTTCGTCCTTATCCAGCAAGGCACGATCAATCTTGAGCTGACGGCGCGAAGCACTCAGCAAGGTTGAACGTCTGGCTTTGCCGAGCGTCCAGGCACCCAATATAACGGCCAGCAGCAGCAGCACTGCCGTGGTCGTCGCCATGGCGGTCAGGCGATACGCCGGGTCGATGGCGAAAAACAGCACCACCAGTAGGCTCATCAAGCCGAATGCCGTGAAAATCAGGGTAATGCAGGCCATCAGCAGCAGCTGGAAGAGGTTGGCTTTCTCTTCTTCCAGTTCGACAACGATCAGTCTCAGGCGAGTCTCGACCATCCCGACCATAATGGTCACGATACGTTGCGCACTGTCGAAAATGCCGCGTCCCGGCCCCTGTGGGGAGTTCTTGGAGTGTCAGCCATAATATCAGCGACGGGCTAAAAGAACGCCGATGACAACGCCGATTGCGGCACCGATACCTACGCCGGTCCACGGTTTGTCATGCACGTAGTCGTCCGCCTTGCTGGCAATCTCTTTGGTTTGGCTGGCAATTTTGTCGCCAGTATCGCTCAGGCGTGCACGGGTGTCTTTAAGCAGACCTTCCGCCTTCACGCGCAGGTTGTCGATTTCGGCTTTAGACTTATCCGTTGAAGTCTGGAGCACTTCTTCAAGGGTATCTGCCAGTGATTTCAGTTCGGCACGCAGATTGTCAGACGTTGGGGTAGTAGCCATTGTTCGTCACTCCATAACTTTATGATAAGAATATTAAACATAGCGGATTTTACCGGCAGTGCAAATGCGATTTCTCTGGGTCATCGGCGTTGCCGGTAATCCGCGGTAAAAGCGGGCGTAAATGCTTACTGTGTCGACACTTCGTTCAATTCATGCAGCGCTTCATCGAGCTTCTTCTGCTGCTTGGCTATCTTGCTCTTGTCACCTTTGGCCTGGGCTTTTTTCAGTTCGCGGGTGCGCTCGTTAACCTTTTCCTGCTTTTCGGCAATCTTTTGCTGTTTGTCGGCATGCAGATTCGCTTCCGTGCAATGGGCCTGACTTTCAGCCAGCGCTTTCTGTAAACCGGCAATCTGGTCTTTATTGTTGTGCTGGTGGGCGGCCTCGAGCTGCTGCTTGATAGCCTGCTGTTTGGTGGCGCAGGTTTCCTGCTGCGGGGCGGCATAGGCGGTTGCTGTCAGGGCCATGGCCGGGATCATTAACAGCATTGCAAACGTCTTTTTCATGATTTCCTATCCTGTTGATAAGCATTGCGCGCTACGCGCAGAATCCTTGCGGCGCCGACAAGCGCCTAACGGAAGTTCGGGCAGGTGAGCAAAAATCTATCGATGGAATAACTATAGTGAGGAGGCGATGAAATGGCTATTAAGCGGACTCTGAAAGCGTTTTGGGCTGTAAAGAATGTGCGCTCAGCCCACTTTCGAGCGATCGCGGGCAAACTTGCTGGCCCATTCGTGAGAAGGCTCGGGGCTGTAGGGCTGGATATTGTAGTGGCCGGGTAGCAGCGCCTTGAGCGTTTCCTGCGCCAGATGCTGCTGGCCGGAGGAGTGCAGACGAACCACCAGACTGCCGTTGGCGGGCGTAATGCTGTCGATTTGCACTCCATGCTGACTCAGTCCTTGGTACAGCGTAAAGCCGTCGGGAAGATCTTCGCCCATCCTGGCCGGACTAATTTTCAGGGCATCGCTGTTTTCAGGCATTTTTGGTAAGGCGATAACGCCCACGGTGGTCAGCATCAGCAACATCGCGAAGGTAAGCGGCCATAAAATCAGGCGTTTCGAGAACGTGCGCTTGAACATCAGAACGGCCCAGCCTGAATCATCGAGTGGTCGAAAATAAACAGCTTCATGCATTTTTCCCTTTGGCGACGCGGTCGGCCTTTTTCTTTTTCCATAACACCACAAGCGATCCGACTAAACCCACAACCAGCAATAATAGCGGCAAAATCATCAGGCACAGCATTAACTGGTCTTCATACTTTCTGAAAAGCGGGGTTTTGCCGAGTACATAACCGAGACTGGTGAGAATGATTATCCATAGGAAGCCGCTTATCCAGTTGAAGAACTGGAAACGGGCATTGCTGAGACCCGAAAGCCCTGCGATGGTGGGCAGCAGCGTTCGTACAAACGCCAGAAAGCGGCCGACCAGCAGCGCGGAAAGGCCATGACGATGAAACAGCTGGTGAGCACGCTCGTGATACTGCACCGGAAGATGCCCCAGCCAGCCCTGCACGACACGCGTGTTGCCGAGCCATTTGCCCTGAATATAACTGAGCCAGCAGCCCAGACTCGCCGCCGTGGTCAGCAGCACGATGGTCAACGGAAAATTCATGGCGTCTTTGGCTATCAGCACACCCACGAGAATAAGGAGGCTGTCGCCCGGCAAAAAGGCAGCCGGCAGCAGACCATTCTCAAGGAAAATAATCACGAACAATACGATATACAGTGTCCAAATCAGCGAAGGATTGGCCAGCGTTTCGTAATCCTGCTGCCACAGGGCATGCATAAGTGAACTGATAATTTCCATGTAGTTTCAGAAACTCCATTAAATTCATTTGGTAAGAGATCAATCCACGGAGAAACCGCCTCAACGCCGAATGCTTACCGAGTGTGGTGAGTTTCCCGTTGTGCATCATGCACAAAGCCTGCGATGACAGAATGTCGCTTTCGAAAAAGGGCCGTAAGAAAACTGGTCTAACTGTAACAAAGTATCAATCGGCGAAACAGCCCATTATTCCGATAAGTCGGGTCAGGTCGGCGTTAAAAGACGGTTTTTACATTGGCTGACATTACTGGACGAGCATTGACAGAGTTGAGGATGTTAAATAAATAAAGCGAGTTATTTCTAAAAATATACATTATTAACATCACGGTCACATTGTCAGCGATTGGCATTCTCTATAGGATAGCGAACCAAATGGATAATTCGCGTTTTGTTCTGCAAAACGTTGTCGCTTTCTGCCTATAGTCCCCCGGATCCGGTACTCAAACAGAAGGTCTTTTCCTGTATGACGGGGATAAACATCATGTCGCTCTACTGGTTCGCGCAGGGTATCGGGTTACTGGCTTTTTGTGTCGGCATTACCATGTTTTTCAGCCGCAGCGATCGCCGTTTCAAACAGCAGCTTTCGGCTTACAGCGCCATTATCGGCGTACATTTTCTGTTGATGGGGGCCAATTCCGCCGGCAGCGCGGCGTTGCTCAACTCGATCCGCACCCAGTTGGCACTGCGCACCCGCAGCGTCTGGGTGATGCTGGCGTTTATTATTCTGACCCTGAGTTTCGGATTGGGTAAGGCCAAACATTTGATGGAGGTGTTGCCGGTCATCGGTACCGTCGCCAGCACCTGGGCTTTATTTCGCACCAGTGGCCTGAAAACGCGGGTGATTATGTGGTTCTCGACCTGCGGCTGGGTAGCGCATAATATCTGGCTGGGATCTATTGGCGGCACGCTTATCGAAAGCAGTTTTCTCGTCATGAACGGTTTTAACATCCTGCGTTTTTACCGTATGCAGCAGCGCGGCATCGATCCCTTTGCCGTCGAAACTCAGCTCGAGAAAAAAGAGGCGCAGGCGGAAGCCGTGTGAGAATACGGCCCTTCGATGCAGGGCCGGAGGATTGACATAAGAGCGCAGGACGCCGCGTTACTTCTCCAGTTTGAGCGGCGGTAGCTGGGCAAAGATGCTGAGCAGGCCTTCTCCCCAGCCTTTGCGGATCATGGCAAAATACGGGTGATCTTCTGTAATTCGGTACTGCTGCGCATCGCTGAAACTGTCTTTCGGATAGGTCATGACATCAAGCGGCAGGCCGACAGAGAGATTGCTGCGCAGAGTGGAATCCATTGAAATCAACGCGCACTGCATCGCCTGCTCCAGCGCCGTATCATAGGTCAGCACGCGATCGATAATCGGTTTGCCGTACTTGCTTTCGCCCACCTGAAAATACGGCGTATCATGCGTCGCTTCGATGAAATTCCCCTGCGGATAAACATGGAACAGCCGCAGCCCTTCGCCCTTGATCTGCCCGCCCAGCAACAGGTTACAGCTGAAATCCGTCATGCCGCCCTGATTGTCGCCACTGTCGCGGGCAATCACTTCGCGCACCGTTTCCCCCAGCAGGCTCGCCGCATCATACATCGACTCGACGTTGAGCAAGTTGGGCACTGTGGCATCCAGACTACGGCGGTGCAGCAGGCTGAGAATGCTCTGTGTGGTCGCCAGATTGCCGGCACTCTGAATCACCAGCACGCGCTCATCGCTCTGATGAAAAACATGCAGTTTGCGGAAAGTGGAAATATGGTCCACCCCGGCATTGGTTCGCGAGTCGGAAACAAACACCAGGCCAGAGGACAATCGCATGGCCACACAGTAAGTCATACCGTTACCTGTCTTGAGTAGGGAAAAAGAGCGCTATTGAGGAGTATCGAGCATTTGCACGGCGGCTATCGTGTGCATATCTTCACACCCGCCGCCGAGACGGATACCGCGCACCGGACAAGCATCAAGATAATCTATCCCGATGGCGAGTTTCAAATGCTGATTGGGCTGACAGGTATTATTGGTGACATCAAAACTCTGCCAGCGGCCGTCTATCCAGGCTTCGGCCCAGGCGTGCGTCGCCACGTGTTCCGTATCCTGACTGTAGAGATAGCCGCTCACGTAGCGCGCCGGAATGCCCAGACTGCGGCAGCAGGCGAGAAACACGTGCGTGTGATCCTGACAGACTCCCTGCTGCGCGCCAAACGCCTGCGCGGCGCTGTCCTTGACCGTCGTCGTGCCCGGACTGTAAGGCATTTTCAAAAGCAGTTCGCCCATCAGCTTGCATAGACTCTCGTGCTGCGCCTGCGGACGATAGTAGCGCGAGGCGAAATCGCGGATGGCGGCATCGGCGTGCGTCAGCGGGCTGGCACGCAGAAACACCAGCGGCGAGAGATGCCCGAAGTTGTCGTCCTCGACGTTATCTTCGATTTCCACCACGCCGGTTCGCCTCGATGGTAATGGCCTGATGCGGCTGGTCGAGGGTTAACACGTGCAGCACGTTGCCGTAGGCATCAATGGTGCGCGTGGCGTATTCCGGCAGGCTCAGTTCCCAGGTGAGGATCTTCTGGTGGCTGGAGTTCTGCGGCGTCAGACGAAGATACTGGGTCGAACGTTTAACCTGTTGCGCATAGGTATAATGCGTCTGATGACTGACGTTAAGTTTCATTGTGCCTCCAAATAGGTCTGGTGAACGCTCTCGGCAATCGCATTGGTCTGGTTGAGGAAGTCATTCAGCCAGTCGCTGAGGCCGACTTCCTGAATCTCGGCGAGGGTGGAGAAGCGCAGTTGGGCATGCAAGGTATGGGCGCGACGGCGCGGCAGATTGCCTGCGCTGCCGCCTATCAGTTCCAGCTGTTCGGTGATGACCTCGACGCAGGCCAGCAGCGAACGGGGCAGTTCGCGTCGCAGAATCAGCAAGTCGGCGATGGTTTCCCGGCTAAGTTGCTGTTTGTAGAGGCTATGGAAGGCTTCACGGGCGCTGACCGCGCGCAGCAGCGTGTCCATGCGATAGTATTCGCGCACCGGATCCTCGTCGGCATCCAGCAGCTGATTTTTGGCCTCAAGCAGGCGTGCGGTGCTGTCTGCGCGCTCAAGCATGGTGCCGAGACGAATGAAATACAGCGCATCGCTGCGCAGCAAAGTGCCGAACATCGCGCCACGGAACAGGTGCGACCGTTCTTTTACCCAATCGAAGAAGCTGTCTGCGCCCGCCGACCCGACGCCCTGGCGGCGGATGATTTTCATTTCAATCCACGAGGCGTTGATGCTTTCCCACACTTCCGACGACAGGCTGCCGCGCACCGCGTGGGCATTGTTCCACGCCATCTGCATGCAGCTGATAATGCTGCTGTGGTTGTTGCTGTCGATGGCAAAGAAATGCAGCAGGTTGTTCATGGTGACCTGCTGATAGGTTTCGTTAAACAGCGACTGGGTGCCGGTCAGCAGCAGCGGCACCAGAAGATCATGGTTGCTGTCGCGGATAGACATCATCGACAGCTTGTTGGTCACGTCCATCAGGCGGGCAATGTTTTCGGCGCGCTCGAGATAGCGGGCCATCCAATAGAGTTCACTGGCTGTTCTGCTTAGCATGCGTCATCCTCCAAAACCCAGGTGTCCTTGGTGCCGCCGCCCTGTGACGAATTGACCACAAGCGATCCTTCGGCCAGCGCCACGCGGGTCAGTCCGCCCGGCACCAGCCGGATTTCGGCACCGGTCAGCGCGAACGGACGCAGGTCGATATGGCGCGGAGCCAGACCGTCGTCGACAAAAGTCGGGCAGGTCGAGAGCGCCAGTGTCTCCTGCGCGATGTAGTTTTGCGGCCGCGCCCTGAGAAGCTGGCGGAAGGTTTCGATTTCACCCTGCGTCGCCTGCGGGCCAATCAGCATGCCGTAACCGCCTGCGCCATGAACCTCTTTCACCACCATCTTTTCGAGGTTGGCGAGCACGTAGGAGAGATCCGTTTCCTTGCGGCACTGCCAGGTCGGCACATTGTTGAGGATCGGATCTTCGCCGAGGTAATAGCGGATCATCTCCGGCACATAAGGGTAGATAGACTTGTCGTCGGCAACGCCGGTGCCGATTGCATTGGCCAGCACCACATTGCCGGTGCGGTAGACCGACAGCAACCCCGGCACGCCCAGCATCGAATCGGCGCGGAAGGCGAGCGGGTCAAGAAACGCGTCATCGAGACGGCGATAGATAACATCGACCTTGCATGGCCCGGCGGTCGTGCGCATAAACACGGCCCCTTCCTTGACGAACAGATCCACACTTTCTACCAGCTCCACGCCCATCTGCTGCGCGAGGAAGCTGTGTTCGAAATAGGCGCTGTTGAAACGGCCCGGCGTAAGCACTACAACGGTCGGATCGTTGACCGGCGTGCTTTCGCGCAGGGTTTGCAGGAGATGGGAAGGGTAGCGGGAAACCGGCGCAATGCGCTGTTCGCTAAAGAGTTCGGGATAGAGCCGCATCATCATCTTGCGGTTTTCCATCATGTAAGAGACGCCCGATGGCGTGCGCAGGTTGTCTTCCAGCACATAATATTCGCCGTCGCCGCCGCGAACCATGTCGGTGCCGGCAATATGCGCGTAGGTGTCGCGATGCAGATCCACACCCTGCATGCACGGCTGGTATTGATCGTTGGCCAGAACCTGTTCGGCGGGAACGATCCCGGCCTTGAGGATCCGCTGATCGTGGTAGATATCATGCAGGAAGCAGTTCAGCGCCTGTACCCGCTGACGAATGCCGCTATCCAGCATCTGCCACTCTCTGGCCGGAATAATGCGCGGCACGCTGTCAAAGGGGATCAGGCGCTCGGCACCGTCGTCGTCCCCGTACACGTTGAAGGTAATCCCCACCCGATGAAACAACAGCGCGGCTTCCTCTTTCTTGCGCTGTACGGCCTGTTGATCGGCCTGCTGTAACCATTGCCAGTAGGCTTGATAATGGCTGCGGTGTTGCCCCTTGGCCATTAACATTTCATCAAAAAAGGGCGAATCGAAAAGATCTATATTAATCATCATCACCTCACTGACATAACAGGCTAGGGTTCGTGCATACCTGAAATCGACCGCACACAGAGACTACGCATAAAGTGTGCCAGCGTGCAGATTTCCGGGAAAATCGCCGAAACAGTGGGGAGATCGCGCTTCAAGAGTGCGCATGACGACGCAAAATGCCAAAAAATGAGCGAAAAAAGTGCGTCATTCTTGATTATGAGCGGTAATGGGGCATTAACAAGACGGGAGCAAAAACTAAAAAGGCCAGCGCGAGGCTGACCTTTCAGGAAAGAGAGCAGGCTTAGCGACGAACGGCGATAGCTTCAATCTCGATGTTGACGTCCTTTGGCAGACGGGCAACTTCCACGCAGGAGCGCGCCGGGAACGGTGCATTGTGCTCGGTGAAGAAGGCTTCATAAGTCGCGTTGACGGTCGCGAAGTCGTTAAGATCTTTAACGAACACGGTGGTTTTCACGATATCGGCCACTTTCAGGCCGGCCGCTTCGACGATAGCCTGCACGTTTTCAAGCGACTGACGCGCCTGTGCCGCAATGTCGTCTGCAACCGCGCCGGTTTTAGGATCGACAGGGATCTGACCGGAGGTGATGATCATGCTGCCGAGATCAACGCCCTGCACGTAAGGACCGATAGCCGCTGGTGCATTTTCTGTACTGATTACGCGAGACATACTAGTTCCTTGTTGAATTGAAAAGCCTTGTGGATTGAACAAGGCCTGACTGAAAAAAATGCGTTCAGACAGTATAGGGAGCGGGGCGCAGGAAATCATCCCCCAATCTCCCGCGCTATTCGTTATTCAACACCACCTGATGCTCGAACTCTTTCTCGCAGTACTTGCACTGCAAATGCACTTCATCATGGCGATTTTTCACCGCGAAGCTGGATTTTACAGGCTCGAAACGGCTGATGCAGTTGCCATTCGGGCAGCGCAGCACGCCTTCGATACGATCCGGCAGGCTTGGGTGCAGCTTTTTGACCACCACGTAATCGTCGATACGGTTGACCGTCGCATGCGGGGCATACACGGCCAGCTGATTGACCTGCGATTCGGTCAAGAAGGTGTTCTCTATCTTGATGATGTCCTTGCGGCCCAGCTCGTTGGACGGCAAATTCAGGCCGATGGTGATCCGCTGGTCGGTTTCCGTAAGTTTAAACAGCGACAGCAATTTAAAGCCGACCTGCGCGGGAATATGGTCGATAACCGTGCCGCATTTGATGGCTTCTACCTGGAGTTTATTGTCTTGCGTCATGATGCGCTCCTTATTCGGCGGTGTCGGCGTTGAGAACCAGTGCCAGCAAAGCTTGGCGTGCGTAAATCCCGTTACCGGCCTGCTGGAAATACCAGGCGTAAGGGGTGCTGTCGACGTCGGTGGTAATTTCGTCGATGCGCGGCAGCGGGTGCAGCACCTTCAGATTCGGCCGGGCTTCGGCCAGATCGGCGGCGCGCAGGATGAACTGGGCTTTGACGTTGGCGTATTCGGACGGGTCCAGACGCTCTTTCTGCACGCGCGTCATATAGAGAATATCCAGCTCCGGCACCACTTCATCAATGCTTTCATGCAGGCTGTATTCGATGCCTTTCTCTTCCAGCAGATTCAGAATGTATTCCGGCATCGCCAGCGCATCGGGCGCGATAAAGTAGAAGCGGTTGCCGTTGAACTTGGCCAGCGCCTGCGCCAGGCTGTGAACCGTGCGGCCATATTTCAGGTCGCCGACCATCGCAATCTTGATGTTGTCCAGACGGCCCTGGGTTTCGCGAATGGTAAACAGGTCGAGTAGAGTCTGGGTAGGATGCTGATTCGCGCCATCGCCGGCATTGAGAATTGGAATGCCGCCCGAGAATTCGGTTGCCAGTCGCGCCGCGCCTTCCTGCGGATGGCGCATGACGATAGCATCCACGTAGGTGCCAATCACCGAAATCGTGTCGGCCAGCGTTTCGCCTTTCTTGCCGAGCGAGGTGTTGCTGCCGTCGGCAAAACCGACCACCTGAGCGCCCAGGCGATGGATGGCCGTTTCGAAAGACAGGCGGGTCCGCGTCGAGGCTTCAAAAAAGCAGCTGGCGATCACTTTGTGTTTCAACAGTTCAGGCTGCGGATTGGCTTTCAGGCTTGCAGCGGTGTCCAGCACCTGCTCAAGCGCTTCCCGGCTGAGATCGTTAATTGAAATAATGTGTTTTTGATACAGCGGATTGGCCATTTTCGCTCTCCTCTACGATGACAGACAAAAAAAAGCCCCTCAATGAGGGGCTTTCAGCGATCGATTCTTTGTTTGCAGAACCACGGATGCCTGCAAGGCAATAACGGGAGACAACGGCTGAACGCCGCCAGCAGGCACTGGATTCGGTGACGCGTCGAAGCGCAATGTCGTGATGTTTTTCATGTCAGTCTCCCGGCAAATTGTGGCGCATTATACGCGCACGAATCTTGCCTGCAAGAGGGTGACCTCACCTTTTTGCTTTCCCCAATCCCCGTCGCAGCAATCGGTTGGCCTTCGACTTTTTCAGCGAGATCATGATTTTTCTTCGCCAGCGGCGCAGTCCGCCCAGTTTCTCCGGCGCCTTGAGTTTGTGTTCAATCCAGACCACCTGCCACGGCTGTAGCCGCATCTGTCCGGTAAAGGCTTCGCCGCCAATCAGATCCTCACCTTCGACCGCGAGTTTAAAGGTTTGCGACTGACTGCTGATATTGAAGATGCAGCTGATCCGGTTATCGGTTTTAGGATCAAAGCGTTCAATGGCAAACAGTTTTTCGCTCAGTTCAAACACCCGCTGACCGGCCTGAGGCGAGAAGGCAGGGCGGGATCGCCGAATCGCGATCAGTTTTTTCAAGCCGTTGAACACCTCCGATCGCAGCGATCCTTTTGTCTCCAGCTCTTTCTCGAGTTCATCCAGCTTGAGCTTCTTGCGGTTGATACGCCGGTTGATACCGGACTGATGCATGCCGTCGAGATCGTTTTCGCTGCCAAGCAGGCTGTGGATATAAAGGGCCGGAACGCCCAGAAACGCCAGCAGCAGCGCCTGTGCGGCAAGAAACTTGCGCGTTTTCAGCTCGACGCTGTCGTTGGCTTCCGTCAGCGCGCTAAGGTAGTTGATGTTCAGCTCGTAAGGCGAATGGGTGCCGTCGCCGTTGTCTTTGTAGGAGACGCGCCCCTCTTTGCGCTGCGTCTCCTGCGCCATATATTTGCGCTCGTCGTCGTGGAGAAAGGTTTCTGTCGGACGCAGGCCGATGCCGTCATGGCTCGACAGGAAGTTGAAATAGGTGGTTTTGGGATAGTGCGCTTCCGCGTTGAGGCCTTGCGCCCACTGTGTCAGCTTGCGGGTGTCTTCGCGCAGGAAGGCGTGCAGCGTCAGCGGCGGCAGCGCAAACTGATAGACCATGTGCGCCTCGTCGCCTTCACCAAAATAGCTGATGTTTTCATGATGCGGCACGTTGGTTTCGGTAATGATGCGGGTGCCGGGGATCACCTCATCCAGAATGGTGCGCCACAGCTTGATGATGTTGTGCGCCTGCGGGCGGTGAATACAGGTGGTGCCCAGCTCTTTCCAGATATAGCCAATCGCGTCGAGGCGAATCGACTGTCCGCCGCTGGCCGCATACTGCAACAGCACGTCGATGCTTTCGAGCAGGACCTGCGGATTCTTGAAATTGATGTCTATCTGATCTTCGCTGAACGTGGTCCACAGATAAAGCTGTGTGCCGTCGGCCTTGATGAACGGCGTCAGCAGCGGCGAGGCGCGCGGACGCACGACGCGGCTGTAATCCAGCTCGGGCTTGGCTTCAATCAGGTAATCGCGATAGTAGGGATCGTCATTGATATAACCTTTCACCCAGTCGCTCGAACGGGAAATATGGTTGATGACGCAGTCGAACATCATGTTGAAATGGGCGGAGAGGTGATGGATATCGCTCCAGCCGCCCAGATGTTCGTCGATGCGCCGGTAATCAATCACGCTAAAGCCGTCGTCCGAGCTGTACGGGTACATCGGCAGAATATGAATATCGCTGATGCTGTCTTTCAGATGTTTTTGCGCAAAGTCATTCAGGGTGGCAAGCGGAGGGCGGTCGGGCTGCGAAATCGTGTCGCCGTAGGTAATGAGATACACGTTGGTGCCGTCGACCCACTCCGACGAACGATGTTCTCCGTAACGCCATTTGTCTCCAAGATGCAGAATCTTCTTTATCAGATCGCCAATATGTTCCTTGGGATAGACTCTACTCAGCAAACTTTCCAAACGAAGCACGAACTCGGGATTTACGGCGCCCATAACTCTTCCCTTTTTTATTCACATGGTGAAAGGTTAGTAGAAAAAGTGCGCAGTCGACGGGTAAAGGACGGTAAAGAAGGTAAGGGAGAGGGCAGAAGCGCTTGAAAAGTCAGCCCGCCAAGATGCTGCGCGCTGACTTGATCAATTTGTGCTTAAAGCGAGCCGAGGGTGGCGAGCATGACCGCCTTGATGGTGTGCATGCGGTTTTCGGCCTGATCGAACACAACGCTGTGCGCCGACTCGAACACGTCGTCGGACACTTCCATCCCGCCGTGCAGATCGTATTCTTCGGCCATTTGACGGCCAAGCGTGGTTTGATCGTCATGGAAAGCCGGCAGGCAGTGCAGGAACTTGACCTGCGGATTGCCGGTTTTCGCTATCATGGCCATGTTGACCTGATAGGCGCGCAGCAAATTGATGCGCTCTTTCCATACCGCTTTCGGCTCGCCCATCGATACCCAAACATCGGTATACAGGAAGTCTGCGCCTTTCACTCCCGCATCGATGTCTTCCGTCAGCGTGATGGAACCGCCGTTCTCCTGCGCCAGCTGCTGACAGCTTGCGACCAGCTCCGCTTCGGGCCAGCAGGCCGAAGGCGCAACCAGACGTAAATCCAGACCGCACAACGCGGCGGCTTCAAGCAGGGAGTTGCCCATGTTGTTGCGCGCGTCGCCGAGATAGGCCAGCGACATCTGCGACAGCGCCTTGCCCGGCAACTGCTCCTGCATGGTCAGCAAATCGGCCAGCAGCTGCGTCGGGTGGAATTCATCGGTCAGTCCGTTCCAGACCGGCACGCCCGCGTGTTCCGCCAGCGTCTCGACAATGTCCTGGCCGAAACCGCGATACTGAATACCGTCGAACATTCTGCCCAGCACGCGCGCGGTGTCTTTCATCGACTCCTTATGGCCGATTTGACTGCCGCTCGGGCCGAGATAGGTGACTTGCGCGCCCTGATCGTATGCGGCAACTTCGAAAGAGCATCGGGTGCGGGTCGAGTCTTTTTCGAAGATGAGCGCGATGTTCTTGCCTTTCAGGGACGGCTTTTCGGTGCCGTTCTTCTTGGCCGTTTTTAACTCTGCGGACAGTTTCAACAGGGTCGCGATTTCTGACGGGGTAAAATCCAGTAGCCTAAGAAAATGGCGTTTGTTTAACAGACTCATGTGCCTATCTCCGAAACATATATAATGAATTAAAATTCAATTTATATGTATGAATATGCAAATACAACCCCAAAGTAAAAACTTTGTCGTTTATAGTGGAGGAGAGCCGTCTGCTGTGTGAAAATAGCGTACAAACGTCATATTGATTGAGGACCGAGGCATGGCAAACCGTGAATTGCTGGACGAACAACGTGAAGAGACCCGCTTAATCATCGAAGAGCTGTTGGAAGACGGCAGCGATCCTGACGCGCTTTACACTATTGAGCATCATTTCTCCTGCGAGAAATTCGAAGTTTTAGAGCGAGCAGCCGTAGAAGCCTTCAAGCTGGGCTATGAAGTGACCGACGCAGAAGAGCTGGAAGTTGAAGACGGCTCAATGGTGATGTGCTGCGACATCATCAGCGAAGTTGCGCTGAACGCCGACATCATCGACAAGCAGGTCGAGCAGCTGGTGGCGCTGGCCGAAGCAAGCGGCGTAAACTACGACGGTTGGGGCACCTATTTCGAAGACCCGAACGGCGAAGACGGCGATGATGAAGACGAGTACGAAGACGACGAAGAAGAAGACGACGTCGCCGAGAAGAAGTCTGTTGATAAAGACGACGACGGCAAACGCCACTAATCACCGCGTCTCTTCTGCGCCCCGGCGCTTGAACACGCTGTGATTTCGACACAAAAGCCGACGAAAGTCGGCTTTTTTTATTCCTGAAACAGAAGATTACAGCGTTTTTAACATCGTGACTTCACAGTCGACGTGGCCGGTGCTGCCGAGTGCGCCGTCGATGTGTTCGAAACCGAGATGTTCATACAGCGCGATGGCCTGTGTCAGACTGGCGGTGGTTTCCAGATAACAGCGGGAAAATCCCTGCTCTTTGGCATGGGCAAGCGCCTGCAACGCCAGCCGTTTTGCCAGACCCTTACCGCGCAGGCTGGACATGAAATACATCTTTTGCAGTTCGCACAGACTCTCGTCGCCGCCCACCAGAGGCGCAATACCGCCGCCGCCGGCTATCTCGCCATTCAGCTCAACCACCCAGTACGCGCTGCGTGGCTGGCTGTACATTTCACACAGAATATCCAGATTGGGATCGGCCACGGTATAGCCCTTGTCGGCCGTCAGACCAAATTCGGCGGACACCGTGCGGATCACGTTCGCGATCGCGGCGTTGTCATCACAGGTAATGCGGCGTACCGAAATCGTGTCCTGTGGCGTGTCGAGTTTCACTGCTGTTGTCATTGCGTACTTACCCCACACCCTATGTTCATGAAGCTACCGCTGCATGAGCGGCGAGTCGTCACTTCAACGATCCGGGTCTGCTAAATTTTGAATTATTTGAATCGGCTCAACGCGATTTCTTGTTCTTGTGCATTTAATACCGCGAGCGGACGCGTTTTGCAATTGTAAAAAAAACGGCAGAGCGTTTACTCTGCCGTTTTAAGGGGTATCGACCGGCCGAAATTACAGCGCGGCGATGGTCACCTGTTGTTCCTGAATCTTTATCTTCGCTTCGGCACAGGCTTGCAGACGTTCGCGCTCTTTCGCGACCACGGCTTCCGGTGCACGCGCGACAAAGCCTTCGTTGGACAGCTTGGCTTCGATACGCTCGACTTCGGCATCCAGCTTGGCAATCTCTTTGCCAAGACGCTCAAGCTCGGCTTCCTTGTCGACCAGACCCGCCATCGGGATCAGCAGTTCGGCACCTTCCACCAGTTTGGTGACGGAAACCGGACCCTTGTCGCCCACAGGCAGTACAGTGATGGACTCGAGACGCGCCAGCGATTTGATAAAGCTCAGGTTCTGCTCGACACGACGCTGGGCATCGGCGCTTGCGCCACGCAGCAACAGGTCCAGCGGTTTGCCCGGCGCGATGTTCATTTCGGCACGCACGTTACGAATCGCGATGATAGCCTGTTTGATCCACTCGAGGTCGACCAGGGCGCTTTCATCGGCTTTCTCCGGCGAATATTCCGGGAAAGGTTGCAGCATGATGGTGTCTGCAGTGATGCCTTTCAGCGGTTTCACACTCTGCCAGATGGTTTCGGTGATGAACGGAATGATCGGATGCGCAAGACGCAGCAGGCCTTCCAGCACCTCTACCAGCGTATGACGCGTACCGCGAAGCTGCGCTTCGGTGCCGCCGTTCATTACCGGCTTGGCAAGCTCCAGATACCAGTCACAGAACTGGTTCCAGGTGAATTCATACAGAATGCTCGCCGCGAGATCGAAACGATAGTTGTCCAGCGCTTCGCGGTAGGCTTTCACGGTGCGGTTGTACTCGGCCAGAATCCAGCGGTCGGCCAGAGACAGGTCCAGTTCGCCGCCGTTCAGGCCACAATCCTGCCCTTCGGTATTCATCAGCACGAAACGGCTGGCGTTCCACAGCTTGTTACAGAAGTTGCGGTAACCTTCGAGACGTTTCATGTCCCAGTTGATGTCACGACCGGTCGAGGCCAGCGCCGCAAGGGTAAAGCGCAGGGCGTCGGTGCCGTGCGGTTCGATCCCGTTCGGGAACTGCTTCTCGGTACGCTTGCGGATTTTTTCCGCCAGCTGCGGCTGCATCATGTTGCCGGTGCGTTTCTCAAGCAGGTCTTCAAGCGAGATACCGTCGATCATATCCAGCGGATCGATGACGTTACCTTTTGACTTGGACATCTTCTGTCCTTCGTCGTCGCGGATAAGGCCGGTCATGTAAACCGTATTGAACGGCACCTGCGGCTTGCCGTTTTCGTCTTTCACGAAGTGCATGGTCAGCATGATCATGCGGGCAATCCAGAAGAAGATGATGTCGAAACCGCTGACAACCACGCTGCTTGGGTGGAAGGCTTTCAGGTCCGGCGTCTCGTTTGGCCAGCCCAGCGTGGAGAAGGTCCACAGGCCGGAGGAGAACCAGGTGTCCAGCACGTCTTCGTCCTGGCTCAGCACAACGTCTGCGCCCAGGTTGTTTTCGCGGCGCACTTCTTCTTCGTCGCGACCGACGTAGACTTTGCCTTCTGCGTCGTACCATGCCGGAATGCGGTGACCCCACCACAGCTGACGCGAGATGCACCAGTCCTGAATGTCGCGCATCCAGCTGAAGTACATGTTTTCATACTGTTTGGGCACGAACTGGATTTCGCCGTCTTCGACCGCTTCAACGGCCACTTTGGCCAGTGGTGCAGTGCGCACGTACCATTGGTCGGTCAGCATAGGTTCGATAACCACGCCGCCGCGATCGCCATAAGGAATGGTCAGGTCGTGCGGTTTGATGTCTTCAAGCAGGCCGAGTTCGTCGAAGGCGGCGACAATGGCTTTACGCGCGGCAAAGCGCTCGAGGCCACGGAACTGCTCGGGAATCTCGTTGCTGCACGCGTCGCTTTCTTCGCCTTTGGTATCAAACACTTCGGCACTCTGACGGATATCGCCATCGAACGTCAGGATGTTGATCATCGGCAGGCCGTGACGTTTACCGACTTCATAGTCGTTAAAGTCGTGGGCAGGCGTGATTTTCACACAGCCGGTGCCTTTTTCCATGTCGGCGTGTTCATCGCCAAGAATTGGAATGCGGCGACCAACCAGCGGCAGGATAACTTCCTTGCCAATCAGGTCTTTGTAGCGCGGATCTTCAGGATTAACCGCAACGCCGGCATCGCCCAGCTCGGTTTCGGGACGAGTAGTGGCGACCACCAGATAATCTTTGCCATCGGCCGTTTTCACGCCGTCGGCCAGCGGATAGCGCAGGTGCCAGATGGAACCCTTGGATTCGCGGTTTTCAACTTCGAGGTCGGAGATAGCCGTGCGCAGTTTAGGATCCCAGTTGACCAGGCGCTTGCCACGGTAAATCAGATCTTCTTTATAGAGACGCACAAACACTTCGCGAACGGCGTTGGACAGGCCTTCATCCATGGTGAAGCGCTCGCGCTCCCAGTCCACGGAGTCGCCGAGACGGCGCATCTGACGGGTGATGGTGCCGCCCGATTCCGATTTCCATTCCCAGATTTTGTCGATAAACGCTTCACGACCGTAATCTTTACGGGTTTTGCCTTCTTCGGCGGCAATCTTGCGCTCGACAACCATCTGCGTGGCGATACCGGCGTGGTCGGTCCCCGCCTGCCACAGCGTATTTTTGCCCTGCATGCGCTGGTAGCGGATCATGGCATCCATGATTGTTTGCTGGAAAGCGTGACCCATATGCAAGCTACCGGTAACGTTCGGCGGCGGGATCATGATGCAGAAGCTTTCCTTGCTGGTATCACCGTTAGGCTTGAAATAGCCCTGTTCTTCCCAGTGCTCGTAAAGCGGTTGCTCGATATCTTGCGGGTTATATGTCTTATCCATTTCGCTTCGTTATTCTGTAGTCGTTGTATTGACGTCGGGCGGTGTCGCCGTGGTCAAATTGAAGCCGACGCTGCGATAGGCTTTGTAGCGTTCGCGCGCCAACTGCTTTAAGGAATCTTCGTAAGGAACGAAGTCTACCACTTCATGGAAAGCGGTGGCAAAATCTGCAAACTGCCCAAGCAGGCTAATCAGCAAATCTCGCGGGGCGTTTCCACGTTTTCCGGGCCAGCATAGCTCGACGGGCGCGCCGAAACGCGGGCCTTCGCCTGCCAGATTGTGTGGCACAAACTGGTCGGCCTCACGTTTCCACAGCGCCTCGTCCAGCCGTTCGGCCTGCTTCTGGTCGTCGCAGGCAATCAGCACCCGTTGACCCGCACGGTAGCGTTGGGCAGCTATCTGACAGGCCAGCGCTTCATGGCTGGCAAGCTCGCCGCCGCCGTCTGGAGAATCGAGTAGAAAGAATGTTGCCTGTTTCATAGGTGCCTTCCTGACACCGCTTTCCGTAGCGTTTCGGAAAGCGGGTTTGCAGCCGCGGGCGATTAATCGTCGCCGTTAAGACCTGCACGGTTTAACAGGAACTGGGACAGCAGAGAAACGGGACGTCCCGTAGCTCCCTTGTTTTTACCCGAACGCCACGCGGTACCGGCGATGTCCAGGTGAGCCCAGTTATACTTCTCGGCAAAGTGTGACAGGAATACGCCCGCGGTGATAGCACCGCCCGGACGACCGCCGATGTTTGCCATGTCTGCAAAGTTGGATTGCAGCTGCTCGTCGTATTCGTCACCCATTGGCAGACGCCATGCGCGGTCGCCGGATTGTTCGGATGCAGTGATAAGCTCGTGCGCCAGCGGGTTGTGATTCGACAGCAGGCCGGTGATGTGATGACCCAGCGCAATCACGCAGGCACCGGTCAGGGTGGCGACGTCGATAACCAGTTCCGGGTCGAAACGCTCGACGTAGGTTAGCGCATCGCACAGCACCAGACGGCCTTCGGCATCGGTATTCAGCACTTCGACGGTTTTGCCGGACATGGTGGTCAGAATGTCGCCCGGACGGAATGCGCGGCTGCCCGGCATGTTTTCGCATCCGGCCAGAACGCCCACGACGTTCAGCGGCAACTTGAGCTCGGCCACAACGCGCATCACGCCGTACACGGTCGCGGCGCCACACATGTCATACTTCATTTCATCCATGTCGGCCGCAGGCTTGATGGAGATGCCGCCGGAGTCGAAGGTCAGACCTTTACCGACCAGTACAATCGGCCTGGCGTCGGCGTTGGGATTGCCTTTATATTCCATCACCGACATCAGCGATTCGTTCTGCGAACCCTGACCGACCGCCAGATAGGCATTCATGCCCAGCTCTTTCATCTGCTGGTTCGCCGATGACGCGAGTCGTGATATTGGTGCTGAAGGCATCCGCCAGCTGGCGCGCCTGTGAGGCCAGATAGGCCGCATTACAGATGTTTGGCGGCATATTGCCTAAATCTTTCGCCGCTTTCACGCCGTAGGAGATAGCCAGACCGTGGGCAATTGCGCGATCACCGCTGTTGAGTTCGCGGCGAGTCGGCACGTTGAAGACCATTTTACGCAGCGGACGACGCGGCTCGACCTTGTTGGTTTTCAGCTGGTCGAACGTATAAAGCGACTCTTTCGAGGTTTCGACGGCCTGACGCACTTTCCAGTAGGTATTGCGGCCCTTGACGTGAAGCTCGGTGAGGAAGCAAACGGCTTCCATAGAACCGGTTTCGTTCAGGGCGTTGATGGTTCTCTGGATAACCTGCTTGTATTGGCGCTCGTCGAGTTCACGTTCCTTACCACAGCCTACCAGCAGAATACGCTCGGACAGAATGTTTGGAACATGGTGCAGGAACAGGGTCTGGCCCACTTTTCCTTCCAGTTCGCCGCGGCGGAGCAGGGCGCTGATATACCCGTTGCTGATCTTGTCGAGCTGTTCAGCCATAGGAGATAGGCGGCGAGGTTCAAATACGCCGACTACAATACAGGCACTGCGCTGTTTTTCCGGGCTGCCGCTTTTTACACTGAACTCCATGCACTCTCCTGAATCTTAAAGACAAAGGCGGGGGTACGGATAGAATGGGGCATCCGTTACACTCTCCCGTCATTGATGTAATGACCTGTGTTAACCTGAACGGCGATAAATTTTATTTTTGGCGCCTATAAGCATCTTCCTATAGGTCACCCAAATTTACAGTGGTGTAATACTATTTTAGCTGTGAAGGTTGCCATATGATGAGAAAAAATGACGGATTAGCGATGAAATTATCGATTTTCCTGCAAAAAGACAAGTTTTCACAGGCGTATTCAGCGTGATCATCATTAGATATCTGGTTAGGGAAACCTTCAAGAGCCAAATTGCGATCCTGTTTATTCTGCTACTCATCTTCTTCTGTCAGAAGCTGGTCAGGATACTGGGTGCGGCAGTCGATGGCGATATCCCGACAAACTTAGTCATTCGGCTGCTTGGGTTAGGCATACCCGAGATGGCTCAACTCATCCTGCCACTCAGCCTTTTCCTGGGACTGCTGATGACGCTCGGCAAGCTCTATACTGACAGTGAAATCACTGTTATGCACGCCTGCGGACTTGGAAAAAGGTCACTAATCGTTGCTGCCATGCTTCTGGCGCTGCTTACCTCTATTTTCGCAGGTATTAATGCGTTTTGGGCCGGTCCGTGGTCCTCGAAACATCAGGATGAAGTGATGGCCGAGGCGCGTGCCAATCCAAGCGCGGCGGCGATGGCGGCCGGGAAGTTTACCCCGTCTTCCGACGGCAGTTCGGTGCTGTTTGTAGGCAGCGTGCGCGGAAAAGAGTTCAGTAACGTCTTCCTGGCGCAGCTTAGACCCAACAATAATCAGCGACCTTCAGTCGTTGTGGCCGAACACGGTCACATGGACCAGCGTCCCGACGGCGCCCAGCAGGTCACGCTGGATACCGGCACCCGCTATGAAGGAACTGCGCTGCTGCGCGACTTCCGTATCACCAACTTCACCGACTATCTGGCCGTTATCGGTCGTCGCGCCGTTGAAATCGACAGCAGCGATGCCGAGCAGATGAGCATGACGCAGCTGGTGCAGTCGCCGACCGTCGAGGCGCGCGCCGAACTGAACTGGCGTCTGACGCTGGTAGTGTCCGTGTTTATCATGGCGCTGATGGTCGTACCGCTTTCTGTCGTCAACCCGCGTCAGGGGCGTGTGCTGAGCATGCTGCCCGCTATCTTCCTGTATCTCATCTTCTTCCTGCTGCAAAGCTCGTTGAAATCGAATGCCGAGAAAGGGAAGCTTGATCCGATGATCTGGATGTGGGTCACCAATCTGGTGTATCTGGCGATCGCCGTATTGCTCAACCTGTGGGATACCCTGCCTATGCGCAGAATTCGCGCCCGTTTGAGAGGAGCGGCCTGATGTTTGGAGTTTTGGACCGTTATATCGGACGCACGATTTTCAACACCATCATGATGACGCTGTTCATGCTGGTGTCGCTCTCCGGCATCATCAAGTTTGTCGATCAGCTGCGTAAAGTCGGGCAGGGCAGCTATTCCGCTCTGGATGCCGGGTTGTATACCCTGCTTTCCGTGCCGAAAGACATCGAGATTTTCTTCCCGATGGCGGCGCTACTGGGTGCGCTGCTGGGGCTGGGGGCGCTTGCGACGCGCAGTGAGCTGGTGGTCATGCAGGCTTCCGGCTTCACGCGTTTGCAGGTGGCGACTTCGGTGATGAAAACCGCGATCCCGTTGGTGTTGCTGACGATGGCGATTGGCGAGTGGGTCTCTCCGCAGGGCGAACAGATGGCGCGTAACTATCGTGCCGAGCAGATGTTTGGCGGCTCGCTGGTTTCCACCCAGAGCGGTCTGTGGGCCAAAGACGGCAACGACTTTATCTTTATCGAGCACGTGACCGGCGATAACCAGATTACCGGCGTGAATATCTACCATTTCGATGACAACCATAAGCTGTTGTCCGTGCGTTACGCGACCTCTGCGCAGTATGACAACGGTAGCTGGCAGCTTTCGCAGGTTGACGAGTCCGTGCTTGGCAGTCCGACCACCATTAGCGGTTCGCAAACGCTGAACGGAGAATGGAAAACCAATCTGACGCCCGACAAGCTCGGCGTGGTCGCACTTGACCCCGATGCGCTGTCGATTAGCGGCCTGTACAACTACGTCAAATACCTCAAGCAGAGCGGTCAGGAAGCCAAGCGCTACCAGCTGAACATGTGGCGCAAGATTTTCGCGCCGCTCTCGGTCGCCGTGATGATGCTGATGGCGCTGTCGTTTATCTTCGGACCGCTGCGCAGCGTGCCGATGGGAGTTCGCGTGGTGACCGGTATCTGCTTTGGATTCCTGTTCTACGTCCTCGACCAGATCTTCGGCCCGCTCAGCCTGGTGTACAATATTCCGCCGTTATTGGGCGCGATATTACCGAGCGCCCTGTTCCTGTTTATCAGCGTGTATCTTCTTCTCAAACGCAGTTAGTCAGGCAGTAAAGATAAAAAAAGCAGCTCACTCGAGCTGCTTTTTTATTTTCCGGGAGCAAGGCCTGCTCTCGTCAGATTTCGTTGTTGCGAACCAAATCTGCGACCAGCGCATTGACGCCATCGCTCATGTTCTTGAACTTGCTCAACTCTGAACGCGTGACCACGATAAACACCCCGACACCACGCTGCGGCACCATCGCCATGTAAGTGATGAAACCGCCGCCGCCGCCTGTTTTCTGAATGATGCGCGGCAACAGCGGCGTCGGTGCCATCGTTACCCAGCCCATTCCCAGCTCGTAGGCCTGCCCCGGCACATCCATGCCTTTAAGCGAAACCAGATCGGTACGGCGATAAATCATCTTCTGCGCCAACGCCGCCGTCTGACTTTGCTGACCGTTCAGAGACGGAATGAACTGTTTCATCCAGCGGCCCATGTCTTCCGGCGTGGAATACACGCCACCGCTGCCGATTGCCGCCGTGGTATTCAGACACGGGCTTGGGCGCAGACCTTCCATCAGACGCGCGCACTGCGCCGCTGTAGGAGTGTAGGTAGTGTTCACCATCCCGTTGGGCTGCGTGATCAATTCACGGAACAGCTGGGTGTAAGGTTTGTGCGCGGCATCGGCCAGCCCGTCGGCCAGCAGGTCGAAGCCCAGATTCGAATACGCCGCGTTGGCACCCGGCGGCGTTTTCATGCTCGCCGACTGCAACCAGCTCCAGCGCTCGACGCGATTCGGCCAGGTAAACACCGGACGATGCGCCACACCGCCCGGCTGCTCGCGCGGAAGACCGCTGGTGTGCGTGGCCAGACTAAGCAGGGTAATCGGTGACGTTGGGCTGTAATACGGCACAAAGGCATTGCCCGGTGCGTATTTGCGCAGCGGATCCGTGACTTTCACCGTACCCTGTTCCGACAGCTTGACCAGCACTTCACTGGTCATCAGCTTGGTCAGCGACGCGATGCGGATTAGCGAATCCTCACGTGGACGCAACCCCGACCCCGGTTTGGTTTCTCCAAAACTGCGGAAAACCTGCTGATTATTATCAACGACAACCATGGCCATACCCATGGCGCCGCTGCCGTAATAGATGTGTTCTGCATGGTCATCGACCACCTGGGAAGCCAGACGTTGTGACTGCGCCTGACTCAGCGCCGGCAGAGTGGCAAACGCCAACGCCAGCAGCGAGAGAGAGAATTTTTTCAACAAACGCATTTCCATATAAAAGGGTAAAAGGGAGAGTTAATTTATCTTAATGGGATACGCGCAGAACCGCATGAGGAATTCATCGCTTCACTGAAAAATTTACAGTCTTACTCCGCGTTGAAGGGGCATAACGCGCAATCGGCAAATAATTGTGGGTAAACCTCGATTTTTTGCCTGAAAATCAATCTCAAAAGCGCGGTGTGACTGTTTTTTCAGCACTTGGAATAAGAACCGAGGGATAAGTATTGCGTAGGGTCGCGGTAGAGGTATAATGCACCCGTTTTCCGCATACTACTTGCAGTGCCGAAGTGGCGAAATCGGTAGACGCAGTTGATTCAAAATCAACCGCCGCGAGGCGTGCCGGTTCGATTCCGGCCTTCGGCACCATTAGTATGAAAATCAAGTCACCTTAAGAGGTGGCTTTTTTTTGCTCTCAATTCGTCCGAGCACATCCGTTGCCATCCGGTTACTCGGGGCGACATAGATTGGAGGCATCTTCACTTCGATAAGAAAACGTGTCCCAGATAAAGCTCAATGCCCGCCAAGTCAACCTGCAAAACCCAAAGAAAAAACCCATAAAATTAATGATGTTGGCGATTTTTATCTTGAGATCTCAGTCAAGGGATCCAAATACTGGCGCATGAAGTACCGGCGACCTGAGAACGTGCAGCTGATTAACGCCGCGCTAAAATAAAACGGCCGGAACCAGCAAGAGAACGTCATTCTTAAGTGCAAATTTCGGTAATCAGATCACCTCAAAGGGTGGCCTTTTTGGGGTTTTTCGGTTATTCGATTAGCCTTCATCCATTAGCCAGACTGTGTCTGCACACATTGAATATTTAAACGTCTTAGGCAATCTCGCTTTTCTTGTCGAAAATTTTTTCTCTATGGAAAGCCAACTGACTGGGATCAGGAAAGAAGTTTTTCGGTGAACGAATCTTGTTCCCTTCATATTTATGGAAATTCTCCTGACTGATCGCGCTTTTGAGTCTTTTGATTTTAGGCGACAGCACGAGTTCCAGATGCTCGTTGAAAGTAATAAGCCCCTGATCGAATGCCCGGTCGTGAAGGTTTGAGAGACATAAACCATTGCTGGGGTTGAGCCGGTGCTGTTCACTCTCTTTCCACGGCAGAATATGGCTGGCAACCAGTAGAGACGTCTCTTCCAACCCCGTTACGCAGCATCGAAAATCATAGGCCGTTAGAACGCGCTTTCTAAAAAGTTGTTGTCCCACTCTGGCCTTAACGAGGGTCAATCTGTCTTTTCCAGTGAAATCAATGATATCACTGTCTTCGAGTACATAATTTGTAGGTTGGGGGGACAATGCTTGCATCGCCTGGGCGCAATCGACTTCAAACTTTTCGCAATCCTGATTCATCTCCTGCCACACTGCGCGGTCTGCATTGGAGGCACCATCCAATCCTTTTCTTCCTGAATCAAGAATATAAGGGTCGAGACTCGCCAGATTAACGAGCTTCATGGCAAGTGAAGAGGGCGTGCGGCCCAACAGATTGGCGTAAAGGATAATGTCTGGATTGCGGGAATGTAATCGACCAAAGGGAATCTGGCTATAGAGCTTCATCGCTATCAATAACTCTTCCCGTGTCCAACGCTTCCCTGCTGCCATTTCTATTTACTCACTTAGCTAATTGATTACATTAACTATGCCAGGCAAGGGTAGTCGTGCGCTATTCCTTTCTTACACTTCTTCCATGCCCTCAAAGTGATGCCGTTTCTGCACCTGCTACACTTATTCCTGTTCTGTTTCCAAAACAAAGATAAGGAATAAAGATGGCGAGCAGCAAAGCGATTAGCGGAGGGTTACCCGCTCCAACGAAGACCTTACTGTTGAGCGGTAATGACGTTGAGAAAAAACGCGATGAAATTCTTGGATATTTTAACCAGACCTGGGAACTGTATGAGAGCCTGTTTGACGTGCTGGCAGATGAGCGCGCCTATTTTACCAAGGCCATTTCGCTCAGACACCCGCTGATTTTCTATTTCGGACATACGGCGACGTTCTATATCAACAAGCTGATGGCCGCAGGGCTTATCCACGAGCGCATCGACCCGAACATTGAGGCAACGCTGGCAATCGGCGTTGATGAGATGAGCTGGGATGACCTGGATAACAGCCATTACGAGTGGCCGTCAGTGGCCGAGTTGCGCGATTACCGCGGCAAGGTGCGCCAGCGCGTAACGCAGCTGATTAACACCATGCCCATCGAGTTGCCGCTGGATTGGGAAAGCCCGGCATGGATTGTCATGATGGGTATTGAACACGAGCGCATTCATTTGGAAACGTCGAGCGTATTAATGCGCCAGTTGCCTATCGAATGGGTCGCACCTCAGGCGCATTGGCCGGTCTGTCAGAAAGCCCGCACCGATCGCACCGCAGCACCCGAGAACACGCTGGTCGCTCTGCCTGAAACGTCCATTACATTGGGTAAAACGGATGAAACCTACGGTTGGGACAATGAGTACGGCCGTTTCGAAACCAAAGTCAGCGCTTTCAAGGCCAGCAAAATGCTGGTCAGCAACGCCGAATTTTATGAATTTGTTCAGGCGGGTGGCTATCAGAATTCCCGGTGGTGGGATGAAGAAGGTGAGGGCTGGCTCAAATTTTCGAAAGCGGAGATGCCTACTTTCTGGGTTGGTTCGATTAATGAACCTGCCGCACTGAAATTGCGTCTGCTGGCAGAAGAAGTAATGATGCCATGGGATTGGCCCGCCGAGGTCAATCAGCTGGAAGCGGCTGCATTCTGCCGCTGGAAGGCGGATGACACGGGCAAATCCATTCAATTGCCGACCGAAGCGGAATGGTATGTGTTGCGCGAGCAAGTTGAAGGCGATCAAACTAGCTGGGAACAGGCTCCGGGCAATATCAATCTGGCGTACTGGGCCTCGAGTTGTCCTGTGGACCGTTTTGCGCAGGGCGATTTTTACGACATCGTCGGCAATGTCTGGCAGTGGACCACGACGCCGATAAGCGGTTTTGACGGTTTCAAAATCCACCCAATGTATGACGATTTCTCTACGCCGACCTTTGATGGCAAGCACGCGATTATCAAGGGCGGCAGCTGGATCTCGACCGGAAACGAGGCGCTGAAATCGGCGCGTTACGCGTTTCGTCGTCATTTCTTCCAGCATGCGGGATTCCGCTATGTGCTGTCGACGCATCAGGAAAAGGTCACCGTTAATCCTTATGAAACGGATACGCTGGTGTCGCAGTATCTTGATTTCCAGTACGGCCCGAGCTATTTCAATGTGCCGAACTATGGTCGCGCGCTGGTAGATATCGCCGAGCAGGTGGTAACAAAACGCGGTTCTGCGCTGGATATCGGCTGCGCAACGGGTCGGGCGAGCTTCGAGTTGGCGCGTACGTTCGACAAGGTTACGGGAATGGATTACTCGGCGCGCTTTATCGACGTCGCGCTGTCGTTGGTGCGTGGTGAAGAACGCCGTTATCTGATGCCGGAAGAGGGCGAGCTGATGCAATATTGTCAGGCCAGTCTGGCGGATATCGGCATCTCTGCCGAGCAGGCGTCTCGCGTGCAGTTTATGCAGGGCGATGCCTGTAACCTGAAACCTCAGACCGAGTCCTATGATCTGGTGCTGGCCTCCAACCTGATTGACAGGCTGCGCGATCCTCGTCGGTTCCTGCGCGATATCACGCCAAGAATCGCGCGCGGCGGGATCCTGATGCTGTCGTCACCTTATACCTGGCTTGAAGAGTTCACGCCGAAAGAGAACTGGATAGGCGGCGTGCGTGAAAATGGCGAGGCGCTGACCAGCTATCAGGCGCTACAACGGTTGCTGGCGGCCGATTTCGAAGAGGTGCAGGCCCCTGTCGATATCCCGTTTGTTATCCGTGAAACAGCGAGAAAACACCAACATACGGTCGCGCAGTTAACCGTATGGCGCAAGAAGTAATACGCTGGTGCCCATGAGCTGATTTAGGTCAGTGAACAAGCCGACTCGATATCTCTTGAGTCGGCTTTTTAGCATCTAATTCTCAGGTTTATATCAGGTTTATATCAGGTTCTCTTCAGGTTTTTCTCAGGCTAGGCAACTCTACTCAAACTCTTGATGATCTTTATCGTCTGAACACCCACTCTTAATACCCGATTAATAATAATTTTTTATTAATTAAATATTATTCATTGTGCTCTGAGCAACTGATTAAATTGATTTAAAAATCAGGTTTTATTCAGGCGAATTCAATGTGAGTAAATCGTGAGAATATAATGATAATGCATAGTGGACGTGTGAGGGATATGTTATGTTCCAGAGCGATTATGCAATTGCGATTTGTACGTCACCGTGTAAATGAATTAATCGATTCGGGTAATCAAAAAGTAAATGCTCCTGTGATAACCAATGGAATAAGGATGTTTATGGGAACCAGTAAAATGCCTTTGCGCGAGGGGGTTTATTATAATTCGGCATTATCCTGTCTGGAGAGTCCCGCCGGAGATATTCACCTCACGCCCAACGAGAAAAAATTCTTGAAATCATTCTCTCAAAACGAGGGCGCAAGGAAACCATCATTGACGAGATCTGGCACGAACAGGGAATCGTGGTCAGTGAATCGAGTTATCACCAGCTGGTTAAAATGATCCGGCGTAAATTTGTCGCGGCGGGCATGCCTTCTTCCTGCCTCAAAACCATTCCGAGATATGGCGTGGTTTATCAGACGCAGGCGGATGACGAGTCTGAAAATGGCACTGAGTATTGTGATAAATCTCTGAAGATGTCTGAAGATTTTCAGCAAGCGCCGGGGATCGTATCAGCGGAAAAAACGCCGGTGGTCGAGTGTCGACCTGCAGGTCACAGGCTCTCTCTCTGGTCCTCCTCGGCTATCTGGCTGATATTTTCACTGACGATTCTCTGGGGCCTACGCACGCATGATACGCGTGACTATTTTATTCCGTTTAAGGCAGTCGGGGAGGTGAGTTACCACGTTGCGCCGGCGACCAAGGTCTCGCAAGCGCTATGGCAACGGATTGAACGGCAGGTGCAGCCTGTAACCAGAGAAGCCTATATCGCGTCGAACGGCCCCAAAGTGTGGGTGGCTTACTGCGAAAAGAGTATTTATAAGGACAATGCCCCGTGCACTTACGAACATTTTTCACAGTACTGATTGCCGTTGGCGCACTGACGCTGGTGGGCTATTTTGTCGCGACCCGCCTCATTTTTGATGAATCGGTTCCCGATGCACCCTGCACGATGGAAATTTCCCATGGTGAATTCATAAACGACCAATATCGGCAGTATCAGTTCAATGGATCTATCACACTGTGGTTAAAGAACAATGTCATCACGCTATTTGGTGTCTACAACACGGCGGAAGGGATGAAAAAGCTGACACGCAGCCTGCTGCTGGAACACGTCAACAGGCGCTCTGACGTCGTCATGGCCGACGTCAAGGCAACACGGGTTGCTCCTTCCGATGAAGTCCACGACCCCGACAACTTCTTTGCCCGCAATAACGAAAGCCTGACGTTTCATTTTCAGAAAATCAAACGCGGTGAATATCTGGTGATGATTAACAACAATTGGGTCGCGACCTGCAAAGAGCATTAACCTGTGCGCGCAGGCTGGGGGAACGCCTTATTTTTGACGAAGGTGCCAGGGCGTTTCACCATAGAATTTCAAAAAAGCGCGGCGTAGGCTTTTTGTTCCGGAGAAGCCACAGAGCGAGGCGATTTTGTCTATCGACAGCCGGTCCTGTAAAACATGCTGACGCGCCACTTCGGCCCGAATCTGCGCCACGGCTTTGGCGGGTGAAGTTCCCGTCTCTTCCTTGAACAGGCGGCTAAACTGTCGCGGGCTGAGGTTGGCCCGTTCGGCCAAATGGGTAATGGTGACTTTATTGCGCAGATTGTCGCGAATGAAACGCAGGCTGGCATTGATACGATCGCTGTTTCCATCACTGGAAAAGTTCTGTAACACCGCCAGTTGGCTGTTGTTCTCATATTTATTGAACACGCCCTCAAGCGTATTGATGAGCTGCATCGCCGCCGCTACGCCCGACTCCTCTTCAACAAGAGTGAGGACAAGATCGATTCCCGCCCAGACGCCACCGGCGGTCCAGAGCTTATCCGCCAGCAATAACGCTGACTCTTTATCGAAACTCACTTTCGGCAAGAGTGTGGCAAACATGGCCAGGTGATAGCAGACACCCGCGCCTGCCTGGGCATTATCAGGCTCAAATCCAGCCAGCAAGGTCTGAAAAGCGTGTTTCTGTTTCCCGAGGGCATTCACGTTGTGGGAGGTCGAGGTGGAAGAAAGGGAAAGGTTATCGAAATGAAAAGAAGACTGTCCCGCAGGCCCTTTTTCCATAATCAATAAACTGTTGAGGGTCGAGAATAGCTCTGCTGTAGCTCGTTGCGTGTTTACGGGCAAGGTACAGGCACTGTAGAGTGCACCGCCTTCCGCAGAGAGCAGGTTGAGTTGATAGGGTTTTATTTTAGGAAAAAGTGAATTTGCCAAATCCACAGCGGCCGATAATCTCGCAAGCGTGAGCATGTTAAATCCGGTAGATATAAAACAGCCGATTTTTTTCATTTGGGCGCTCTGATTGGCTCAAATCATCCAGTATGAGTGACTTGTTTAATAATTTTTTATTATTCTGAAAAGTGAACGATGTTATTAAAAATGAGGGCAGGCAATGTTTCATTAGCGATGATAAAGTGTATTCCCTATTTTCGTCAATATTAGTTAACCTATCTGTTCACGGTATGTATTTGTTTCGTTGAGGTAGGGTTTATTCCAGCGGTATTTAGCCGATCTGCATCACAATTTCTCTTTAAATAAAAGCGAACGAATGACTTTCAGTATTCGTGTTTCATTTATTCTATTGGCTGATGACGATTATTAATAAGTCATTATTCTTAATGCTTTCAGTAAATGTCGATAATCTTTTCTTAAAAATGCAATGCATCTCTATTATGATTTATTATCATAAAAGATATTAACCGCACGGGCAGGTCAATCTTTCACTATGCTTGGAGAAGTTTTCTTTTAATCACAACAACAAGGAGTTCACCTGGTATGTCCAACTTTTTCATGAACGACCGTAGTACGCTGATTGATGATGTGATTGAGGGGGCTATTTTAACCTCTCCTTTTAAGAACCTGTCCAAACTGGCGGTGGATTCTGCTATCCGTGTTGTGGTTAGAAATGACTGGGATAAAAGTCAGGTCGCGCTGATATCCGGCGGCGGTTCGGGACATGAACCGGCGCACGTGGGCTTCATCGGCAAAGGCATGCTTACCGCAGCGGTGTGCGGCGACGTTTTCGCTTCCCCAAGCGTGGATGCGGTGCTCAATGCCATTGTGGCGGTTACCGGCGAAGCTGGCTGTCTGCTGATTGTCAAAAATTACACGGGCGATCGTCTCAACTTTGGTCTGGCCGCCGAGAAAGCCAAGAATCTGGGGTACAAGGTTGATCTCGTGATGGTGTCCGACGACATTGCCCTGCCTGACAACAAGCAGCCGCGCGGCATTGCGGGCACGGCGCTGGTGCACAAGGTGGCGGGCTATGCGGCAGAGCAGGGGAAATCTCTTGAGGAGGTCGTGCAGATTGCCCAGAAGGCTATCGACGCCACCGCCAGTATCGGCGTTGCCATGCACGGCTGTAATCTGCCGGGCGGAGACGATGATGAAGCGGACAATGACCGAATCGCAGCCGGACACGTCGAGCTTGGGCTTGGCATTCACGGCGAACCCGGTATTTCGACACTGAAAACCCATAACTCGCAGAAAATCGTCAAGGCGCTGGTCGAGGCATTGCAAAAGCGTTTAAAGAGCAAAGCTAAAGTGGCGGTGCTGATAAACAATCTCGGGGGCGTTTCGCCGCTTGAGATGAATCAGATTACCAAAGAGGTGGTGCATTCCGAGTTGGCGGGCGCCATACGTTATCTGATTGGCCCTGCGGCGCTGGTCAGTGCGCTGGACATGAAAGGATTCTCCCTTTCCACTATCGTGCTTGAAAAGGGGATTGAAGAGGCGCTGCTTGCCGATGTCGAGGCAGCCGGTTGGCATCCTTTGGTAAAACTCGAGAAACTGCCGGTTCAGAAAGCCAAAAAGATTTCTCAAAAAGTTAAGGTCAAGGCTTCCAGAAACGAAGCCGTGAGCCAGATTATCAATACCATTGCCGAAACGCTGGTTTCACTTGAGAGCGAATTGAACAAACTGGATGCCAAAGTCGGCGATGGCGATACCGGTTCCACTTTCGCCTCGGGGGCCAAAGATCTGCTGGTGCAAAACCAGGACAAAAAATTGCCGCAAGATGACTTGTCCGCACTCTTTGCCGTGGTGGGCGATCGTTTGGCAACGGTTATGGGAGGCTCGAGCGGGGTATTGATGTCTATCTTCTTCACGGCGGCGGGGCAGAAAGTCAGTGAAGGCGGCAATCTGGCGCAATCGTTGCTGTTCGGACTCGACCGTATGAAACATTACGGCGGCGCAGATCTCGGCGACCGAACACTGATAGACGCGCTCCAGCCCGCGCTGGAAGCGCTGGATAAAAAAGCCGATGATTTCAAAGGTGCCGCCAAAGCTGCGGCAAAAGGCGCTAAAGACACGGCCGGCATGAAAAAAGCCAACGCCGGACGCTCTTCCTACCTTAATAGCGACAGCTTGAAAGGCGTGAAAGATCCGGGTGCAGTCGCGGTTGAAAAAGTGTTCGCGGCGCTCCTCGAGCACAATCCGCCCGTTAAAAAATAGCTTCTCATTAAAAGTTTCGCCGTTTAAACAGAAAAGCCCCTTTCGAGAAAGGGGCTTTTTATGGGCACATCAACCGGATTTGATTATCGGGTCTGCATTCAGGTTTCCAGCGCGTACTCAGGGGCGCTCTGGTGCATCAACTCTTTCAAATGACCGGTGTGCAGGTCATACACACAGCCAAATACGTCGAGTTGATGGCCCTCTTTCCAGCGCTGTAGCACGGGTTCGGCGACCACCAGATTGGCAAACTGCGTTAATACGTTGGCTTCGACCAGCTGTTTCTGGCGCGCAGTTTCGTCCACGGGGGTTGAGGACGATTGACTCAAGCTCTCGCTCAACGCCTGCCGAAGCAGTCGGATACGTCGGGAAAGGGCGTTATCCTGTGCAGCCAGCGGCATGTCGGGCAGTGCGCTTGCGGCCTGTACGCCGCCGCAGCCATAGTGGCCGCACAGGATAATGGCAGAAACATTCAAATATTCGAGCGCGTATTGCAGCACGCTTTGCAGGTTATCGTCATCTTCGACCACCATGTTGGCGATATTGCGATGCACGAACAATTCGCCAGGATGCGATCCGGTCAGCACTTCGGCGGGTACGCGGCTGTCCGAACACCCAATCCACAGCGAATGCGGCTGCTGGGGTTGCGAGGTATTCTCGAAATAATGCGGATCACACTGACACTGCGTGTCTGCCCAGCTTTTATTACGCTCAAGAAGGGGTTTGAGGATGGTCATAATGTGCTTCTCTCTCTGTCAGGGGATTATCGGCCAATGCCGATGCTCCGGTGGCAATAAACGTCGTAAAATATGCCTTCATGTTTACGGCTTGAAGCTTGTAGATACATTTCCTAACAGAGTAGCCAACCTCGCCAAAGAAAGAAAATAAGGAAAACAGCGATCGGAGTCGCATTTTAAGGATTCAAATTTTGATCTAAATCAAGTTAACGCCAGTTATCACGCGCCTCTCCTAATCCGTTTTGGCTCCTAATCCCCCTTATTTTCTTGCGGAGAAAATTACAGTTCTTTGCAAAAACCGGCTAGAAACGGGCAGAAATTGCACGGTAAATTCGTGCGCAATGAGAAAAATTGCTATATGCTACTGGTTATCATTATCAGTTATTGGGAGACAGCAGCATGATTGCAGCCATTGTTACCGCATGCGGATTGTGGGGTGTGAGTTGGTGTTTCGGAAAGCGTCTTTCAAGCGGATGGGGTGTGCTGTTGCCCTGCGCGTTATTGCCTCTGCTGGCAATGGCGAATATGTCGCTCGGCCAACTGAAAGCTCTGGTCATCTTCGCGATGCTGGCTACGCTGGTCATGCTGCTCAACAATAAGCTGAGGCATTACATGCTGCTACCTTCTTTTGTCGCTCTGGCAGGCGGACTGGCGGCGATATCGGTGAACTTCAATCTGATGTAACAGGAAAGAGACAACGGACAAATATTGTTTGAAAATGCATTGATGTCGCAGAGATTGCGTGGGTAAGACAGAGATAAATCAGGGAGATACTACAGAAAGGAGAGTTCTGAAAGAGTCATCTGGTGCGAAGAGAGGGACTTGAACCCTCACGTCCGTAAGAACACTAACACCTGAAGCTAGCGCGTCTACCAATTCCGCCACCTTCGCACAAATGATTACTTTTTACTGCGGTTTACATCTACTTTATTGGCGCAAGCCATACAATCACAGTGGTGCGAAGAGAGGGACTTGAACCCTCACGTCCGTAAGAACACTAACACCTGAAGCTAGCGCGTCTACCAATTCCGCCACCTTCGCAACGTTCTGCGTTGTACTACCGACTGCCTGTGATTGTTGGTGCGAAGAGAGGGACTTGAACCCTCACGTCCGTAAGAACACTAACACCTGAAGCTAGCGCGTCTACCAATTCCGCCACCTTCGCAAACCTTTTCCTAGCGCATAAAACTCGTCTATACGACTAAGACAACCACGGGGCCGAATTCTAGAGATTTTCACGAGGGCGTCAATACTTATTTCATCGTTTGGCGGCGATTGTTGGAAAAAACGGCATTTCAGTCACAAATCGTCATTTTATTGGCCACCGATCCCGCTTGTCGTTGGTTTTATAGGCGTTTTGAAAGCCGTCAAAGTTTTGCAAATAATTCAATCAACCAGTCCAGCAAGACCCTGACACGCGGCGCAAGAAAACGGCCGGGTGGATACATAATGTACAGCGGCATGGGCGGCGGCATGAGATGGGGCAAGACTTCCACCAACTCGCCGCGCGCAAGTTCAAGGCCGACGACCTGTCTTGAAGTTTGAATCAGCCCATAGCCCGCCTTGGCGGCCGCAATGTAGGCATCTGCTCCGCTAACGGTCAGCGAGCTTGCCATCGGCACGCGATGAATCGTTTTACCCAGCATAAACTCCAGCTGTGATTCCGGCCGTTGATGGGCAAAGAAATAGGCCACAGCCCGATGCGTGTCGAGATCCTCAAGAGTGTCAGGGTGCCCATGGCGTGCCAGATAATCTGGAGAGGCGCAGGTGGTTTGCGCCAGCATGGCGATAGGCCGCGACTGCAAATTTTCGTTTTCCGTAGGCCAGGCGCGGATGACGCAGTCTACGCCCTGATGCAGCAGGTCGACGGCGTTGTCGTTGGCACTGACGGTCAGATTGAGGTGCGGATAACGCGCGGTAAATTCCGGCAGGGCGGGCAGCACAATCTCGCGCGCCATCGAATGCGGCATATCGATGCGCACATTGCCCGCGGGCTGGGCTTTCTGATGGGCGAAAAGATTTTCCGTTTCTTCAAAAGCCGAGAGCAACTGGACGCAGCGCTGGTAGTAAAGCTCGCCTTCTTCGGTAATCTTCACCTGTCGCGTGGTGCGCAAAAACAGCCGCACGCCAAGGCGCTGCTCGAGATGTTTCAGCGTGGTGCTGACCGTTGCGCGAGGCAGGTCGAGATCCTCCGCCGCGCGGCTGAAACTTTCCAATTCTCTGATACGGATGAAAATCCGCATGGCCTGAATCTGGTCCATATCGTTTCCCGATTGTTGGTGATTTCTGAACAGTGTTGCATAAATTGGCGTATTTATCTTTTTTCAGCCAACAACCACACTGTTTTCAATCGTATGAAAGATGAAAAGGAAAAGCACATGAAACAGCGTCAACTGGGTAAAAACGGGCCTTGGGTCTCTGCGTTAGGATTGGGTTGCATGGGAATGAGCGAATTTTACACTCAAGGTATGGATGAAAAAGAGTCGCTGGCCACGCTGGATCTCGCCATAGAACGCGGCATAACCCTGCTGGATACCGCCGACGTCTACGGCCCGCACACCAACGAAGCGCTGCTGGGCCGCGCTTTGCAGGGGCGTCGTGACAAGGTCTTTCTGGCGACCAAGTTCGGCATTGTCCGCGATGCGGCGGATCCCGGCGCGCGCGGCAGCAATGGACATCCCGACTACATTCGGCAATCGGTGGAAGGCAGTTTACAACGGCTTAAAACCGACGTCATCGACCTCTATTATCAGCACCGCGCCGACCCGAACGTGCCGATTGAAGAGAGCGTCGGCGCACTGAGTGATCTGGTGCGTGAAGGCAAGATTCGCTATATCGGCATGAGCGAAATCTCGGCGGCAACGCTGGAAAGGGCGCATAAAGTCCACCCAATCAGCGCATTACAGAGTGAATATTCATTGTGGAGCCGCGAAGTAGAGGCGAGCATTCTGCCTGCCTGTGCGCGCCTCGGCGTTGCCTTTGTGCCTTACAGCCCATTGGGACGTGGATTTTTGACGGGCGCGATTCGTTCTCCGGATGATTTTGCCGAAAACGATTTCAGAAAGGGGAATCCGCGTTTTCAGGGTGAAAACTTTGTCAAAAACCTGCATTTGGCCGACAAAGTGGTGGAAATCTCCAGCGGAAAAGGGGTGAAGCCTTCTCAACTGGCATTGGCGTGGGTATTGGCACAGGGTGAAAACATTGTGCCAATACCTGGAACGAAACGTCGTACTTATCTGGAAGAGAACATCGCCGCGCTTGATGTCATCCTGAATGAAGCCGAACTCGCGGCGATTGAAGCGGCCTTTCCATTAAATGCTGCCGCAGGCGGAAGATATACGCCTGCTGTCATGCAGCTCATAGACCGCTAAATCCCAGACAGTACAGGCGTTGGCGGTCCAGGCTTACCGAAGCGGGTTCTCGCGGCTGCCGGGTGACCGCCTATCCGAAGCGTGAAATCTTTACGCGTTTAACGCTGAATGATTAACGCTTTTTCTTTTTGTCGTCGCGCGGTGGACGGCCACGGGTGGCTTCGTACACTTTGAAACGGCCGTTCTGCGCCAGCACTTCATGGTTGCCGAAGGTGGCGTCCAGCAGCGCGGCATAAGGCAGGAAGGCGTTGGCGACGATGCGCAGTTTTCCGCCGATATTCAAGTGGTTAACGGCACCGCGAATCAGCTGCTCTGAAGCGTGCAGGCTGGTTTGCAGACCTTCGTGGAACGGCGGGTTCGAAATAATCATGTCGAAACGGCCTTTAATGTCGGAATAGACATTACTGGCAATCACTTCGCCCTCAAGACCGTTGGCCTCAAGCGTCGCGCGGCTGGCGGCCAGTGCGGCGGCACCGACATCACTCAGGGTGACTTTCATTTTCGGCGAATAGGTGGCGAGCACGGAGGCCAGCACGCCGGAACCGGAGGCGATATCCAGTACCTTGCCTTTGATTGGCTCCTCGAAGCTGTTGATAAGCAACAGACTTCCGCTGTCCAGACCTTCACGGCTGAACACGCCCGGCAGGGTTTTAATCGTCACTTCTTCGACCATATACGTTTGCCACCACGCATCGGCGTCAAACTCGGGCTGCTTCTCGAGGCGGCCATGATAAAGACCGCAGCGGCGTGCGCTGTCGACTTTATCCAACTGACAGAACTCGGCAAGGATCTCTTCGGCGCTACGTACGCCGCTGCGGTTTTCACCGACCACGAAGACGTCAATGCCGACCGGCAGCATGGAAAGCAGGTTAAACAGCTGGAATTTTGCTTCCTGTTTGCTCTTCGGCCAGTAGTAAATCAGCATATCGCTTTGCGCGATAAACTCGGCATCCGCCACCAGACCAAACTGCACGTCGTCTTTCAACGAGGCGCTGAGCATCTGCCAGTGGTGATATTGATTGGTATGAACTCGCACGTTTTCGGCATCGAAATCGGCTGGCAGGTCATCTTGTAGATCGCCTGCGAACAGTACGCGGCGGCCGATAAAATCATCGCTGTGGCGCAGTATGACTTCACTGGCCGGGGTTAATGCTGACATCAGATAAGGCTCCTCAGGAATATGGGCGGCATTATAGAGGTTTATTGGCGCAGGTTCGATGTGTTTGCTAGCATAGCGCGCTATAAGCATCGCCAACGGGCAGGAAAAAGCATGGCATCAAGACGAGACTGGCTGTTACAGCAACTGGGCATTACCCAGTGGACGCTGCGTCGCCCCACCGTTTTACAAGGCGAAGTCGCCGTCAGTCTGCCGGACCAGACAAAGCTGTTGATTGTTGCCGACGTGCTGCCGCCGGAAGGGGATTTACTGGTAAAAGACGTGATCCGCAGTCTGAATCTGCACGATTCGCAGGTTTATCGCCTGCAAAAGGATCAGGTGGCGATGCTGCCGGAAGACACGCACTGCAACACCTGGCGACTGGGCATCGGCGAACCTTTGACGGTCGCGGGCGCGCAGTTATCTAGCCCGGCGCTGGCCGAGCTTTCTCAAGACGCTGGAGCCAAACGCGCGCTCTGGCAGCAGATTTGTGAAAATGAACAACATTTCTACCCTGACCCCCGCGGATCTGAATCGCGCGTTCGAGATTGAACAAGCCAGTCACGCCTTTCCCTGGAGTGAAAAAACCTTTGCCAGCAATCAGGGCGAACGTTATCTCAATTTAAAGCTGGAACAGCAGGGCAAGATGGTCGGTTTTGCGATTGTGCAAACCGTGCTCGACGAAGCGACCCTGTTCAATATTGCCATCGATCCTGCGTTTCAGCGGCAGGGACTCGGGCGCGTACTGCTGGAGGCCGTGCTGGCGCAGCTCGAAACGCGCGATGTATTTACGCTGTGGCTTGAGGTGAGGGCGTCGAATCGTGGCGCGATTTCACTGTATGAGAGCATGGGCTTCAACGAAGTCTCGATTCGTCGCAATTACTATCCGGCGGCGTCGGGGCGTGAAGACGCCATCATCATGGCCTTGCCGTTAGGCTAAAAAAGCGGGCTTGCAGCCCGCTTTTTACTGTCATTTCACACTTTCGCGACTTATTTGTGGCCGTGCGTTTTATGTTTGGTCACAAAGCCCAGAATTACACACATTACAAACACCACGAAGTATAGCCCGTTTGCCGTTGCCAGCGCGGCATGGGCACCGCTTTTCGCCACGATAGGTCCGGTTACCACGAAGGTCAGCATGGTGCCGACGGTGCCGCAGGTCAGGATAAAGTTCACCAGTTTCGGCGAGGCCACTTTGGTCTGCAATGATCCCAGCGTAATAATGGTGGTGTAAATCGCGCTTGAGACAAAGCCCAGCCCCATAATGGCGTAGGCCAGATGCGCCGGATTTTCGGTCGAAATAAACAGATACATCGCGACGGTCGCAAGCAGCGTCAGCAGAGTGACGATGCGTTGCAGGTCGAAGAAGCGCAGCACAAAGCTGAACACCCACATGCCAATCATGTAAGACAGCCAGAAGTCGCCGACCAGTTTACCGGCCTGATTGATATCCAGATTAAAGGTTTTAGTGACGTATTCCGGCACCCACTGGATAAAGCCAAGCTGGCCGAGGATGTAGCACAGGGCCGCAATCGACAGGAACCAACACGCCAATGCCCCACTTTTCTTTCGCGACAGGCTGGCTGTCGGTCTGGCCCTTTTTGCCCAGAATCGGGAAATCGGCCATCAGCGTCAGCACGAAAATCGCGACATACAGCACGCCGATACAGGCATAAACCCAGTACCAGCCGATGCTGCGAGCCAGCAAAATACCGGCGACCACCGGGAAAATCATCCCGGCCATGCTGAAGAAGGAGTCGGTAAACAGCAGCCGCGAGCCGCGCTGACGTCCTTCGTACAGATGCGTAATAAGGAAGGTGCCTATCGACATGGTAATTCCGCTCACCACGCCAAGCACAAACATGCACAGCGAGAACACGCTGATGCTTTTGCTGAACATCAGACCCAGCACGGCCAGCACCATCAGCACAAAGCCGAAAATCAGCTGCCGTTTCAACGGGATCACTTCCATCAACCAGGCATTGAGGAAAATAGCGACCAGAATCCCGGTATTGAGGAAGGTGAACGTGTTACTCATGCTGGAAACAGGCAGGCCGAAATAATCGGCAATATTGCCCATCACCATGCCGGTGACAATAACCAGCGCACCGGTCAAGCCATAGGAGAAAAAGCTAATCCAGGTGAGAAGCAATCGATTACTTTTAGTCATTAAGATACATCCTTATGATGTATAAGAGGTTAAATCACGCAACAAAAGAGTTCAGATATCGGCTGCATAGTGCGCCAAGACACGCCGTACAACTTTTATGGGCCGATTATCCAGAAAGGAGTGGGCCAATTTTGTGAGGAACAGCTATTTTTAATGCAATGGATAAAGTTATGCAAAAATTATGTGTGATCTGTATCACATTTTAATGCAATTGCCGGTAATTTAACCCCTTTCCCTGCCGCTGTACGCGCGTTGTTGCCCGGTCAAATCGGCCCGGTCGAAGGCGAAACTGAAAGCATTGATTGTCTATCCCCGTCAAATCATAGAAAATAGCCGGCTATAACTTTTATTACCGCTTTGCCTGATGCCGTTCTGGCGTAAAATCAATACCGATGCAGGGCGGACAACCGCAGAAACGTGGAAAAACATGTCTCCTAGTGAATACGCCCTCGAAGTCGCCAAACGTCGCACCTTCGCCATTATCTCGCACCCCGATGCGGGTAAAACCACCATTACTGAAAAAGTGCTGTTGTTCGGACAGGCTATTCAGACCGCCGGTACGGTAAAAGGCCGTGGCTCCAACAACCACGCCAAATCCGACTGGATGGAAATGGAAAAGCAGCGTGGTATCTCCATTACCACCTCCGTGATGCAGTTCCCGTACCGTGAAGCGCTGGTCAACCTGCTCGACACCCCCGGACACGAAGACTTCTCCGAAGATACCTATCGTACGCTGACCGCCGTCGACTGCTGTCTGATGGTTATCGACGCCGCCAAAGGTGTAGAAGACCGTACCCGCAAGCTGATGGAAGTAACCCGTCTGCGCGACACGCCCATTCTGACCTTTATGAACAAGCTGGACCGCGACATCCGTGATCCTATGGAAGTCATGGACGAAGTCGAGCGCGAGCTGAAAATTGCCTGCTCGCCTATTACCTGGCCTATTGGCTGCGGCAAGATGTTCAAGGGCGTTTATCACCTCTATAAAGATGAAACCTATCTTTATCAGACCGGCAAGGGCCACACCATTCAGGAAGTCCGTATCGTGAAAGGGCTGGATAACCCGGATCTCGACGCGGCAATCGGTGAAGACCTGGCAATGCAGCTGCGTGAAGAGCTGGATCTGGTGCAGGGCGCCTCGCACGAGTTCGACCACGACGCCTTCCTGAGCGGCGATCTTACCCCTGTGTTCTTCGGCACCGCGCTGGGTAACTTCGGCGTTGACCACATGCTCGACGGGCTGGTGGAATGGGCGCCTGCGCCAATGCCGCGCAATACCGACGTGCGCGAAGTCAAGGCGGCCGACGAGAAGTTCACCGGTTTCGTGTTCAAGATTCAGGCCAACATGGACCCGAAACACCGCGACCGCGTGGCCTTTATGCGCGTGGTGTCCGGTAAATATGAAAAAGGCATGAAACTGCGTCAGGTGCGTACCGGCAAAGACGTGGTGATTTCGGATGCGCTGACCTTCATGGCCGGCGACCGTTCCCACGTTGAAGAAGCCTTCCCGGGCGATATCATCGGCTTGCACAACCATGGCACGATTCAGATTGGTGACACCTTTACTCAGGGTGAAAACATGAAGTTCACCGGGATTCCGAACTTTGCCCCCGAGCTGTTCCGCCGTATCCGCCTGCGTGATCCACTGAAACAGAAACAGTTGCTGAAAGGGCTGGTGCAGTTGTCCGAAGAGGGCGCCGTGCAGGTGTTCCGTCCGCTTATCAATAATGACCTGATTGTCGGCGCAGTCGGCGTCCTCCAGTTTGAAGTGGTCGTGGCGCGTCTGAAAAGCGAATACAACGTCGAAGCTATCTACGAGTCGGTCAACGTTTCTACCGCGCGCTGGGTAGAATGCAAGGACGTGAAGAAGTTTGAAGACTTCAAACGCAAATGCGAGGCGAACCTGGCACTGGATGGCGGCGACAACCTGACTTACATCGCGCCTTCGATGGTGAACCTCAACCTGACCAATGACCGTTATCCGGAAGTCGATTTCCGTAAAACGCGCGAGCATTAATCGCCCGCTTCAGGTTTAAAACATTAAAAAAGACGGTCTATTGGCCGTCTTTTTTTCGCCTCGAGACTGAAAAATAGTTTATGTGCGAAATTAAATGGCCCTTTTTGAGGGTTTTTAGTCTAAAAATCGTGAAAATGCTCAGACTTATCTGTATTACCGGTTAATTAGCCATTCTTACTACAGTTTTGCTCATGGTCGACTATATTAAATATACGCGCAACGAAAGGCAGACATTAACGCTGGCCTTAGGATACTAAGTAGAGAGTTGTGCTGAATTTTTTAAATTCACAGTGACGTGATCACAGTAACAAGCTTTTAAGTCGTCACCACCATGTGGCGTAAAGAGTCCTCGATTAGGACTGGCAAACTGTAAGGAAGAAATCGATGAAAAAGTCTAATTTTGCATACTCAATGATGGCCGTTGTTCTGGGTACCGCGCTGATGAGCGGTAGTGCATTGGCTGCCTCAGACAGCTCCACGAGCTCTGCGGGTTCAAAAATCGATAGCTCCATGAAGAAAGTTGATGGCTACATGGGCGATAGCGCCACCACAGCGAAAGTAAAAAGCGCCCTGGTTGACGATAAAGCTATTAAAAGCACCGACATTTCCGTCAAAACAGATAATGGCGTCGTGACACTAAGCGGTTTCGTAGGCTCTCAGGCCGAAGCGGAACAGGCAGTCGCGGTAGCAACCAAAGTTGAAGGCGTTAAATCCGTCAGCGACAAACTGCACACTAAAGACAGCAGCAAGCAATCCGTGAAAGGTTATGCCGGTGACGCCGCCACAACCACTTCCGTAAAAGCCAAGCTGCTGGCCGATGACGTCGTACCTTCGCGTATGATCAAAGTTGAAACCACCGACGGTGTTGTTCAGCTCTCCGGTACTGTTAAAGATCAGGCTCAGTCTTCCCGCGCTGAAAGCGTTGCCAAGACCGTTGATGGCGTGAAAAGCGTTAAAAACGACCTGAAAGTTCAACCTTAATTCTTTTTAACGGCGCGGCCTGCCAGGCGGGCGGGTCTGCGCCAGTCTTGAAAAGACCTGAGGTAGAAAGTAAAGCACCACGCGTACTGTAAAAATAAAAAATGAATTACGAATTTTTTACGTGAGAAATCACTGAGTTTCCGTTCGTTTTTTAAATATCGAGCTATCTTTAATACTGTACTTCCGATTGTCGTAACTACAGTAATAAACCGTTATTCACGACGCATTTCATAAACGAGTGACGTACGAATATTTTAATTAGGGTAAGGAGAAGCTTATGTTTCGTTGGGGTATTATATTTCTGATTATCGCGTTGATCGCGGCAGCGTTAGGTTTCGGTGGTCTGGCTGGTACAGCTGCATGGGCTGCGAAAATCGTCTTCGTCGTAGGTATCATTCTGTTCCTGGTCAGCCTGTTTACCGGCCGTAAACGACTCTGACACCTATAACGATTAAAAGATAAAGTGATTTTTATCTGAATAATTCCGGAGATTAATGAGAGTTTGCCTTATCAAGGGGCACGGATGACAAGGATCACCCGAGGCAGACTCTTTAGCCGCATCATTGGACGACGCGGCGTGTGGTTAACAGGAAGTAACGATTTAATCTCCGGGATTTTGCAACAACTCTATCGATCGGACACAGACGGAGTATGCTCATCATAGAAGCACTATTTTGAGGAGCCTGCGTTGGGATACAGAATTCCGGTCACGCTGGGGAATATCGAAGCCCTGGCTTACAAACCCTACAAGCCTGGCAAGATTGCGCTGGTCTGTGAAGGCGGCGGTCAACGCGGCATCTTTACGGCAGGTGTGCTTGATGAATTCCAGCGCGCAGGGTTCAACCCTTTCGACCTTCTTATCGGCACTTCCGCCGGTGCACAAAATCTCTCGGCGTATGTTTGCGGTCAGGCAGGTTATGCCCGACGCGTGATTACACGCTACACCACCAGCCCTAACTTCTTCAATCCTCTACGATTTGTTCGTGGCGGACACCTTATCGATCTCGACTGGCTGGTCGATGAAACCTCCAGGAACATGCCGCTCGCAATGGACAGCGCCGAAAAGCTGCTGATCGACGGCCGCGAATTCCTGATGTGCGCCTGCCGCAGTGACGATTACCAACCCAATTACTTTGCTCCTACCCGCGAAAGCTGGCTGCCCCTCATAAAAGCTTCAAGCGCGATTCCGGGTTTTTACCGCATGGGCGTGGATCTTGACGGAATCAGCTATCAGGACGGCGGAATCAGTGATGCCATTCCAGTGGAAGAGGCCTATCGCCGCGGCGCAGACACCATTGTCGTTATTCGCACCGTGCCTTCGGCGATGTTCTATACCCCGCAATGGATGAAGCGCATGGAGCAGTGGTTGAGCGAAAGCAGCCTGCAACAGTTGGTCCATATGGTGCAGCATCACGAGCAAAGCTATTACCGCATTCAGCAGTTTATCGAGAACCCGCCGGGCGACCTGCGCATCTTCGAAATTTTCCCGCCGAAACCGCTTGCCAGTCATGCACTTGGCAGCCGTTTGCCAGCGCTGAATCAGGATTACCATCTTGGCCGCCGCTGCGCGCGCTACTTCCTTTCGATAGCCTCGCACTGGTTGATGCCGCGAGAAAAAGACATGCCTATGCCGATTATTACGCCGCGCAAGGTTCGCCGCACCGCTGTCGTTATCCCGCCTTTAACCACGCCGGAAATCGCGTTGCCGCCGAGTGCCGCGGCGAATCAGGCATTCATTGCGCCGCAACCGGCCGTTAATGATATCGTTGTTCCGGATGATATCGCCCTGACGGAAAATCTGCTCGACGTCGCGCAGCGCAAAGTCGCCAGCGCGTTTATGGATGAAGCTTCCCGCGTGGTCGGCAGCCCCGTTCAGGAAACCGCTGACATCGACAGTCCGTTCGCGCCGGATACGCGTATGACGCCGCCAACCCTGGAAGGCGAGGGAGACGCGCTGTGAAGCCCGCATTTATCGATACCCACTGTCATTTTGATTTCCCGCCTTTTAGCGGTCACGAAGCCGAAAGCCTGCGGCTTGCGGCAGAGGCGGGCGTAAAGCAGGTGATTGTGCCCGCCGTCGAAGCGGCACGTTTTGAAAAAATCCTGCGTCTTGCGAAAGAACATGGCGCGCTGTTTGCCGCGCTGGGCCTGCATCCAATCTGTATTAGTAGCCATACCGATTCCTGCCTCGAACAACTCGACGAGCAGCTTGGCGGCCGCCATGAAAAGCTGGTGGCGATCGGTGAAACGGGGCTGGATCTGTATATGGAAAACCCCGATTTCGACAAACAGCAAAGGTTACTGAATGCCCAGTTTGCTCTCGCCAAAAAATACCATCTTCCTCTGATTCTGCATTCACGGCGCACCCACGATAAGCTGGCCGCCATGCTGCGAAAAGTCTCTCTACCCGCAACCGGCGTGGTGCACGGCTTTGCCGGTAGCCTCTCTCAGGCCGAAGCCTTTGTACGGCTGGGTTTTGCCATCGGCGTAGGCGGCACCATTACCTATGAAAGAGCGCAGAAAACACGGCAGGTGATGGCGAAACTGCCGCTGACTTCTCTGTTGCTTGAAACCGATGCGCCAGATATGCCGTTGCAGGGTTTTCAGGGGCAACCCAATCGGCCGGAACGGGCCGCGCTGGTTTTCGCCAGTTTATGCGAACTGCGTGAAGAATCGCCCGAGCACATTGCCGATGCGCTACAAGAAAATGCCCGACGCGTCTTCAACCTGCCAAAGCTTCCCTGATGTCTTGATGTTAATTAAATAACATTTATCACCTGCCGGAAGGCCCGCTCATTCCTGAAATTTATAAGTCAAAGAGCCGATCGCGCTCGCAATCAGCGTAAAATGTTATTTAATTAACATTCTGCTCTGAGGTATTATGGCGTGATGGAGCGTTAACCCGAAAAACGAGTGTCATGATTCGGGTGTACACTTTTACTTATTGCCAGAGTCCGAGCAAAGGGTAGAAATGTTGATGAAGATCACATTTTCCCGAGTAACGTTGCAATCAAATTTCATTTTGTGTGAAATACTGCACAACATAGATGGCGTCCAACTGTTCAAATGGTTTAAACAGCTGGGTGATTGCCCTCGTCTGCTCGCCAGAGTCGAGAACACTACGGGCGCTTGCGGGTGCCGCGTTCCCGACCGGATGCTCGGTTTTGACGGCGTGTCAGAACTGAAAATTGTGGAGAGTTTTATGACCGATTTTACCGTAGCGGCGCAGCGTGCGCTGAGCCTGATGGATTTAACGACCCTGAATGAAGACGACACGGCCGAAAAAGTGGTCGCCCTCTGTCAGCAGGCAAAAAGCCCGGCAGGAAACACCGCTGCCATCTGCATTTATCCGCGTTTCATTCCGGTCGCACGCAAGGCACTGCGCGAGCAGGGCACGCCTGACATCCGTATCGCCACCGTCACCAACTTCCCGCACGGCAACGACGATATCGAGATTGCCCTCGCAGAGACCCGTGCGGCGATCGCCTACGGTGCCGATGAAGTCGACGTGGTATTCCCGTATCGCGCCCTGATCGAGGGGAATGAACAGGTCGGTGCCGAACTGGTCAAACAGTGCGCCGAGGCCTGTCACGCAGCCAACATTCTGCTGAAAGTCATTATCGAAACCGGTGAGTTGAAGCAGGACGCGCTTATCCGCAAGGCGTCGCAGATTGCCATCGAAGCCGGTGCGGACTTTATCAAGACCTCGACCGGTAAAGTGCCGGAAAACGCCACGCTGCATAGCGCCGAGCTGATGCTGACCGTTATCAAAGAGCTGAATGTCGCCGACAACGTCGGTTTCAAACCTGCCGGTGGCGTGAAAACTGCCGAAGATGCGGCGCAATATCTGGCGCTTGCCGACAATATTCTGGGTCGCGAATGGGCCGATGCCCGTCACTTCCGCTTTGGTGCGTCCAGCCTGCTGGCAAGCCTGCTGACCACACTCGGCCATCAGACCGAAAAATCCACCAGCGGTTACTGATAACGTTGCCGAGGGCGCGGCGCTGTGCTCGTGACCTCGGTTTTATCCTCGATATTGTGATTTCCTCTCTGTATCCCATTGGAGTGAGAACGTGGCTGCTGCACAAAAAACCTTTCTGGCTCAGGAAATAATTCGCAAGAAACGCGACGGGCACGCGCTGAGCGAAGACGAAATCCGCTTCTTCATTAACGGCGTGCGCGACAGCAAAGTGTCGGAAGGGCAAATTGCCGCGCTGGCAATGACCATCTATTTCAATGACATGAATGTCGAAGAACGTGTGGCGCTGACCATGGCGATGCGCGATTCCGGCAGTGTGCTCAACTGGAAACCGCTCGCGCTCAACGGGCCGATTGTGGATAAACACTCCACCGGCGGCGTGGGGGATGTCACCTCGCTGATGCTGGGGCCTATGGTCGCGGCCTGCGGCGGGTATATTCCAATGATTTCCGGTCGCGGTCTGGGCCACACCGGCGGCACGCTCGACAAACTCGAAAGCATTCCGGGGTTTGATATTTTCCCCGATGACGCGCGCTTTAGAAAAATTATTCAGGACGTTGGGGTGGCGATTATCGGGCAGACCAATTCGCTGGCACCTGCGGACAAACGTTTTTACGCCACCCGCGATATTACCGCGACAGTGGACTCCATTCCGCTCATTACCGCCTCGATTCTGGCGAAGAAACTGGCCGAAGGACTGGATGCGCTGGTGATGGATGTTAAAGTCGGCTCCGGCGCATTTATGCCAACCTTCGAGCAGTCTCAGGATCTGGCGCAGGCGATTGTCGACGTGGCGAGCTGGCGCAGGATGTAAAACCACCGCGCTATTGACCGACATGAATCAGGTGCTGGCTTCAAGCGCCGGAAACGCCGTGGAAGTGCGCGAAGCCGTGCGCTTCCTGACGGGCGAATACCGCAGTCCGCGCCTGCTGGAAGTCACCCTGGCATTATGTGTCGAGATGCTGCTTTCCGCAGGGCTTGCAGACAACGATGCCGAAGCGCGCCAAAAGCTGCAAACCGTGCTCGACAATGGTCGCGCGGCAGAAATCTTCGGCATGATGATTGCGGCACAGAAAGGGCCGACCGATTTTATTGAACATTATGACCGCTATTTACCTCAGGCGACCCTGAGCAAAATGGTGTATTCGGAAAGGGCAGGGATTATCACGTCAATGGATACCCGCGCCCTCGGGATGAGCGTAGTGGCGATGGGCGGCGGACGTCGCCGTGCCACCGACGCCATCGATTACAGCGTGGGGTTGACGCAAATGTCGCGTATCGGACAACAGGTCGATACCCGGCATCCGCTGGCAATGATTCACGCCAATAGCGAAGAGTCGTGGCAACAGGCCGCCGATGCCGTGCGCTCGGCCATTGTGCTGAGCGATCGGGCACCTGAAACCTTGCCCGTGGTGTATCGCCGCATCAGCTAGTGCGACCGCGTAACCCCATCACCAGAACGGCTCTGACAGGGCCGTTTGCAACGCGCATGATGCGCAGGAGAGCAAAATGAAACGTACATTTATCATGATGTTGGACTCATTTGGGATTGGCGCCAGCAAAGACGCCGACCGTTTTGGTGACGTGGGTTCCGATACGCTTGGCCATATTGCCGAGGCCTGCGCCCGCGGCGAAGCGGACGTGGGCCGTAAAGGTCCGCTGCATTTGCCGAATCTGACCAGTCTGGGACTGGCGAAAGCCGCCGAAGCCTCGACGGGCCGTTTCCCGCAGGGCATGGACCCCGATGCCAACATCATCGGTGCCTATGCCTACGCCAGCGAGTTGTCGTCAGGTAAAGACACGCCGTCGGGCCACTGGGAAATCGCCGGTGTTCCCGTGCTGTTTGACTGGGGCTATTTCTCCGACGAGCAAAACAGCTTCCCGCAGGAACTGCTCGACAAACTGGTCGAACGCGCCGCTTTGCCGGGATATCTTGGCAATTGCCATTCATCCGGTACGGTAGTGCTCGACGCGCTCGGCGAAGAGCATATGAAAACCGGCAAACCGATTTTCTATACTTCGGCCGACTCGGTATTTCAGATTGCCTGCCACGAAGAGACATTCGGCCTCGAGCGTCTTTATGAACTGTGCGAAATCGCACGCGAAGAGTTGACCGAAGGCGGCTACAACATCGGTCGTGTCATTGCGCGTCCTTTTATCGGCGATAAAAAAGGCCACTTCGAGCGTACCGGCAACCGTCATGATCTGGCGGTTGAGCCGCCTGCGCCGACCATCCTGAAAAAGCTGGTTGACGAGAAGGGCGGTGAGGTCGTTTCCGTCGGCAAGATTGCCGATATCTATGCCCACGTCGGCATCACCAAAAAAATCAAAGCCACCGGTCTGGACGCGCTGTTCGACGCCACGGTGCAAGAGATGAAGGTCGCCGGTGATCAGACCATCGTCTTCACCAACTTTGTGGACTTCGATTCGGCTTACGGCCATCGCCGCGATGTGCCGGGCTACGCGGCCGCACTGGAGCTTTTCGACCGCCGGATGCCGGAGTTGCTGGCGTTGGTCAAGGAAGACGACATCATTATCTTTACCGCCGATCATGGCTGTGACCCGACCTGGCGAGGTACCGACCACACTCGCGAACACATTCCAGTGTTGATCTACGGCCCGAAAGTGAAGCCGGGTTACCTTGGCTATCGCGAGACATTTGCCGATATCGGACAGACGGTCGCTCACTATTTCGACCTGTCGCCGATGGAATACGGAAAATCCATGCTTTAAGGCGAATTTTTTGCGAAGATTCAGTTAAATCACTCGGTTCATTACCCAGGCGTGATTGACCGCGGCCCGCTGCGGTTTGTCACAGGAAGGGTCAACACTTTAAGGAATGTAATTATGGCAACGCCACACATTAACGCAGAAATGGGCGATTTCGCTGACGTAGTCCTGATGCCGGGCGATCCTTTGCGCGCCAAACACATCGCCGAAACCTTCCTGGAAGACATCAAGCAGGTGAACGACGTGCGCGGCATGCTCGGTTTTACCGGCACTTACAAGGGCCGCAAGATTTCGGTCATGGGTCACGGTATGGGGATTCCATCCTGTTCCATTTACGCGAAAGAGCTTATTACCGAGTTCGGCGTGAAGAAAATCATTCGCGTAGGCTCCTGCGGCGCGGTGCGTAGCGACGTCAAACTGCGCGATGTGGTTATCGGCATGGGTGCCTGCACCGATTCCAAAGTGAACCGTATGCGCTTCAAAGACCACGACTATGCGGCCATTGCCGATTACGACATGGTGCGTCACGCGGCCGACGCGGCGGCGGCAAAAGGCATCAAGGCGCGCGTGGGTAACATCTTCTCCGCCGATCTGTTCTACACGCCAGATCCGCAAATGTTTGATGTAATGGAAAAATACGGCATTCTGGGTGTCGAGATGGAAGCGGCCGGTATCTACGGCGTGGCGGCAGAGTTCGGCGCGAAAGCGCTGGCTATCTGCACCGTGTCCGACCATATCCGCAGCGGCGAGCAAACTACGGCCGCCGAACGTCAGACCACGTTCAACGACATGATTGAAATCGCGCTGGAATCCGTTCTGCTGGGCGACAAAGCGTAAGCGACCCGTCTTGCCGAATCAAAAACGGAGGCCTTCGCGCCTCCGTTTTTATTTCACAAATTCTTTATTGGCCAGTCAGATGCGCGAAAACATAAGGGCGTTGACGGCGGAAATCAGCCGTCTCGCCTCGCTATTTTTTCGGGGATTTCGGTTTTCGGCTGCGTTGCAGATTGCGGTGAGCGGCCTGTACGGCTTCCTGTTCGGCTTCTTCTTCCGGCGTCAGCGCCGGTTTGTCTTCCACTCTTTCTTCTGCGATGGCAATCACCAGCGGCTCATTGTTGTGCGCGGGCAGGTCGTCGTCTTCATCGCGCTCTTTCAAACGGGTGCTGGCGGTCAGCAGGAACGGCGACTGCTCCCAGCGGGAGCGACGGCCCTGCAACAGACTGCGCGCGAGAATAATGCCGATCGCCAGCGCCAGCAGCATCATCAGCCGCAACAGGTTGGTGGTGTTATCGACCTGCTTGGCTTCGGTGGCCAGCACGTGGGTATCCAGCGTCATGCGCAGAAAACCGCTCGGGCCGCCTTTGTCGCCAATCGGCTGCACTATCTGATGGTTGAAATAACTGCCCGCGCGCTTGCCGTCGAGCGCCAGACGGTCACGCACCGGCACAGTCTCGCCGGAATGGGCAATCAGCGAGCCGTCGAGCTGGTACACGCTGGCATCAAGTATGCGACTCTGATCGGTAAGTTGATTTAAAATGGTAGTAATTTGTGCGATGTCTGCGCCATCATTCTGGCTGTCCATCAGCGGGGCAAGCGAGAACGCCACCTGCCGTGCAAGCGTTTGTGTGAGCTGCTCGACCTGTTGTGATCGCGCTAACTGGTGCCCTAAGCTAAAATAGGACGCACCTTGCATCAATAAAACTAATAAAGCTAAGCAAATCAGCACGATAACCGTGCGGTGTCTGCGAAGTTTCAGTTTGGCCTCTGCCATTCTGTTTCCTTAAGGTATTCGACGACTTTAATGTTGCCAGAAGCGTTAGCGATAGGGTAGCTTGATGCGTCGTTTTATCGCGGCCCCTCTGCTTTTCGACAGAGTTTTTGCTCTTACAGGAGAAATCATGCCAAACCGTCTGACCTATTGCGATCTTCCTTCCGAGATCCACCAATGGCCGGGACTTCCACTTTCACTCAGCGGTGACGAAGTGATGCCGCTCGATTACCGGGCAGGGCACACAGGCTGGCTCCTGTATAGTAGAAAGCTCGACAAGTTAAGTCTTAGCCGTTTCCAGAGCTTGCTGGGTCGCGCGCTGGTGATTGTCAGCGCGTGGATGGTCGAAGACTATCAGGTCGTTCGTCTTGCGGGTCCACTGACCCCCGATGTTTTCGAGCTGGCCGAACAGTTCGAATTCGACATCACCCCTCTGCGCAAGGTGCCGCACATGCGCACGCCGGGCCTGCTGGTGATGGACATGGATTCTACGGCAATCGAGATCGAATGCATCGATGAAATTGCCAAGCTTGCCGGTGTGGGCGAACAGGTGGCCGAAGTCACCGAACGCGCCATGCGGGGCGAGCTGGATTTCGCCGCCAGCCTGCGTCAGCGTGTCGGCACGCTGAAAGATTCCGATGCCAACATCCTGCTGACGGTGCGCGAAACGCTGCCGTTCATGCCGGGTCTGCGCAAAATGGTGGCTCGATTGCAGGAAATGGGGTGGCACGTTGCCATCGCTTCCGGCGGTTTTACCTATTATGCCAACTATTTGCGTGATGAGCTGGATCTGGTCGCCGCCGTCGCCAACGAGCTGGAAATCTTTGACGGCAAGCTGACCGGACAAGTGATCGGGCCTATCGTCGATGCCCAGCACAAAGCCGATACGCTGCTGGCGCTGGCCGAAAAACTGGGTGTGCCGAAAGAGCAGACCGTGGCTATCGGCGACGGTGCCAACGATTTGAAAATGATGTCCGTCGCAGGACTGGGCGTCGCCTTCCACGCCAAGCCGAAAGTCTACGAGCAGGCCGAGGTCAGCATTCGTCATGCGGATCTGATTGGCTTGCTGTGTATTCTCAGCGGCAGCGTGGCGTAATCAGAACAACGGGGCGTTCGCGCCCCAACGAGGTAAATTTTGGCAAAAGCAGCAAAACGCGCATTTGTGTGTAATGAATGCGGCGCAGATTATCCGCGCTGGCAGGGGCAATGCAGTGCCTGTCAGGCCTGGAACTCCATTACCGAAGTCCGTTTGGCTGCTTCGCCGACCGTGGCACGCAATGAGCGTCTTACCGGCTATGCCGGTGATGCAGGCGTCAGCCGTGTGCAGAAACTGTCGGAAATCAGTCTCGACGAGACGCCGCGCTTCAGCACCGGTTTCAAGGAGTTCGACCGCGTACTCGGCGGCGGCGTGGTGCCGGGCAGCGCCATTCTGATAGGCGGTAATCCGGGCGCAGGTAAGAGTACCTTGCTGCTGCAAATATTGTGCAAGCTCGGCGAAAACATGAAGACGCTGTATGTCACCGGCGAAGAGTCGTTGCAGCAGGTAGCGATGCGCGCGCACCGTCTCGGCCTGCCGACCGCCAGCATGAATATGCTCTCCGAAACCAGCATCGAGCAAATTTGCCTGATTGCCGATCAGGAACAGCCGAAACTGATGGTGATCGACTCCATTCAGGTGATGCACATGGCGGATATCCAGTCGTCGCCGGGTACGGTCGCACAGGTGCGTGAAAGCGCGGCTTACTTGACGCGCTATGCCAAGACGCGCGGCGTGGCTATCGTCATGGTTGGCCATGTTACCAAAGACGGCTCGCTGGCCGGCCCGAAAGTGCTGGAGCACTGTATCGACTGTTCCGTGCTGCTCGACGGCGATGCCGATTCCCGTTTCCGCACCTTGCGTAGTCATAAAAACCGTTTCGGCGCAGTCAATGAGCTGGGCGTCTTTGCCATGACCGAACAGGGCCTGCGCGAAGTCAACAATCCTTCCGCCATCTTCCTGAGTCGTGGAGACGAAATCACCTCCGGCAGTTCGGTGATGGTGTTATGGGAAGGCACGCGTCCGCTGCTGGTCGAGATCCAGGCGCTGGTCGATCACTCGATGATGGGCAATCCGCGCCGCGTGGCCGTAGGGCTTGAACAGAACCGTCTGGCGATTCTGCTGGCGGTGCTGCACCGTCATGGCGGTTTGCAGATGGCGGATCAGGACGTCTTCGTCAACGTGGTGGGCGGCGTAAAAGTCACGGAAACCAGCGCCGACCTCGCACTGCTGATGTCGCTGGTGTCGAGCCTGCGGGATAGACCGCTGCCGCAGGATTTGGTGGTGTTCGGCGAAGTCGGGCTGGCCGGCGAGATCCGTCCGGTGCCAAGCGGGCAGGAGCGTATTACCGAAGCCGCCAAGCACGGTTTCAAGCGCGCCATCGTGCCGCACGCCAATGTGCCGAAAAAGGTGCCGGAAGGAATGAAGGTATTCGGCGTGAAAAAACTGGCCGATGCGCTGTCTATTCTCGACGACCTCTAAAATTGTTTAAAAGGACCCGCTATGCCGCAGTTTGATTATCTCAAGGCAGCGATCAAGCAACAGGGATGTACGCTGCAACAGGTCGCCGAAGCCAGCGGCATGACCAAAGGGTATTTAAGCCAGTTATTAAACGACAAGATAAAAAGTCCCAGCGCACAGAAGCTGGAAGCGCTGCACCGCTTTCTGGATCTGGAGTTTCCCCGTCGGGAAAAGAAAATCGGCGTGGTGTTCGGCAAGTTCTATCCGCTGCACACCGGCCATATTTACCTTATCCAGCGCGCCTGTAGCCAGGTCGACGAGTTGCACATCATTCTCGGCTATGACGAGCCGCGCGATCTCGAGCTGTTTGAAAACAGTTCGATGTCGCAGCAGCCTACGCTCAGCGATCGCCTGCGCTGGCTGTTGCAGACCTTCAAGTATCAGAAAAATATCCGCATTCATGCTTTCAATGAAGAGGGTATGGAGCCTTATCCGCACGGCTGGGACGTGTGGAGTACAGGGATAACCGCCTTCATGGAACAGAAGGGCATTCATCCCAATACCATTTATACCAGTGAAGAAAACGATGCCCCGCGTTATCGCGAACACCTCGGGATCGACACGGTGCTTATCGATCCAAAACGATCGTTTATGAAGATCAGCGGCGCGCAGATCCGCCGTAATCCTTTCCGTTACTGGGACTATATTCCCACCGAAGTAAAACCGTTCTTCGTTCGCACGGTGGCGGTGCTGGGCGGTGAGTCCAGCGGAAAATCGACGCTGGTCAACAAGCTCGCCAATATCTTCAACACCACCAGCGCGTGGGAATACGGGCGTGAATACGTGTTCTCCCATCTGGGCGGCGACGAAATGGCGTTGCAGTATTCCGACTACGACAAAATTGCGTTGGGTCAGGCGCAGTACATTGATTTTGCAGTGAAATATGCCAATAAAGTGGCATTCATCGACACCGATTTTCTGACCACGCAGGCGTTTTGCAAAAAATACGAAGGCCGCGAACATCCTTTCGTGCAGGCGCTGGTGGATGAATACCGGTTCGATCTGGTGATTCTGCTGGAGAACAACACGCCGTGGGTGGCCGATGGCCTGCGCAGTCTGGGCAGCTCTCTGGATCGTTCGGAGTTCCAGAATCTGTTGATTGAAATGATGCAGAAGAACAACATTGCCTTTACGCACGTCAGCTCGGCGGATTATGACCAGCGTTTTCTCGACTGCGTGGAACTGGTCCAGAAGATGCTCGGCAACGACGATCCTGCCTTCGAGTAAAAGGCTTCCTCTCTCAACGAAGGTTAAGGCTGCCGCTGGCTCTACGCGGAGTTGAAAGGGGGCGGCCTGCGTTTTGTCACCACGACGACATGAAAAAGGCCGCCATCAGGCGACCTTGTCATGAACACGCGAAACGATTAGAACGTCACGACCACTTTGCCCTGCATATGACCTTCGAGCACTTTGTCGTGCGCGGCCTGAATGCTGTCGACGGACAAACCGTTCAGGGTTTCGGTCAGCGTGGTGCGCACCTTGCCCGCGTCCACAAGCTCGGCAACCTGTTGCAGAATATGCCCCTGTTCGGCGATACACGGCGTGGTGAACATGCTGCGGGTAAACATGAATTCCCAGTGCAGCGATGCGCTTTTCAGCTTGAGCTGATTTTGATCCAGCGGATGCGCATTCTCGACGATAGTACAGATTTTGCCGAGCGGCGCGATAAGCTTGCCTAGCGCGTCCCAGTGACCATCGGTGTCGTTCAGGCAGAAGATATAGTCAACCTGCTTGATGCCCTGTTTTTCCAGCTCGCCGACCAGATCCTGATAATTCACCGTGAGATCCGCGCCGCGCTCCAGACACCACGCCGCAGATTCCGGACGTGACGCGGTGGCAATGACCTTGACCTTGCTGCGCAGGGCAGCAAAAGGAATAGCCAGCGAGCCGACGCCGCCCGCGCCACCGACAATCAGCAGCGTCTTGTCCTCTCCCGCTTCCTGAATTTTCAGGTGTTCGAACAGACCTTCCCATGCGGTGAGCGCGGTTAACGGCATCGCGGCGGCTTCGGCCCAGTTCAGCGACTGCGGTTTTTTGGCGACGATGCGGTAATCAATCAACTGTTCGCTGGCATTGCTGCCCGGACGGGTAATGTCGCCCGCATACCAGACTTCGTCGCCCACGTTGAAGCCGCTGACGTTTTTGCCGACCGCCTTCACCACGCCGCTTGCGTCCCAACCCAGCACTTTCGGTTTGTCCAGGCCGTTTTTAATCGCGCCCTGATGCACCTTGGTATCCACCGGATTGATGGAAACGGCTTTCACTTCCACCCGTAAATCGTTATCCCCCATCTCAAGCGGCGGTAAGTCGATTTGGATAAACTGTTGCGGATTTTTTGGATCTACGGCGATTGCTTTGCTGCTCATGGCACTACTCCATTCATTAAGGTCAGTATTTTGCGTCATGCGTTTAGTGTAGTCGCGCGCAGACAAGCTGATAAGATGGACAATAATTAACAAAGTGTTCGGCCAAGGTGAACAATCATGTTTAAGCAATTGCAGGATATGGCGCTGTTTGCGCTGGTGGCCGAAACGGGCAGCTTTACGGCGGCCGCCCGGCGTGCGGGTCTGCCGAAATCCAGCGTCAGTCAGCGGGTCAGTCAGCTCGAGCAAAGCCTCGGCCTCCGTTTACTTAATCGCACCACGCGGCAGCTCAATCTGACCTTTGCCGGAGAGCGCTATCTGGTGCACTGTCAGGAGATGCTTCAGGCGAGTGAACGCGCAGAGCTGGCTATCTTGCGGCTCAGGGATAATCCCAGCGGCCGCCTGCGCATTACCAGTCCCGCCGGACTTGGCGCAACCTTGCTGGCACGCATGAATGCGGAGTTTACCGCGCGGTATCCCGATGTTTCGCTCGAAGTGTCTGTTTCCGACCAGCTTATCGATCTGGTACAGGAAGGTTTTGATGTTGCGCTGCGCAGCGGCAAACCGCAGGATTCGTCACTCATCGGCCGATCGCTTGGGGAAGGGCCGCGATATCTGCTGGCCTCGCCCGACTATCTGGCGCGTCATCCGGCGCTGACCTCGCCGCAGCAGCTTGAAATGCACAGTTGCATCGGGCATCGGGCATGGAAGGAGTGGGTCTTGCGGCGTCATGATGTCTATCATCGCTGGGTGTTGCCGTCGGCGCACAGCACCGACAATCTGCTCTATGCCCGTGAATGCGCGATGGCGGGTGCAGGCATTACGCTGCTTCCGGCGTTTATGTGTCGTGAAGAGGTCGGCAGTGGGCGTCTGGTCAGAGTGCTGCCGGAATGGGAGGCGGAGAGTAACTCGCTGTATCTGGTGTATCCCAGCCGCAAGCTGAATTCGCCCGCGCTGGCCTGTTTTATCGATTTTATGCTCAACGACTACGCCTTCGCCGAGCGCTATGCGGCCGGGCTTGGCGAATAGCGGGCAATAAAAAACCCGGGCCAACGGCACCCGGGTTATCAGGAAGACAGGTAAAGAACTTACTTGGTAATCTTCTTGTATTTGATACGGCGCGGTTCCAGCGCATCTGCGCCCAGCGTGCGCTTCTTGTACTCTTCGTATTCGGTAAAGTTACCTTCGAAGAATTCAACCTTGCCTTCATCCTGATAATCGAGGATGTGCGTTGCGATACGGTCGAGGAACCAACGGTCGTGGGAAATGACCATTGCACAACCCGGGAACTCCAGCAGGGCGTTTTCAAGCGCGCGCAGGGTTTCGATATCCAGGTCATTGGTCGGTTCATCGAGCAGCAGCATGTTGCCGCCAACCTGCAACAGCTTGGCCAGATGCAGACGACCGCGCTCACCACCAGAGAGTTCGCCAACGCGTTTGCCCTGATCGACGCCCTTGAAGTTGAAACGGCCAACGTAAGCGCGGCTTGGCATTTCAGTGGTGCCGATACGCATGATGTCCTGACCGCCGGAAACCTCTTCCCATACGGTTTTGCTGTTGTCCATGGCATCACGGAACTGATCGACAGACGCCAGCTTGACGGTTTCGCCAAGCTCGATGGAGCCGCCGTTCGGCTGTTCCTGACCTGACATCATACGGAAGAGGGTAGATTTACCCGCACCGTTCGGACCGATGATGCCCACGATTGCGCCTTTCGGCACGGAGAAGGACAGGTCATCAATCAGAACGCGGTCGCCGTAGGACTTGTTCAGGTTCTTCACTTCGACCACTTTGTCGCCGAGGCGTGGGCCAGGTGGAATGAACAGTTCGTTGGTTTCGTTACGTTTCTGGTATTCGGCGTTGTTAAGCTCTTCGAAACGAGCAAGGCGGGCCTTGCCTTTCGACTGCTGGCCTTTGGCGCCTTTGCGCACCCACTCGAGCTCTTTCTCGATGGATTTGCGACGGGCCGCTTCGGAAGAGGCTTCCTGCGCCAGACGTTCGTCTTTCTGCTCAAGCCACGAGGAGTAGTTGCCTTCCCACGGAATACCTTCACCGCGGTCAAGCTCGAGGATCCAGCCGGCTACGTTGTCGAGGAAGTAACGGTCGTGCGTAATCGCCACAACGGTGCCTTCGAAGTCATGCAGGAAGCGCTCGAGCCACGCCACGGATTCGGCATCCAGGTGGTTGGTCGGTTCGTCGAGCAGCAGCATTTCAGGTTTGTCGAGCAGCAGGCGGCACAGCGCGACGCGGCGACGTTCACCCCCGGACAGGTTGGCGATTTTGGCATCCCACTCCGGCAGACGCAGCGCATCGGCGGCACGTTCAAGCTGGGCGTTCAGGTTATGGCCATCGTGCGCCTGGATTATCTCTTCCAGCTTGCCTTGCTCGGCGGCCAGTTTGTCGAAATCGGCGTCGGGATCGGCGTAAAGCGCATAAACTTCGTCGAGGCGCTTCAGCGCACCCACGACTTCGGCAACGGCTTCTTCCACGGACTCACGCACGGTGTGTTCGAGGTTCAGCTTGGGTTCCTGCGGCAGGTAGCCGATTCTCAGGCCAGGCTGTGGACGCGCTTCACCTTCGATATCGGTATCGATGCCGGCCATAATACGCAGCAGTGTGGATTTACCTGCGCCGTTAAGACCGAGTACGCCGATTTTGGCACCCGGGAAGAAGCTGAGTGAGATGTTCTTCAGGATATGACGCTTTGGCGGGACAACTTTGCCAAGGCGGTGCATGCTGTATACGTATTGAGCCACGTTGTTTTGAGCCTCTTGCTTGCAGGCCGGTTGCAGAGAGCAGGTCAGTGAGACACTGCGCGCGCACCGGCAGATTAAAGCCAGTCGCGCCTGACTACGGCATGACTGAGATATGTTCCGACTGCGAAGTTTAGCCTGTTTCGCCCCAACTCTCACCCCCATCGCCAAATAGATCTGCCCGTGTTCACAAGGTTGGAACCTTTCTCGCCGCGTTTTTCTGCCAAAGGGGCTGTTATCGTCCGCAAGACGCAGGCCGACCGCGCCGATTCTTCAAACTGTGTAAAGTTTTTGGCGTAGACAGGGCATTTCTTCATTTATGGCGGCGAATAGATTAGCGTAGACAGGTCTATAATGACGGCTGGGCTTTTTTGCCATCACAGTGCATGAGCAGTCAGGCCAGGTAGGTCAGCAATACAACCAGCGAGGATAAAGGTAAGTATGGTCAAGGCGGACAAGTGGCAATTTCTGACAGCAGGACTGTTATTGGTGACGGCAGCGGGCGCGGCACACGCCGACTCTCTCGATGCACAACGTCAGCGTTATACCCAGATCAAGCAGGCCTGGGATGCCAACCAGCTGGACGTCGTCAGTCAGCTGATGCCGACCCTGACAGACTATCCTTTATATCCCTATCTGGAGTATCGGCAGCTCACGCAGAACATTGCGCTGGCCACGCCGCAGCAGGTGACGGCCTTCGTCAAGGCCAACCCGACGTTGCCGCCTGCGCGCTCCCTGCCGGGCCGGTTCATCAACGAACTCGCCAGCCGTCAGGACTGGCAGGGCCTGCTGGCCTTTAGTCCGCAGGCACCCCGACCCGTTGCCGCACGCTGCAACTACTATTTTGCCAAGTGGTCGACCGGTCAGCAGCAGGTCGCCTTCGATGGCGCAAAAGATATCTGGCTGACCGGCACGTCACTGCCGACCAGCTGCGACAAGCTGTTCAACGTGTGGCAGCAGGCCGGAAATCAGACCGCGCTGACCACCTTGCAGCGTATCGGTCTGGCCATGAAGGCCGGGAATACCAGTTTGGTGGTTTATCTGGCCAAACAGCTGCCGCCGGATTACCAGACCATGAGCGACGCGCTGGTGGCGCTGCAAAACGATCCCAATACCGTCGAAAGCTTTGCCCGCACCGTCGGGCCGACCGATTTTACCCGTAACGCCGTCAGCATCGCCTTTGAGCGTGTCGCGCGTGACGACATCGAAAACGCCCGCTCAATGCTGCCTATCCTCGTGCGTTTGCAGAAAATGGACGACAGCGATCGCCTCAAGCTGGAAGAAGTGATCGCCTGGCGGTATATGGGCAGCGATGCAACGCCCGAGCAGGCGGCATGGCGCGACGGCGTTATCCTGCGCAGCCACTCGACCTCGCTTGTAGAGCGCCGTATTCGCATGTCGCTGGCCGTCGGTGACCGTCAGGGGCTGGCCCGCTGGATTGCGCGTCTGCCAGACGACGCCATGCAGGAAGACGAATGGCGTTACTGGCACGCCTCGCTGCTTATCGATCAGGGCCGCCGCAGCGAAGGGGAAAGCATTCTGCGATCGCTGATGCAGGGCCGTGGATTCTATCCGATGGCCGCCGCGCAAAAGCTGAAAGTGCCGTATCCGATGGTGATTCTTGTCGCCACCAAACCCGACAGCGATCTCGATAAATCCCCTGAAATCGCCCGCGTGCGCGAGCTGATGTACTGGCAGATGGACAATCTGGCGCGCACCGAATGGACCTACTTCGTACAGAGCCGCAGCAAACCGCAGCAAGAAGCTCTGGCACGCTATGCCTATGAAAAGGGCTGGCCCGAACTGAGTGTGCAGGCGACTATCGCCGGCAAGCTGTGGGACTATCTTCAGGAGCGTTTCCCGCTCGCCTGGTCACCGGAATTCCGTCAGGCGACGGAAAACAAGGGCATTACCCAGAGCTACGCGATGGCGATTGCCCGTCAGGAAAGTGCCTGGAATCCGCAGGCGCGTTCGCCGGTCGGTGCATCCGGATTAATGCAGGTCATGCCCGCCACGGCGCAGCACACGGTCGACATGAGCGGTATTCCGGGTTACATGAACAGCAGCCAGCTGCTTGATCCGCAAACCAATATTACTATCGGTACCAGTTATCTGGAGTATGTTTACCAGATGTTTGGCCGCAATCGGATTCTCTCGAGCGCGGCCTACAATGCGGGGCCGTCGCGGGTCAATACCTGGCTTGGCAACACGCAGGGACAAGTCGATGCGGTCGCCTTTATCGAGAGCATCCCGTTCTCTGAAACTCGCCGATATGTTAAAAATGTGTTAGCATATGATGCGTTTTATCGTTACTTTTTACATCAGCCAGCCAAAATCCTAACCGATGCGGAGTGGCAGCGGCGTTACTGATTTTTGCGCCACTATGCTATGCTGCTGTACTAGTTAAATAGTATGGCAGCCTATTCATGGTACAAAATTCTCCTAACGACCCGGCTCTTTCCCAACAAGGCAATGAGGACTGGCAATGTTTTCTGACATTGCTACAGCAATCTTTTGCTGAAAATCTGCACTATTCCCTGTTACAGCTGTTTCTGACGCCCGACGAACGCACGGCGCTTGGAACCCGTCTGAGAATTATTCAGGAATTGATGAAAGGCGAGATGAGTCAACGCGAGCTGAAAAGCCAGCTGGGTGCCGGAATAGCCACGGTAACGCGAGGATCCAACGGATTGAAGTCTGCGCCGCCCGAGCTAAAAGCCTGGTTGGCAGCGCAGTTGCTTGATAAGCCTGCGGACGATAGCGCGGCGTCGTAAAACGCCGCTCTCGACTATCAGTGCGTTTGCGAACGCGTCTGATAAATCACGTTATGAAAGGGCGCAAGGGCCAGCACCAGCGCCTGATGATACACGCTGGTGCGCGTCAGTTTACCGGCGGTGAAGATGCCAATCGCGCCGCCTTTGCGTTTAACTTCGGCAATTCCGGAAAGTTTTTCCATTTCGTCGCCCAATTCACTCCCCTGATTGATCTCCTGTAATATAATTTCAGGCAACATAAGGCTGGCAGAGCGCGATTCGCCGCGTTGGTGCATGTTTTCTATCACCATCCAGGCGAATGTCATGTTGTCTTCGATTCCCGCTTCAATCCCGACCCAGAAGTCTGCTTCCGGACGAATCTGACGGGCGCCGATCACGCGATGTCTCGCGCCGGTGCGGGTTTCGATATTGCCAATGGGCTGATCGGGAACACCGCTATTGACCTCAACGCCTTCGATACGGAAAGCATCGGCGCCGAAAATGTCTTCAAAAGCCTGGGCAATGGCGTTGATTTTTGCCGGGTTCGTCGTCGCAGCGATAACGTGATACATAAATTTTATTGTCCTTAGCTTATTTGACGCAGTATAACGGAAAAAACTCATGTTACAGGTATATCTCGTCCGTCATGGCGAAACCGAATGGAATGCCGCACGCCGAATTCAAGGGCAGTCTGACAGCCCGTTAACGGAAAAAGGGATCTTTCAGGCACAGCAGGTTGCCGAAAGAGTGCGCAATGAGGGTATCACACATGTCATCGCCAGCGATCTCGGTCGTACCAAACGCACCGCAGAAATTATCGCCGATGCCTGTGGATGCAAGGTGTTAACCGATCCACGTCTGCGTGAACTGCACATGGGCGTGCTGGAAACCCGTAATCTCGACGGGCTGACCGGCGAGGAAGAGGCATGGCGCAAGCAGATGGTCGATGGCACGCCGGAAGGCCGTATTCCGCAGGGCGAAACCATGAGCGAGCTGGCCGCGCGTATGCACGAGGCGCTTAACAGCTGTCTCGACCTGCCGCCGGGCAGCAAGCCGCTGCTGGTGAGTCACGGCATCGCGCTTGGCTGTCTGGTCAGTACCATTCTTGGCTTGCCGGCCTATGCCGAACGTCGTTTGCGTCTGCGCAACTGTTCGCTTTCCCGTGTCGATCATCAGCAAAGCGCCTGGTTGGCATCGGGGTGGATTGTTGAAACGGCAGGAGATATTGCCCATCTGGATCAGCCTGCGCTCGACGAAATCCAGCGATAATCAGGCGGGCATCACTTTCGGGTGAAGCGGGCGAAAAGGTCTGTTTGCGGGCTTGAGACGGCGTGACATGAACTAACCAGGCGCAGGCAGGTCGAGAAACCTGTGCGTCTGGTCAGCATTAGCGGCGGATAGGGATCAGGTAATCGCAATCCAGCTCTTTGGGTGGCTCTGTGCCCATCGTTTTGCGCGTCGGATGGAAACGCTCGATGTCCTGGCCCTTGCGGCGGGTCAGTTTCAGCATAGGCAGACAGGTGGTGTACAGGGTCAGAATAAATTCCTGCAACTCTGTCGGCGTACCCTTGAAGCGGAACAGCGCATATTCGCCTTCGTGGAGTACGATTTCCTTGCCTTCCGTCATGTTTTCGGTGATGTGGCTTGGCTCGAGGGCGGTGGTGTACATCACTTCCTGCTCGTCGTCTTTTTCCTGGCTCGGTCGCGTCTGATGCAGGCCGTAAAGCAGCGGCGGCAAGGCCGTGGATTCGCCGATGTATTGACGCCAGAAATGATCGCGCATTTCATTGCGGTAGGTCGAGATCTGCTCCAGCGTACAGGAGTAGCTTTGCGTCACGCCAACCAGATGCTTTTCAGGCAATGACAGAAATTCCGGCTGTGGCAGAATGAACGCGCCCAGACGGATTGGCGGACAGATACCGAAGGAGTGCCAGTCTTCGGAACGGCGGTACAGTGCAGGCGTTTGTGCGAATTGTTTTTTGAAAGCCCGGGTGAAAGTCTGTTGAGAGTCAAATCGGTATTGCAGGGCAATATCGAGAATTGGCCGACTGGTCAGACGCAGTGCTACCGCAGCTTTAGAAAGCCTGCGAGCCCGAATGTAAGCACCGATAGCATTATTCGTGACATCCTTGAACATCCGCTGCAGGTGCCATTTTGAATAGCCTGCTTTTGCTGCAACGTTGTCGAGTGATAACGGCTGGTCCAGATGTGTTTCTAACCAGCTGAGAAGATCACGAATGATTCCTGCTTGATCCATAGATCATCCTCGTTGAACTAATATAGGCGCATAGTGTTGTTAACCGCAGCATGATAGCAATTTTTTAACAGTAAAACTCGCAGATATTTTTTAGCTTCCTGTGCGCTTTTGCAAAAAATGTGTCTTAATCATTTTCACTTTGTGAGCTTGCTCAACTCGATGACGTGCTAACCTCAAAGCTCGTCAAAATAACAGGTACTAAAGGTAACCCGATGAAAAAGTGTTTAATTTTTGTTCTTGGCGTACTGTCGCTATGCTCTGCCGCCGCACAGGCAGAACAGATAGGCTCTGTCGATACCGTCTTCAAGCTGTTTGGACCGGATCATAAAATCGTGGTTGAAGCCTTCGACGATCCCGATGTCAAAAATGTAACCTGTTATATCAGCCGTGCAAAAACCGGCGGCATCAAGGGCGGACTGGGTCTGGCGGAAGATACCTCGGATGCGGCCATTTCCTGCCAGCAGGTTGGAGCGGTCGAGGTGTCTGATGACATCAAGAAGGGCGGAGACAAGGGGACGGTGGTCTTCAAACAACGTACCTCCCTGATTTTCAAGAAACTTCAGGTCGTACGTTTCTATGACGCCAAGCGCAATGCGCTGGTTTATCTGAGCTATTCGGACAAGGTCGTTGACGGTTCGCCGAAAAACGCCATCAGCGCCGTGCCTATTATTCCGTGGACCAATCGCTAAGGTCGGGGCAGAGTCAGGCAGTCACTGTCTGTAAAACCGCCAAAGTTAAGGCCAGCATTCGCTGGCCTTTTTTACTGTTACAGACCGGTTGGCAACCCGTTTGTTAACGATTTTACTCTACAGCGACGGCAGTTTCTCCGCCAGGCACTACGCGGCGGGAAGAGGGTTACTCTTCGAGATCGCCGCAGAAGCGATAACCTTCACCATGAATGGTGGCGATGATTTCCGGGGTATCGGGTGTCGCTTCGAAATGTTTGCGAATGCGACGAATGGTCACGTCCACGGTACGGTCATGCGGCTTGAGTTCGCGGCCGGTCATTTTTTTCAGCAGATCGCCACGGGTCTGAATCTTGCCCGGGTTTTCGCAGAAATGCAGCATGGCGCGGAATTCACTGCGCGGCAGCTTGTACTGGTCACCCGCCGGGCTTACCAGTGAGCGGCTGTTGATGTCGAGTTCCCATCCGTTGAAACGATAGCTCTCGACCAGACGACGCTCTTCACCCACCGGGCTAAGATTCATGGTACGGGTCAACAGGTTGCGTGCACGAATCGTCAGCTCACGCGGGTTGAACGGTTTGGTCATGTAATCGTCGGCACCGATTTCCAGGCCGAGAATTTTATCGACTTCGTTGTCGCGGCCGGTCAGGAACATCAGCGCCACGTTTCGCCTGCTCGCGCAGTTCGCGAGCCAGCAGCAGGCCATTTTTGCCTGGCAGGTTGATGTCCATGACAACCAGATTGATGTTGTTTTCGGACAGAATGTGATGCATTTCGGCACCATCATTGGCCTCGAATACGGCATAGCCTTCTGCTTCAAAAATACTTTTTAAAGTATTACGTGTTACTAACTCGTCTTCGACGATAAGAATTTGGGGGTCTGCATTTTTGCTACCTAAGATTGCCAACAAATAGAAAATAGGAGTACAGAAGTCTTTGATATACACATGAATTCGACAGTTTCTTGTCCTGTTCCACTCTTTACATGACTCAAGTACGTAAACGCGTTCTAGGTACAGTTTCCATCAACGGCAACAACATCGCCAGCCCAGTTGGGATACCACATCCTGCAGTTCCGAGGGTACCTTGAGCGGCGCATATCCTAACCCTATTAACAGCAATATAACAGCGAGTACCGAAACTGCCATGCAACAAAACTACGCTTTGTTGACATATATCAATTTCAATTGTAGCACGGTAACAGAAAGGTGAAAAATACTTAAAATCCGGTACTCGGCACTTACATTTCATCGCTTATTAAAAATTATTTGATAGTTAAATAACCTTAAGTTTCATAAAAGTTAACAAGTAGTATCAGAGTTCTTATTTCCCTGATTTGTAAGTGTTATTAATACGAGAATGTGACGCAGCCCCTATTCGGCTATCTCTATGCAGGCTAAATGCTTTTCCCGATTCCTTCCGGCCGACATATTCGAAGACTGTTAAACGGATGTGAATTATAATTGCCGCCATCCCGATTGTCTGTTGCCTTAAATAAATCGAAATGGCGACCTACTGATCTTCTTTAATCTTCATTTTTCAGAGGTAGCGCATGCAGCTGCATATTATTCTCGTCTCGCCGGCCCGGCCCGAAAATGTCGGCGCAGCGGCGCGGGCAATGAAAACCATGGGGTTTGCCTCCCTGCGTATTGTCGACAGCCAGGCGCATCTCCAGCCGGAAGCCGGTTGGGTTGCCCACGGCTCGGGCGAGATTTTGCAAAATGCCCGGCACTTCGACAGCCTGAAAGCGGCGCTGGCCGATATGGATTTCACCATCGCCACCACCGCCCGCAGCCGCGCGCGCTTTCATTATTACTGCACGCCGCAGGAGCTCGAAAGCCAGCTCGCCGAACGCCAGAGCTGGACCCGGAATGTCGCGCTGGTGTTTGGCCGCGAAGATTCGGGGCTGACCAATGAAGAGCTGGAGCTGGCGGATGTGCTGACCGGCGTGCCGATGGTCGCCGATTATCCTTCGCTGAATCTTGGGCAGGCGGTGATGGTGTTCTGTTATCAGCTTTCCTCTCTGAATCAGCTGGCGCAGAAACAGCCGCTGCCGGCCGAAGCCGGTCAACTCGAGGCATTGCGTGCGCGTGTCTCGCGTTTGCTGGTGAATCTCGACGCGCAGGATGACCAGAAACTGGCCGATTGGCTCCAGCAAAGACTCGGCGTGCTGGAGCAGAGAGACGCGGCGATGTTGCATACTTTGCTGCACGATATCGAAAAAAATTCGCCAATTAGGCTGAGGGGCTTTTTGTCGCCCCTGAAGCGGATTGTCTATCTCTTATGCGCATTACTGGTTTTATTATCTAAAAACAGGGCAGCGACATGGTCAATTGCACTGCGCGAACAGAATGCGTTTTTTGGTCAAAAAATAGAAAAAAATTGACTTACGGAGCCTGATGCTTTAGCTAATAGGGCAGACAGAGTAAAAACCGACAAGATAACCATAAAAAAATATGCGACACATCAGCCTGAACACAACAATTATTACCACCACCATTACCATCGGTAACGGGGCGGGCTGACGCGTACAGGAAAAACAGAAAAAAGCCCGCACCTAACCAGTGCGGGCTTTTTTTTACGGCTACATTCCCTTGTAAAAATTGCTCATTACGAGAGTAGGAGAAACCAGAAATGCGAGTGTTGAAATTTGGCGGGACTTCAGTAGCAAATGCCGAACGCTTCCTGCGGGTCGCGGATATCATGGAAAGCAATGCAAGTCAGGGACAGGTCGCTACGGTATTGTCAGCCCCTGCTAAAATTACCAATCATCTGGTCGCGATGATCGAAAAAACCGTTGCGGGGCAGGACATCCTGCCGATCATGAGCGATGCAGAACGCATTTTTGCCGAGCTGATTGGCGGTCTGGCCGCCGCGCTGCCGAACTTTGATCAACCCGCCGTCAAACTGTTTGTCGAACAGGAGTTCGGCCAGCTCAAGCAACTGCTGCACGGCATCGGTCTGCTGGGGCAATGCCCGGACAGCGTCAACGCCAGCATCATCTGCCGAGGCGAGAAGCTGTCCATCGCCATCATGGAGGCGGTCTTCAAGGCCAGAGGTTATGGCGTCAGCGTCATCAATCCCGTCGAGAAGCTGCTTGCCGTCGGCCACTATCTCGAATCTACCGTTGACATTAATGAATCCACCGCCCGCATTGCCGCCAGCAACATTCCTGCCAGCGATATCGTGCTGATGGCCGGTTTTACCGCCGGGAATGAAAAAGGCGAACTCGTGGTGCTGGGCCGTAACGGTTCCGACTATTCGGCCGCCGTTTCTGGCCGCCTGTCTGCGCGCCGACTGCTGTGAAATCTGGACCGACGTCGACGGCGTTTATACCTGCGACCCGCGTATCGTGCCGGATGCACGCCTGCTGAAGTCGATGTCCTATCAGGAGGCGATGGAGCTTTCGTATTTTGGTGCCAAAGTTCTCCACCCGCGCACCATCACGCCCATCGCCCAATTCCAGATCCCGTGCCTTATCAAGAACACCTCCAATCCGCAGGCGCCGGGCACGCTTATCGGCAGCCACAGCGCGGGCAGTGAATTCGAAGACAAGAATACGCCGGTCAAGGGCATCACCAACCTGAACAACATGGCCATGATCAACGTCTCCGGTCCGGGCATGAAAGGCATGATTGGCATGGCCGCCCGCGTATTTGCGGTCATGTCGCGCTCGGGCATTTCGGTGGTGCTGATAACCCAGTCTTCTTCGGAATACAGCATCAGCTTCTGCGTGCCGCAGTCCGAACTGATTCGCGCACGCAAGGCGCTGGAAGACGAATTCTATCTGGAGCTGAAAAACGGCCTGCTGGAGCCGCTGGATGTCACTGAAAAACTGGCGGTTATCTCCGTCGTCGGTGACGGCATGCGCACCCTGCGCGGTATTTCGGCCAAGTTCTTCTCGGCTCTGGCGCGCGCCAACATCAATATCGTGGCGATTGCGCAAGGCTCTTCCGAGCGCTCGATTTCGGTCGTGGTCAATAATGACGATGCAACAATGGGCGTGCGCGTCAGCCATCAGATGCTGTTCAACACCGATCAGGTCATCGAAGTGTTCCTGATTGGCGCAGGCGGCGTGGGCGGCGCATTGATCGAACAGATTCGTCGTCAGCAGGCGTGGCTCAAGGCCAAACACATCGATCTTCGCGTTTGCGGTATCGCCAACTCCCGCGCGATGCTGACCAACGTGCACGGCATCGCGCTGGAAAGCTGGCGCGACGAGCTGGGCGCGGCGCAGGAAACCTTCAGCATTGGCCGTCTCATCCGTCTGGTGAAAGAGTATCACCTGCTGAATCCGGTGATTGTCGACTGTACGTCGAACGAAAGCATCGCCAATCAATACGCTGATTTCCTGGCCGACGGTTTCCACGTGGTGACGCCGAACAAACGCGCCAACACCTCGTCGATGAACTACTACTATCAGCTGCGCAAAGCGGCCGCCAGTTCGCGCCGCAAGTTCCTTTACGACACCAACGTCGGCGCGGGCCTGCCGGTTATCGAAAACCTGCAGAACCTGTTGAATGCAGGGGACGAACTGGTCCGTTTCAGCGGCATCCTTTCCGGTTCGCTGTCGCAGATTTTCGGCAAGCTGGATGAAGGCGTGTCGCTGTCTGCCGCTACGCTTGCAGCACGCGAAAGCGGCTTTACCGAGCCGGATCCGCGCGATGACCTGTCCGGAATGGACGTGGCGCGCAAATTATTGATTCTGGCGCGTGAAGCCGGTTACAAACTCGAACTGTCCGATATTGAAGTCGAATCCGTTCTGCCGGTATCCTTTGACGCTAGCGGAGACGTCAGCACCTTCCTCTCCCGTCTGCCCGAAATCGACGGCGAGTTTAAACAGCGCGTGGCCGAAGCCGCCGCGGCAGGCAAAGTGCTGCGCTATGTCGGCGCGATTGACGAAGGGCGCTGCCGCGTCAGAATCGAAGCCGTTGACGGCAATGATCCGCTGTACAAAGTAAAAAATGGCGAGAATGCGCTGGCATTCTACAGCCGTTACTATCAACCGATTCCTTTGGTTTTGCGCGGCTACGGTGCGGGTAACGATGTTACTGCCGCCGGTGTTTTCGCCGACCTGCTGCGAACGCTGTCATGGAAGTTAGGAGTTTAATATGGTTAAGGTGTATGCCCCGGCATCAATTGGTAATGTCAGCGTTGGTTTTGATGTGCTGGGCGCAGCCGTTTCTCCGGTAAACGGAGAGCTGCTGGGTGACTGCGTGACCGTCGAGGCGGCCCCGGTATTCAGTCTCAGAAACGAAGGGCGCTTTGTCTCCAAACTGCCTGACAAGATGGAAGAGAACATTGTTTACCAATGCTGGCAGCGTTACTGTCAGGAAGTCGGCAAAGCTATTCCGGTCGCCATGACGCTCGAGAAAAACATGCCGATCGGCTCGGGGCTGGGTTCCAGCGCCTGTTCCGTGGTGGCGGGTTTGATGGCGATGAACGAATTCAACAACAATCAGCTCGACGACAATAAAATGCTCGAGTTGATGGGCGAGCTGGAAGGGCGCATTTCCGGCAGCGTTCACTTCGATAATGTGGCACCGTGCTATCTTGGTGGCTTGCAGTTGATGCTCGAAGAGCTGGGTATCATCTCTCAGGACGTGCCGTGCTTCGACGACTGGCTGTGGGTCATGGCCTATCCGGGCATCAAGGTTTCCACGGCCGAGGCGCGCGCCATTTTGCCTGCGCAGTATCGTCGTCAGGACTGCATCAGCCACGGCCGCTATCTGTCCGGCTTTATCCACGCCTGTCATACCCGACAGCCGGAACTGGCCGTTAAATTGATGAAAGACGTGATTGCCGAGCCTTATCGCACCCGTTTGCTGCCGGGCTTTGCCGAGGCACGTACCGCCGCCGAAGAGATAGGCGCGCTGGCCTGCGGAATTTCAGGCTCCGGCCCGACGCTGTTTGCTATCTGCAACGATAGCGCGACGGCACAACGAATGGCTGACTGGTTGCAGACGCATTATCTGCAAAATGACGAAGGCTTTGTTCATATTTGTCGCCTGGATACCGCAGGCGCGAGACTACTGGGATAATCAATGAAACTCTACAATCTGAAGGATCACAACGAGCAGGTCAGCTTCGCCCAGGCGGTGAAGCAGGGTCTGGGTAAGCAACAAGGACTGTTTTTCCCGCTGGATCTGCCCGAGTTTGAGCTGACTGAAATCGACAGACTGCTCGAGATGGATTTCGTCACGCGCAGCAGCCGTATTCTTTCCGCTTTTATTGGCGATGAAATTTCCGAAGAGCAGCTGTATCAGCGGGTGAAAAACGCCTTTGCCTTCCCGGCACCGCTGGCGAAGGTCGAAGAAGACGTGGCCTGTCTGGAGCTGTTCCACGGCCCGACGCTGGCGTTCAAGGACTTCGGCGGCCGCTTTATGGCCCAGATCCTGACCGAAGTCTCGGGCGATCAACCGGTGACCATTCTGACCGCCACCTCCGGTGATACCGGTGCCGCCGTTGCCCACGCCTTCCACGGCCTGAAAAACGTGCGCGTGGTGATTCTCTATCCGCGTGGCAAAATCAGCCCGCTGCAGGAAAAACTGTTCTGTACGCTCGGCGACAACATTCACACCGTCGCCATCGACGGCGATTTCGACGAATGTCAGGCGCTGGTCAAGCAGGCATTTGATGATGAAGAGCTGAAAACCGCGTTGCACCTCAACTCGGCCAACTCCATCAACATCAGCCGTCTGCTGGCGCAGATTTGCTACTACTTCGAAGCCGTGGCGCAACTGCCGCAGGAAGCCCGCAATCAGCTGGTGGTTTCCGTGCCGAGCGGCAACTTTGGTGACCTGACGGCGGGCCTGCTGGCCAAGTCTCTGGGTCTGCCGGTCAAGCGCTTTATTGCCGCGACCAATGCCAACGACACCGTGCCGCGTTTTCTGGGCAACGGCGAGTGGACGCCAAACAAGACAGTGGCCACCTTGTCCAACGCAATGGACGTCAGCCAGCCGAACAACTGGCCGCGCGTTGAAGAGCTGTATCGTCGCAAGATCTGGCAGTTAAAGGATCTGGGCTATGCGGCGGTAAGCGATCAGACCACGGAAGAGACCATGCGCGAGCTGGCCAAAAAGGCTATATCTCCGAACCGCACGCGGCCATTGCCTACCGTGCACTGCGCGATCAGTTGCAGGAAGGGGAGTTCGGGCTGTTTATCGGTACCGCGCATCCGGCGAAATTCAAGGAGAGCGTCGAGGCAATTCTGGGTCAGTCACTCCCGCTGCCGAAAGAGCTGGCCGATCGCGCCGAGCTGGCGTTGCTGTCTCACGACCTGTCCGCCGATTTCAGCGAACTGCGTAAATTCCTGATGGCGTTGCCAGAGTAATTGCCGTAGAAACACAAAAAGGCCATCGGATGATGGCCTTTTTTATGCATTTAAGAGCGGGCTACGTGGTCGATAAACGGCTAGTGGATATCCGCGCGGGTAAACACCAATTCGTTGCCCTGCGAACGCGCAGAGTCGAACTGATATCCTTCCAAATCAAACTCCTGCAACTGTTTACGCTGTGTCAGACGCTCCTGGATGATAAAGCGGCTCATTAATCCACGCGCTTTTTTGGCATAGAAACTGATGACTTTGAACTGGCCGTTTTTCTCGTCGAGGAACACCGGCTTGATGATTTCACCCTCCAGCTTCGACGGTTTAACCGCTTTGAAATACTCGTCGGAAGCCAGATTGACAAGCAGGTTATCGCCTTGCTGCTTGAGAATGGCGTTGAGTTTTTCCGTCAGCAAATCTCCCCAGAAGTGATAGAGATTGCTGCCTTCGGTATTTTTCAGGCGAATACCCATCTCGAGGCGGTATGGCTGCATCAGGTCCAGCGGGCGCAGCAGGCCGTACAGTCCTGACAGCATACGCAGGTGTTGCTGCGCGAAATCGAAATCGCGTTCGCTGAAGTTTTCGGCTTGAAGACCGGTATAAACATCGCCTTTAAACGCCAGAATCGCCTGTCGCGCATTCTCGGGGGTAAAATCAGGCTGCCAGCTGTTGAAACGCTCGGCGTTGAGATGCGCGAGTTTGTCGCTGATGCCCATCAGGCTGGCAATCTCGGCGGGCGACAGCTTTTTGGCAATCGAAATCAGTTGGCTGGATTTATCCAGCAGTTCAGGCTGCGTGTAGCGACGGGTGGCAAGCTCACTTTCGTAATCAAGCGTTTTGGCTGGAGAAATAATAGTCAGCATAAGGGCGTCCGGTTGGTCTGCGCGGTGAATCTGCAGGAAATTAAAAGGCTGTTTTTCGATGTTTTAGGGAGTCAGTTTATCAAAGAAACGCCTGAATTAGAAAAATCGTACCGATAGGCTGTGCCTTCGTGCGGGCTATTTCCAAATGCCGACCTCCAGTTGCCCTTTCAGCTCCGGAAAACTGTCGGGATTGAAGACTGGAACCCGTCCCATCGCGCATTGGCGTTCGTAATCTTTAATCACCCTGAGCGCCAGACCCGAAAGCAGCACAATGGCGGTAAGATTGATGATGGTGATCACCGCCAGCGAAATGCTCGCCGTCTGCACCAGCAACGGCGTGCTGACAAGGCAACCGGCCAGTAACAGCACCAGCATCAGCACGCGCAGCAGATAAATCGATCCCGTTTTCCCGCGTTGTAAAAACAGCAGATTGTTCTCGCAATACAGGTAGTTGGCAATCATGGTGGTAAACCCGAAGGCCAGCATGAACAGCGCCAGTATCTGCGGCCCGACGGTGCCGACACTGGCATTGACCGCGAGCGCCAGCAGCCCGATGCCGCTGATGCGATCGGTGGGAGCATTCAGCAAACCCGACGACAGAATGATCATCGCCGTAGCGCTCGAGACAACGAAAGTATCGACCAGAATGCCGAGCATTTGCGAAAAGCCCTGACTGGCCGGATGCCTCGCGGCGGCGAGGGCGGCGATATGCGGCGTGGATCCGGAACCCGCCTCATTGGAAAACAGACCTTGCTGAATCCCCTGCGTCAGAGCCAGCGTCACGCCGTAGCCCAGGGCACCGGCAGCAAACTCCTGCAACCCGAAAGCGCTGCGGAAAATCAGCATGAACACGGCGGGGAGGCGGGCGAGGTTATCGGCCATGACCCAGCAGGCCAGCAGCAGATAGCCAAGACTCATCAGCGGCGCAAGCCAGACGGACATTCTGGAGATGGCCCGCAAACCGCCAAACAGGGTGAGCGTAAAGACCACGCCGAGCGCGATTGCCGTATACCGTGGATTGAAGTCGAAGGCACCGGAGAGGGCATGAACGACCGCTTTGGCCTGCAAGGCGTTGAAAACGATGCTGACGGTGAGCATCATCAATACGGAAAACAGCACGCCCATCCAGCGCATACCCAGGCCACGGGTCATATATTCGGAAGGCCCGCCGCGAAACTGCTGGCGTTGATCGGTGGTTTTAAAAATCTGCGCCAGCGTGTTTTCCACCAGTGCCATCGGCATGCCGAGAAGGGAGATTACCCACATCCAGAAAATGGCGCCGGGTCCGCCTGCGGCAAGCGACATGGCCACGCCGACCAGACTGCCGACCCCGATTCGCCCCGACAGCGTTACTGCCAGCGCCTGCCAGCCTGAAAGGCCGCGCCGGTCGTCGTTATTGTCGCGTTTAAGGCTGCGAAACATTTCCGGCCAGCGGCGAAACTGCACGAAGCGGGTACGCAACGTGAGATAGATTCCGAAACCGAGCAGGAAATAGATAAGGATCGATTCCCATAAAATATCGTCGAGAAAGTTAAGCAAACTGGCCATTCAAATCCCTATTCCTTAAATAACGCATGGCTAATCCATCATCCTTTGCCTATTTTTTACCCATTTATTGCACTAATAATCAACTTTTAATATGCAAAACTTTCACAGCCACATCTGCCTTGCGCATGTCATCGCGCATGTTATCATCAAGAGAAGGCAAGGCATGAAAATGCCTCAACGATAATCTACAAACGATGAGATATGCCACAATGACCGATAAACTTACTTCTCTACGCGAACTGACCAAAGTCGTTGCAGACACCGGTGATATCGCGGCAATCAAGCTGTATCAGCCTCAGGATGCTACGACCAACCCTTCACTGATCCTCAACGCTGCACAGATCCCTGAATACCGTAAACTGATTGACGAAGCGATTGCCTGGGCAAAAGACCAGAGCAGCGATCGTGAGCAGCAGATTACCGATGCGGCCGATAAACTTGCCGTAAACATCGGCCTCGAAATTTTGAAACTGGTTCCAGGCCGTATTTCCACCGAAGTTGACGCGCGTCTGTCTTACGACACCGAAGCCAGCATCGCCAAGGCGCACCGCTTCATCAAGCTGTACAACGACCATGGCATCAGCAACGACCGTATCCTGATTAAACTGGCGTCTACCTGGCAGGGCATCCGTGCCGCCGAGCAGCTGGAAAAAGAAGGCATCAACTGTAACCTGACGCTGCTGTTCTCCTTCGCCCAGGCGCGTGCCTGTGCCGAAGCCGGTGCCTACCTGATTTCCCCGTTCGTTGGCCGTATCCTCGACTGGTACAAAACCAACGGCGACAAGAAAGAGTTCGCGCCAAACGAAGACCCGGGTGTGGTTTCCGTTACCGAGATCTACGAATACTACAAACAGCACGGCTATGAAACCGTTGTTATGGGCGCAAGCTTCCGTAACACCGATGAAATCATCGAGCTGGCCGGTTGTGACCGTCTGACCATCGGACCTGCACTGCTTAAAGAGCTGAAAGAAACCGAAGGTACCGTTGAGCGCAAGCTGTCCTACACCGGTGAAGTGAAACCTCGTCCAGAGCCGCTGACCGAATCTCAGTTCTACTGGGAGCACAACCAGGATCCTATGGCTATCGACAAGCTGGCCGACGGCATCCGCAAGTTTGCCGTAGACCAGGGCAAGCTTGAAAAAATGATCGCCGACCTGCTGTAATCGTCGACGCGCCGTGAAAACGGTGAAATAAATGAAAGAGGTGGCTCAGGCCACCTTTTTTATGTCTTTTTGCGGCAAAAATCGGGTTTGTTACTCCTGCACGCATGCAGGTTACCGATATACTCGAGTTTTATTTGGCACGACAGCGCGACAACTTGGCGCGCGCTATTTTTATCGTCATTCAGGAGGCGTGAAATGGATAAATTACGAATTGGTCTGGTGTCGGTTTCCGACCGGGCGTCGAGCGGTGTCTATCAGGATAAAGGCATTCCGGCGCTGGAAGAGTGGCTTCAGCAGGCGCTAACGACCCCTTTCAGCCTTGAAAAACGCCTGATCCCCGATGAACAGCCGCTGATTGAGCAGGCGATTTGCGAGCTGGTGGACGAAGCCGGTTGTCATCTGGTGCTTACCACCGGCGGCACGGGGCCGGCACGACGTGATGTGACGCCCGACGCCACGATGGCGATTGCCGACAGAATCATGCCAGGCTTCGGCGAACAAATGCGCCAGATAAGCCTGCACTTCGTGCCTACCGCGATTTTGTCGCGTCAGGTCGGGGTTATTCGTAAACAGGCGCTGATTCTCAACCTGCCGGGCCAGCCAAAATCCATCAAAGAGACGCTGGAAGGGCTAAAAGACGCCGAAGGTAAGGTCATAGTGTCAGGAATATTTGCCAGCGTACCTTATTGTATACAGTTGCTTGACGGACCCTACGTGGAAACGCAGAGCAGCGTGGTAGCAGCTTTTCGTCCCAAGAGCGCAATCCGCGAGATAAAAAGCTGAAGTTGACTTTTTTCTGCTATAAGATTCAGACTCTGTGGTGTGAAAATTATTTGCCGCTTATAGTAATCTTTACTTTACACAAGGCGGCAGTTTTTTTCCCTACACGGCTTCGGGTATCTTATGCAACACGACAATAATCGCCGGCTTAACCGGCAGGACTACAAAACCCTCTCCCTCGCGGCATTGGGCGGCGCGCTGGAATTCTACGACTTCATCATTTTTGTCTTCTTTGCCGCAGTTATCGGCGATCTGTTTTTCCCGGCCTCCATGCCCGACTGGTTACGGCAGGTGCAGACCTTCGGCATTTTTGCGGCAGGGTATCTGGCCCGTCCGCTCGGCGGCATCGTCATGGCGCATTTTGGCGATCGCGTAGGCCGTAAACGGATGTTCAGCCTCAGTATTCTGCTGATGGCGTTGCCGACGCTGGCGATTGGCCTGCTGCCGACCTATTCCTCCATCGGCATTGCCGCGCCTCTTCTATTACTGCTGATGCGTCTGTTACAGGGCGCGGCGATAGGCGGCGAAGTGCCGGGGGCGTGGGTGTTTGTTGCCGAACACGTGCCGCAAAAGCGCATCGGATTTGCCTGCGGAACGCTGACGTCCGGCCTGACCGCGGGGATCCTGCTGGGTTCTCTGGTGGCGACCTTGATGACCACCCTGATGCCCGCGTCTTCCATCACGGCCGGTGGGTGGCGTATTCCGTTCTTTATCGGCGGTATTTTTGGGCTGATTGCGCTGTATCTGCGCCGCTGGCTGCATGAAACACCGGTATTCGTCGAGATGAAGGCCAGCAAGGCCCTGTCGGAAGGCCTGCCGCTGAAATCGGTGATGCGTGACCACAAGAAAGAGATTGTGGTGTCAATGCTGATGACCTGGCTGCTGTCGGCCTGCATCGTGGTGGTGATTCTGATGACGCCAACCTTCCTGCAAAAGCAGTGGGGCATTCCGGCGGCGCAGGCGTTGCAGGCCAACAGCATGGCAACCATTGCCCTACTGGTTTCGGCTGCGTGATGGCGGGCTGGGCGGCGGATCGCTTTGGCGCCAGCAAAACCTTTATTGTCGGCAGCCTGTTTCTGGGGGTCTGTACCTGGGCGTTCTATCACCTGGTCGCGCAGGACAGCACGCTGCTCAAGCCGCTGTATACGCTCGCCGGCTTCAGCATCGGCATTGTCGGTGCGGTGCCGTTTGTGATGGTGCGCGCGTTTCCGGCCGAGGTGCGCTTCACCGGCCTGTCTTTCTCCTATAACTTGTCGTACGCGATATTTGGCGGCCTGACTCCGATTTTCGTTACGCTGGTCATGCGCCTGACGCCGATGGCGCCCGCCTATTATGTTCTGGCGCTGGCGGCTCTTGGTTTGGGACTGGGTCTGTTCCTCAATCGCGACATCAACCATACCGCAAAGCGTGAAAATCGGCTGATCGACTCCCTTCCGGGCGCGTGATAACGGCCCATTCCGTCTAAAAATGATCCCAAAGGGCAATAACTCGAATTTTTTTTGTTATTGCCCTTGATGCTGAGTTACTTGGCCCCATCTTATTCTCAACCGCAGTTGTTACCGCCGGTCTTAAGCAATATCGGACAGTTGAAATCAAAAAAACCGTCCGCATATAGAGTAACAACCTCAACGAATAATGAATTTTAGTGGAGACGTTTTAGATGGGTAGAATTATTGGGATCGACCTCGGTACCACCAACTCTTGTGTAGCGATCATGGATGGCACTACTGCACGTGTGCTTGAAAACGCCGAAGGGGACCGTACCACACCTTCAATTATTGCTTATGCGCAGGATGGTGAAATCCTGGTTGGCCAACCTGCTAAGCGTCAGGCTGTCACTAACCCGCAAAACACCCTGTTTGCGATCAAGCGTCTGATCGGTCGTCGTTTCCAGGACGAAGAAGTTCAGCGTGACAAGGGCATCATGCCTTACAGCATCGTGGGTGCTGAAAACGGTGACGCCTGGATCGACGTGAAAGGTCAGAAAATCGCACCTCCGCAGATCTCTGCCGAAGTGTTGAAGAAAATGAAGAAAACCGCTGAAGATTATCTGGGCGAGCCAGTGACCGAAGCTGTTATCACCGTTCCGGCCTACTTCAACGATGCGCAGCGTCAGGCGACCAAAGACGCCGGCCGTATCGCAGGTCTGGAAGTAAAACGTATCATCAACGAACCAACTGCAGCGGCACTGGCTTACGGCCTGGATCGCGAAGTCGGTAACCGCACCATCGCGGTATACGACCTGGGCGGTGGTACTTTCGATATTTCCATCATCGAAATCGACGAAGTTGACGGCGAGAAAACCTTCGAAGTTCTGTCTACCAACGGTGACACCCACCTCGGTGGTGAAGACTTCGACAGCCGTCTGATCAACTACCTCGTTGAAGAATTCAAGAAAGATCAGGGCATGGATCTGCGTAACGATCCTCTGGCCATGCAGCGTCTGAAAGAAGCGGCGGAGAAAGCGAAAATCGAACTTTCTTCTGCACAGCAGACCGACGTGAATCTGCCATACATCACTGCCGATGGCAGCGGCCCGAAACACATGAACATCAAAGTAACCCGTGCAAAACTGGAATCTCTGGTTGAAGATCTGGTTACCCGTTCCATCGAGCCTCTGAAAGTTGCGCTGAAAGATGCCGGCCTGTCTGTTTCCGACATCCAGGACGTGATTCTGGTCGGTGGTCAGACCCGTATGCCAATGGTTCAGAAGAAAGTTGCTGACTTCTTCGGTAAAGAGCCACGTAAAGACGTTAACCCGGACGAAGCCGTTGCTATCGGTGCTGCGGTTCAGGGCGGCGTGTTGTCTGGTGATGTTAAAGACGTTCTGCTGCTGGACGTGACTCCACTGTCCCTGGGTATCGAAACCATGGGCGGCGTGATGACTCCGCTTATCACCAAGAACACCACTATCCCGACCAAGCACAGCCAGGTGTTCTCTACTGCCGAAGACAACCAGTCTGCAGTAACCATCCATGTGGTGCAGGGCGAGCGTAAACGTTGTGCCGACAACAAATCTCTGGGTCAATTCAACCTGGACGGTATTCAGGCAGCACCACGCGGCATGGCACAGATCGAAGTGACCTTCGACCTGGATGCCGACGGTATTCTGCACGTGTCTGCGAAAGACAAGAACACCGGCCGTGAGCAGAAGATCACCATCAAGGCTTCTTCTGGTCTGAGCGAAGAAGAAATCCAGAAAATGGTTAACGACGCGGAAGCCAATGCCGAGTCAGACCGTAAATTCGAAGAGCTGGTCCAGACGCGCAACCAGGCGGATCACCTGATCCACGGCACGCGCAAGCAACTGGAAGAAGCGGGCGACAAACTGCCGGCCGAAGACAAAACTGCTATCGAAGATGCGCTGAAAGCACTGGAAGTCGCTGCGAAAGGCGAAGATAAAGCCGATATCGAAGCGAAAACCCAGGCACTGGTACAGGTTTCCGGCAAACTGATGGAAATGGCTCAGCAGCAGGCACAAGCTGAAGGCGGCGACGCCAATGCGCCGAAAGACGACGACGTTGTCGACGCTGAGTTCGAAGAAGTCAAAGACAAAAAATAAGCCCTTGAGGCACAGTAATCAATAGGTTGCCGCAGCTTGCGGTCACCGGTTGATAATTAGCACGGGCGTCGGGGAAACTCTGCGCCCGTGCACGCATGTTGAGGGTAGCAAAAGCATGGCGAAGCAAGATTACTATGAGATTTTGGGCGTCTCCAAAACAGCGGACGAGCGCGAAATCAAAAAGGCTTATAAGCGCCTGGCGATGAAACATCACCCTGACCGCAATCAGGGCGATAAAGATTCCGAAAGCAAATTTAAAGAAATTAAAGAAGCCTATGAAATCCTGACCGACGCGCAAAAGCGTGCGGCCTATGATCAGTACGGTCACGCAGCCTTCGAACAAGGCGGCATGGGTGGCGGCGGTGGGGGTTACGGCGGCGGCGGTGCAGACTTCAGCGACATCTTTGGTGACGTCTTTGGCGATATCTTTGGTGGTGGCCGTCGTCAACGCGCCAGCCGTGGCGCTGACCTGCGCTACAACATGGACCTGACTCTCGAAGAGGCGGTGCGTGGCGTAACCAAAGAAATTCGTATTCCTACGCTGGAAGAGTGTGACGTCTGCCACGGCAGCGGCGCGAAAGCGGGCAGCAAGCCTGTGACCTGTAGCACCTGTCACGGACAGGGCCAGGTGCAGATGCGTCAGGGCTTCTTTACCGTACAGCAGGCGTGTCCGACCTGTCACGGTCGCGGCAGCGTTATCAAGGATCCTTGCAGCAAGTGTCACGGCCATGGCCGCGTAGAGCGCGCCAAGACGCTGTCGGTGAAAATCCCGGCAGGTGTCGACACCGGCGACCGTATTCGTCTTGAAGGTGAAGGCGAAGCAGGCGAGCAGGGGGCACCGGCAGGCGATCTGTACGTTCAGGTTCAGGTCAAGGCGCACAAGATTTTCGAGCGCGAAGGCAACAACCTGTACTGCGAAGTGCCTATCAACTTTGCCATGGCGGCGCTGGGTGGCGAGATTGAAGTCCCGACGCTGGACGGCCGCGTAAGTCTGAAGATTCCTTCGGAAACGCAGACCGGCAAAATGTTCCGCATGCGTGGACGCGGTGTGAAATCCGTTCGCGGCGGTGCGCAGGGCGATCTGCTTTGCCGCGTTGTGGTCGAAACGCCGGTCAGCCTCAGCGAGAAGCAAAAGCAGCTGCTGCGTGATCTCGAAGAGAGCTTTGGCGGCGCATCGGGCGAGAAAAACAGCCCGCGTTCCAAAAGCTTCCTCGATGGCGTGAAGAAGTTCTTTGACGACCTGACGCGCTAATCTTTCAGGCGCAAACCGAACAGGCAAAATCCCCGACCGAGAGGTTGGGGATTTTTATTTGTGCACATTATCAGTACACTTCAGCACTCATTCCGCGCGAATGTTCTTTGCGGACCTTGTCTTCAAAAGGAGTGTTAAAAAGTGACAAACTTGATTCGCCAGTTCCTGCGTATGGAAGCGTCGGGCGGGATCGTCTTAATCGTGGCAGCCCTTGTAGCGCTCATCATGGCCAATACCTCGCTAAGCGGCCTGTACCTCGAATTTCTCAATACTCCCGTCTCTCTGGGGATCGGCCAGCATGGCCTCGACAAACCGCTGCTGCTGTGGATTAACGACGGTCTGATGGCCATCTTCTTCCTGATGGTCGGCCTTGAGGTTAAACGCGAATTAATAGAAGGCGCGTTGTCGAGTCGCGAGCAGGCGCTGTTTCCGGCGATTGCCGCGCTTGGCGGCATGATTGCGCCTGCGCTTGTCTATCTGGCCTTCAACGGCGCGGATGATGTGGCGCGTCAGGGTTGGGCGATTCCGGCGGCCACCGACATCGCCTTCGCGCTCGGCGTGATGGCACTGCTCGGGTCGCGCGTGCCCACCAGCCTGAAAGTGTTTCTGCTGGCGCTGGCGATTATCGATGACCTTGGCGCTATCGTTATCATTGCGGTCTTTTTCAGCCACGATGCGTCCGTGACCGCGCTGGTGCTGTCTGCGATCTCGATTCTGGCGCTGGGCTGGCTCAACTGGCGCGGCGTCACGAATCTGACACCCTATGTGGTGCTCGGGATTTTCCTATGGGTGTGCATTTTGCAGTCCGGCATTCATGCCACGCTGGCAGGCGTCATCCTCGGCTTCCTGATTCCGTTGCGCACTCGGGGAACATCACCGGCGCGGCGCGTCGAGCACGGCATTCATCCCTGGGTCGCCTGGCTGATTCTGCCGCTGTTCGCCTTTGCCAACGCGGGGGTATCGCTACAGGGGGTCTCGAGCGAAGGGTTGTTCTCGCTGTTGCCGATGGGCATTGCGGCCGGGCTGCTGTTTGGCAAGCCGATAGGCATCATGCTGTTCTGCTGGGGCTCGATGAAGCTGAAAATCACCCGACTGCCAAAGGGCGTGAGCTTTAAACAGATTGCGGCGGTGTCGGTGTTGTGCGGTATCGGCTTTACGATGTCGATCTTTTTGGCGTCGCTGGCCTTTGGCGATGCGGATGCCTCGATGATGGTGTATGCCAAGATAGGGATTTTGCTGGGATCGGTGCTGTCGGCCGTATTGGGCTATCTGCTGCTGGGAAGCGTGCTCCCGGTGAAGCGGGTGAAAGGCTAGGCAAAAAATGGAAATAAAAAAACCGGCAGATGCCGGTTTTTTTATCAAGCTCTCAACAAAATGCGATTATTGCATTGCGTTGATTTGCGCAGTCAGGTTTGACTTATGACGCGCAGCTTTGTTCTTGTGGATCAGGCCTTTGCAGGACTGACGGTCCACAATTGGTTGCATTGCGTTGAATGCATTTTGTGCAGCTTCTTTGTCACCAGCTGCAATAGCCGCGTGTACCTTCTTGATAAAGGTACGCATCATTGAACGACGGCTAGCATTGTGCTGACGGCGTTTTTCAGATTGTACGGCGCGTTTCTTAGCTGATTTGATGTTAGCCAAGGTCCAACTCCCAAATATTTTTCTATTGAGGACAATTCGAAGGCCGAGGAATATGCCTTTTCGGACTTCTTTTGTCAACGGATTTGTGCAAATAAGCGCCGTTTCTTTGCTCGAACTTCATCCGAACTTCAAGCGACGCTTGTTACGTTGTGATGGCGCAGGATTTTAACAGCTTCCCGCCTCGGAATACAGTCCATCGCAATAAAATTCAGTTAAGAAGTGATTATTCTTCCAACAGAGATTGTTAAAGCCGAGATTTTTTGAGAAAACAGAAGGGATTGGCGAAAACGGGGTTTCGATGAAGCCTCACTGTTTTACAGCGCCGAGTATAGAGATAATCTACGGCCAAGTCGCCCTGATACCAAAAAAACACCGGTATCGATAAGAGATTCCTGCGATCCCATGAATCGCTGGTTAACCTTATGGGCTGTACAAGGTATAATCCGCCGATTTCCTCAGTTTTGAGCCAGCTATGGATTTGAGCCTGTTATGGAGCTAATTCGCGGGATACACAATATTCGGGCACGTCACCACGGGTGCGTGCTCACTATTGGTAATTTTGACGGGGTACACCGTGGCCATCAGGCCTTGATCGAACAGCTGAAACTGGAAGGTCGTCGCCTGGGTCTACCGACCATGGTGATGGTTTTCGAACCTCAGCCTCTTGAGCTATTTTCGGCAGAAAACGCCCCGGCACGGTTGACCAACCTGCGCGAGAAGGCGAAGTATCTGGCCGAATGCGGTATCGACTACCTGCTGTGCGTGAAATTCGATGCCCGCTTTGCCGCCAACAGTGCAGAAGCTTTTGTCACGCATCTGCTGGTCGAAAAGCTCGGCGTAAAGTTTCTGACCGTCGGCGACGACTTCCGCTTTGGTGCGGCGCGCCTCGGTGATTTTACGCTCTTGCTGCAGGCCGGCGTGGAGTACGGTTTCAATATCGTGAGCACCCGCACCTTCCGCGAAGGCGGGCATCGCATCAGCAGCACCGCCATTCGCGATGCGCTGCGCGATAACGATCTGGCACTGGCCGAAACCCTGCTGGGTCACCCTTACTGCATTTCGGGAAGAGTGGTTCATGGCGACAAACTGGGCCGCACGATAGGCTTTCCGACCGCCAACGTGCCGCTCAAGCGCCTCGTAAGTCCGGTAAAGGGGTTTACGCGGTCGAGGTGGCGGGGCTGGGTCCCGATCCGCTGCCTGGTGTCGCCAACATTGGTACCCGACCCACGGTCAACGGGGTACGCAAGCAGTTGGAAGTTCACCTGCTCGACACCACATTGGATCTATACGGGCGCCACATTGACGTGGTGCTGCGCGCGAAAATTCGCGACGAACAGCGTTTTACATCGCTCGATGCGTTGAAGCAGCAAATTGCCAACGACGAGCAAACAGCCCGCGACTTCTTCGGGCTGAAACCTTTTTGAGCTAAAACCTAGCTTTACGCTAACACCTAGCGCAATACCCAAGTAGCCCGGCTTCTAGCCGAAAAACGGAACCGAGAATCTTATGAGTGACTTTAAGAACACCCTGAACTTGCCGGAAACAGGGTTCCCGATGCGTGGCGATTTAGCCAAGCGTGAACCTGCGATGCTGGACAACTGGTATAAGCAGGATCTGTACGGGATTATCCGCGCTGCCAAAAAGGGCAAAAAATCCTTTATTCTGCATGACGGCCCTCCGTATGCGAACGGCAGCATTCATATTGGTCACTCGGTCAACAAGATTCTCAAAGACATTATCGTCAAGTCCAAAGGGATGGCCGGTTACGACTCGCCTTATATTCCCGGCTGGGACTGCCACGGTCTGCCTATCGAGCTGAAAGTCGAGCAACTGATCGGCAAGCCGGGCGAGAAAGTCACTGCCGCCGAGTTCCGCGCTGCCTGTCGCAAATATGCGGCCGAGCAGGTTGAAGGGCAGAAAGCCGACTTCATCCGTCTTGGCGTGCTAGGCGACTGGGATCACCCGTACCTGACGATGGACTTCAAAACCGAAGCCAACATCATCCGCGCGCTGGGTAAAATCATCGGCAATGGTCACCTGCACAAAGGCGCGAAGCCGGTGCACTGGTGTACCGATTGCGGCTCGTCTCTGGCCGAAGCCGAAGTGGAGTATTACGACAAGGTATCGCCAGCCATCGACGTCGCCTTCAAGGCCGTAGACGCCGAAGCGGTCGCCGCGAAGTTTGGTGCGACTGCATTCAATGGCCCTATCTCGCTGGTTATCTGGACCACCACGCCGTGGACCATGCCGGCCAACCGTGCTGTCGCGCTGAACGCCGAATTCGCCTATCAGCTGGTACAGATTGACGGCCAATGCCTGATTCTGGCGACCGATCTGGTGGCCAGCGTGATGAAACGCATCGGCGTAACCGAATGGACCGTGCTGGGCGAATGCAAAGGCGCCGACCTCGAGCTGCTGCGCTTCAGCCATCCGTTCATGGGCTTCGACGTGCCTGCCATTCTTGGCGACCACGTCACGCTGGATGCCGGTACCGGTGCCGTTCACACTGCGCCGGGCCACGGCCCGGACGACTTCGAAATAGGCAAGAAATACGGCCTCGAAGTGGCGAACCCTGTGGGGCCGAACGGCTGCTACCTGCCGGGCACTTATCCGGCGCTCGACGGCAAGTTCGTGTTCAAGGCCAACGACATCATCGTCGAACTGCTGCGCGAGCACGGCGCACTGGTGCATTTCGAGAAATTCACCCACAGCTATCCATGCTGCTGGCGTCATAAATCGCCGATCATCTTCCGCGCGACGCCACAGTGGTTTGTGAGCATGGATCAAAAAGGTCTGCGTGCGAAATCGCTGGAAGAGATCAAAGGCGTGCAGTGGATCCCTGACTGGGGCCAGGCGCGTATCGAAAACATGGTCGCCAACCGTCCTGACTGGTGTATCTCCCGTCAGCGTACCTGGGGCGTGCCGATGTCTCTGTTCGTGCACAAAGAGACCGAGCAGCTTCACCCGCGCAGCCTCGAGCTGATGGAAGAAGTCGCAAAACGCGTTGAAGTCGACGGCATTCAGGCGTGGTGGGATCTCAACCCCGAAGACATTCTGGGTGCGGAAGCAGCCGATTACGTCAAGGTGCCCGACACCCTGGACGTCTGGTTCGACTCGGGTTCCACCCACTCATCCGTGGTTGACGTGCGTCCTGAATTCAACGGTCACGAACCGGACATGTATCTGGAAGGTTCCGACCAGCACCGCGGCTGGTTTATGTCATCACTGATGATTTCTACCGCCATGAAAGGCCGTGCGCCTTACAGGCAGGTGCTGACTCACGGCTTTACCGTCGATGGCAACGGCCGCAAAATGTCGAAATCCATCGGCAATGTTGTCAGCCCGCAGGAAGTCATGAACAAGCTCGGCGGCGATATTCTGCGCCTCTGGGTGGCTTCTACCGACTATACTGGCGAGATGGCCGTGTCGGACGAAATCCTTAAACGTGCCGCCGACTCTTATCGTCGTATCCGTAACACCGCGCGCTTCCTGCTGGCGAACCTCAACGGTTTCGATCCGGCGCTGCACAGCGTGAAACCGGAAGAGATGGTCGTGCTGGATCGCTGGGCCGTGGGCCGCGCGAAAGCCGCACAGGACGAGATCATTGCCGCCTACGAGCGCTACGATTTCCTGGGTGTGGTGCAGCGTCTGATGCAGTTCTGTTCGGTCGAGATGGGCTCCTTCTACCTGGATATCATCAAGGACCGTCAGTACACCGCGAAAAGCGACGGCAACGCGCGTCGCAGCTGTCAGACCGCGCTGTATTACATCTCCGAAGCGCTGGTGCGCTGGATGGCGCCTATCATGTCCTTCACTGCCGACGAGATCTGGGGCTTCCTGCCGGGCGCGCGCGACAAGTTCGTGTTCACCGAAGAGTGGTATGACGGTCTGTTTGGTCTGGAGCAAAGCCAGCCGATGAACGACGAGTTCTGGGCAGAGCTGCTGAAAGTGCGTGGCGAAGTCAACAAGGTCATCGAGCAGGCGCGTAACGACAAGCGTCTGGGCGGATCGCTCGAAGCTTCCGTGACGCTGTATGCCGACGATGCGCTGGCGGCCAAACTGAACAGCCTGGGCAACGAACTGCGTTTTGTGCTGCTGACCTCGGGTGCGAAAGTTGCGCCACTGGCCGACGCCGACGACACAGCCGTTGCCAGCGAACTGCTGAAAGGCCTGAAAATCGGTCTGGAAAAGGCGCAGGGCGAGAAGTGTCCGCGCTGCTGGCATTACACCACCGATGTCGGTCACAACGCGGCGCATCCGGAAGTGTGCGGTCGCTGTGCCACCAACATCGCCGGTGACGGTGAAGAGCGTGAATTTGCATAATGGGTAAACCTATCTGTTCTACCGGACTCCGCTGGCTTTGGCTGGCGGTTGTTGTGCTGGTGCTGGATCTCGGCAGCAAAGTGTTGGTAATGAATCATTTCCAGCTCGGCGAATCGATGCCGCTGATCCCGTTCTTTAATCTGACCTACGCGCACAATCCGGGCGCGGCGTTCAGTTTCCTGGCGGACAAGGGAGGCTGGCAGCGCTGGTTCTTCGCCGCCATCGCGCTGGTTATCGTCGTCGTGCTGATGGTACTGATGTATCGCAGCAGCGGCCGTCAGAAGCTGAACAACATCGCCTTTGCGATGATAATCGGCGGGGCGCTGGGTAATCTGTTCGATCGTATGGTTCACGGTTTTGTCATCGACTTTATCGATTTTTACGTCAATGACTGGCACTACCCCATTTTCAACCTGGCCGACAGCTTTATCTGCGTCGGCGCAGTGTTGGTCGTCCTTGAAGGTTTCATGACTTCTTCGGACAAAACGGCAAAAAGTAAGGGATAAGAGAATGACCGAGCAGGTGACACACGACAGCGCGGTATTGGTGCATTTCACGCTGAAGCTGGAAGACGGCTCCACGGCGGAATCGACGCTGAGTCACGGCAAGCCGGCGTTGTTCCGTCTTGGTGACGGCAGCCTGTCCGATGCGCTGGAAAACCAGCTGCTGGGTCTGCGCGTCGGCGACAAGAAAGCATTTACGCTGTCGCCCGAGTCGGCCTTTGGAGCAAACAGCCCCGATCTGGTTCAATTCTTCCCGCTGCGTGATTTTATCGAGACGGGCGTGCCGGATGTCGGTACCATCATGCTGTTCACGACCCGTGACGGCAGTGAAATGCCGGGCGTAGTGCGCGAAGTTACCGAAGGTTCGGTTACCGTTGACTTCAACCATCCGCTTGCCGGTCATGATATTGATTTTGATATCGAAGTATTGAAAATTGACCCTGAATTGGAGGCGTCTGATGCAAGTCCTGCTGGCTAATCCACGTGGTTTTTGTGCCGGTGTCGACCGCGCCATTACTATCGTAGAACGCGCGCTCGAGCTTTACGGCGCGCCGATTTACGTCCGTCACGAAGTGGTACATAACCGCTATGTGGTCGACAGCCTGCGTCAGCGCGGCGCGGTATTTATCGAGCAAATCAGCGAAGTGCCGGACGGCTCCATTCTGATCTTCTCGGCGCACGGCGTTTCCCAGGCGGTCAGAACGGAGGCGAAATCTCGCGACCTGACCGTTTTCGACGCCACCTGTCCGCTGGTGACCAAAGTGCATATGGAAGTCGCCCGCGCCAGCCGTAAAGGCACCGAGGCGATTCTGATTGGTCACGCCGGTCACCCGGAAGTCGAAGGCACGATGGGTCAGTACAACAATCCGACGGGCGGCATGTATCTGGTCGAGTCGCCTGCCGATGTGTTGAAGCTCGACGTCAAAGATCCCGACAATCTGTGCTTCATGACGCAGACGACCCTGTCTGTCGACGACACCTCGGAAGTGATCGACGCCCTGCGCGCGCGCTTCCCGAAAATCGTCGGACCCCGCAAAGACGACATCTGCTATGCCACCACCAACCGTCAGGAAGCGGTGCGTAATCTGTCAGACGATGCCGACGTCGTGCTGGTGGTCGGTTCGAAAAACTCGTCCAACTCCAATCGTCTGGCCGAACTGGCACAGCGTGTCGGCAAGCCTTCCTACCTGATTGATTCGGCAGCGGATATTCAGGAAGAGTGGGTGAAGGGCGCGGTCAGTGTGGGTGTGACGGCCGGGGCTTCTGCGCCAGACGTTCTGGTTCAGGAAGTCATCGACCGCCTGAAAACGCTGGGGTGTCTGGGCGTTGTGAACATGGACGGACGCGAAGAAAACATCGTGTTTGAAGTGCCGAAAGAACTGCGTATCGACATCAAAGCCGTAAGCTGACGCTATTGCAGTCAACAATAATCAGGCTCTGCCGCACACTGTGCCGCAGAGCCTTTTTTATCTTTCAGATGCCGAGAATCAGAGTTTGAACTGATATTGCCCTGCGCCGCGCGTCGTGGTTTCCACCTCGAGCAACGCGCCTTCGAGGGAGTGCGGGTCTTTCAGCCCTTTTCGTGCCGAGGTAACAAACAGCTGGTTCATCTGCGCGCCGCCAAACGCACAGCAACTCGGTTGAGTCACGGGCAGCTCGACGGTGTCGAGTGTCAGCAACTCGCCCTGATTGATCTGCTGGCGCAGCAGTACGCCGTCGCCGAAGCAGGCAGTGATCAGCATGCCATCTTCGCTGAGTGTAGAGCCGTCCGGGGTCTTGTCACCGGATGAGAAGCACGAAAGCTTAAGCGGATTAATCCGGCGTGCATTGCCCGAATAAAAGCGCTTTTGCATGCTGTCGGCAAACCACACACGTCCTTCGTACCAGGCGAGCGTATTGGGCGTGCCGACATTGTCCATCATCAGCTGCGCTTGCGCGTCGCCTTTTTCGAAGCGATACCAGGCACCTATTTTGTCTTTCTCCTGCAAATCCATACTGCCGAACCACAGAGAACCGTCCGGCGCGATCGCCGCTTCGTTGGGGCGCGTGCCCGGCGCACCCGGATAGGGGCAAAGCGGAATGCGGGTTTCGGCGTGGTACTCGTAGAGGAAAATGCCGTCCTGCGCGGCGAGCAGGAAAACGTCCTGCTGATCGGTCAGCAGGGCGGCGCTGGTCAGCGAGGGCAGCTCGCGATGCTCGACGACTTTCGTTTCCGGCCAGTAGCGCAGCAGGCGCTGATTATCGATATCCATCCACAGCAGTGACTGAGTACGCTGGCACCAGACCGGCGTCTCACCCAATGTGGCGCGGTAGTCAGTCACCGGCGTAAGTGCGGACTTTAAAAATGCAGGCATGACTTTTCTCCCGGAGGTAAATAATTATTTCAGTGAGATGAGTTTAGCCGCGCAGAGAGGGAACGGGGGAAGGGCAAGGTTTTAAAAGCAAAAAAAGCCTGCCGGGAGAGTCGGCAGGCTGCATGGCACTTGGCAGAATCAGAAATCGTAGGTCAGACGAACGCTGTTGATATCGCCAAGGTTATCGGACGAATGAATAAACATATGTTCGTAGTTGATGCTGAAGTTATAGGCCAGCTTGAACTGGATACCCAGGCCATTGTCGGTACGCGAGTAGTCACGGCCCGTGGTGTATTTCAGGTAATCGCCCATGACGTAAGGCTTGACGCTCTTGACGGCAAAGGTGTCCACCGGAATGCTGTAACTTGCAAAGTACTCTATCCCGTAGGCATCGCCTGCAAAATAGTTCTGCTCGTTGGTGACCTTGTTGCTCAGGAAATTATGATACCAGCCGCCGCCAGCCGAGAAGTTCCACGGACCCGGCGCCCACGTCAGCGCGGTACCCAGAATATGCTGGTCATAGTCTCTGGAATCGCCTTTGGCGCGGTTCTTCACTTCGGCGCTGGTGTAGTTGTACGCCGTACCCCAGCTTAAATCCTGGGTGATGTGCCAGTTGGCTCCCACGGAACCGCCGCCTTTACGCTTGTAGGCGAGGTTGTTGCCCGTGCTGCCCACGTAATAGTCGTCGTCGGAGAACAGGTAGGCAGCGTACAGGTCGACCGGACCCGCCGCATACTTGTATTTCAGCATCTTGCGCGAACGGTAGGACCCATCGTAGTCGCCGTTGATCCCGTTGCCGGGTGCCTGCGCGACCATATCATTGTTCCAGTTATCGGTCTTGATGCCGACCACATCATAGTAAATGCTGTTCTGCTGACCAAAGGTCAACATGCCGTAGGTGTTGCTCTTGAAGCCGGTATACAGCTGACGACGGGTGGTGTTGTTTGCGCCGTTGGCGTGATGATGATCCCAGTCCAGCACCTGCGGAATGTTCACGCCCAGCTCGTAATACCCGACCCAGTGAATGTCATCAAACAGGAAGTAGTCGGCGGTAAAACGAAAACGGGTTCCGGCATCGTAGCCGTTGTTCTTGTAGGAGCCTCTATCCGAATCGCCCATGGTGTTGGACACCTGCGGACGAATACTGCCGCCTATCTTGAAATCCAGACGGCTTAGAGGATAGTTGGGCTGGGGATCCTGTTTCAGCAGGGTAATTTCTGCCTGTGCTGCAAAAGACGCGCTACCCAAAACCAGAGCCGCAACGACCGTTTGTGAAACCCTGTGCATTTTAAAATTCATAACTACTCCAGACACCAATACAATGTTGGCGTCTCTATATTCCCTGATTCAAAAGGGTGATTGACGGGCATTTATTACCGTTGGCACGCTGTCTCTTTTGAATGTCGACTTTTGTGCCTAACCGTTTGTTTATAAATGATTAATTAAATAGCCAATTCAATAACTTATCGCAATTATATTAAAGTATCGATATATATGCTTTTGCAATAGTTCATCGACTTAAAATTAGCTGGCTATTTATTAACATAACCTTTTGGCAAAATCCAATAACCAAAACGGAATAATTTATATCAATACTCATCACTGGATGCGTTTGGACACAAAGGGAAGCAATTCGGCGGGGGAGAATAACGAGTCAAATGAATGCATGATTATTCATAAACTGCATATTGACCATTTATTGAGCGGTTACAACGATTTGTCTTGTCGATGCAGGGTAAAATCCGACATTATCGCGTTCAGGGTAATAGATTTTACTGATACAGGCACGCCTCTATCATAATTTTCTAATTATGAGGCAATTTCACTGGCCCCAATAGGGCAGGGTCGTTAACCTGCTTCTGTTTCTGGCAGCATACATTAATAAAGAGAGAAATTATGAGCAAAGCTGATATCCGCATGGCGATTGCCGGTTCCGGTGGGCGCATGGGTCGCCAGCTGATTCAGGCCGTACAGCAGGCCGAAGGCGTGGTTTTGGGCGCGGCATTGGAGCGCAAAGGGTCTTCACTGGTCGGCACCGATGCCGGTGAATTGGCTGGCGTCGGCGTCCTGAACGTCAAGGTCAGTGACGATCTGCACGCCGTCGCCAATGATTTCGATATTCTCGTCGATTTCACTCGTCCCGAAGGCACGCTGGAACACCTGGATTTCTGCCTCAAGCACGCCAAGGGGATTGTTATCGGCACGACGGGCTTTGATGATGCAGGCAAGGCCGCGATTCAGCAGGCCGCCAACGAAATTCCTGTGGTCTTCTCCGCCAACTTCAGTGTCGGCGTAAACGTCGTGCTCAAGTTGCTGGAAAAAGCCGCCAAGGTCATGGGCGACTACACCGATATCGAAATTGTCGAAGCGCACCATCGCCACAAGGTCGATGCGCCATCCGGCACCGCGCTGGCCATGGGTGAAGCTATCGCCGGGGCGCTGGGTCGTGACCTCAAAGATTGTGCCGTTTACGCGCGCGAGGGTTACACCGGCGAACGCGACCCGATGAGCATCGGTTTTGCGACTATCCGTGCTGGCGATATCGTGGGTGAACACACTGCCATGTTTGCCGATATCGGCGAGCGTGTCGAGATAACCCACAAGGCCTCAAGCCGCATGACCTTCGCAAATGGTGCCGTTCGTGCCGGAAAATGGGTATCTTCCAAGAATAATGGTCTTTTCGACATGCGCGATGTGCTCGGTCTAGAAGATTTATAAGTTTACCTTACAACTGTGATGTGGTTGTTTTGATCATAATGTTTTGATAAAAGGGCATAAATTTTAATGCCCTTTTCTTTTGCCTATAAAATTAGGGTTATCTTTTACTTTTGTATTGTAATGCCTATTTGTCATTGTTTTCTGCCTTTGGATTACCGTATTGGTTAAAATGTCACCGCCCAATATCTATTGGTTCAAGCAAAGTTAATGAAAAAATGAATTTTCCAGACAATCCCCTTCGCAAACGTTTACTATGCCCACTTATCCTGTCCTTTTATCGCTATTCGTGACTCATTTCGCTGAGTGCAGCAAAAAACAGTAAAATAATGGTGCTTTTGGTAGACAAAATCGGCGCTCATCATTAGAATGCGCGCAATTTGCCAAAAATTAGCTTTGGGCCGAAAAAAATAACCGCTCCGAGTGCGATTTTTGCATTGATCAGGTCACCGGATCTGAATTAATATGCAAATATAATGATTGATTATTCTTGGAGGATGCTTTGATAAAGTCAGCGCTATTGGTTCTGGAAGACGGAACCCAATTCCACGGTCGTGCCATCGGGGCAGAAGGAACGGCAGTGGGGGAAGTGGTCTTCAATACGTCGATGACCGGTTATCAAGAAATCCTCACTGATCCCTCCTATTCCCGCCAGATAGTCACCCTTACTTATCCTCATATCGGCAATGTCGGCACCAACGCCGCTGATGAAGAATCCTCTGCAGTACACGCCCAAGGCCTGGTTATCCGCGATCTCCCTCTTATTGCCAGCAACTACCGTAATGAAGAGACCCTGTCGGATTACCTGAAACGCCTGAACATCGTCGGCATTGCAGACATCGATACCCGTAAACTGACTCGCCTGCTGAACGAAAAGGGCGCGCAGAACGGCTGCATCATCGCCGGTGATTCGGTAGATGCCGCACTGGCGCTGGAGAAAGCCAAAGCGTTCCCTGGCCTGAAAGGCATGGACCTGGCGAAAGAAGTGTCTACCCAGGAATCCTATAGCTGGCAGCAGGGCAGCTGGACGCTGGAAGGCGACCTGCCGGAAGCCAAAGAGGCCGAAGCGCTGCCCTATCACGTAGTCGCCTACGATTACGGCGTGAAACGCAACATCCTGCGCATGCTGGTTGACCGTGGCTGCCGCCTGACCGTGGTTCCGGCGCAAACGCCTGCCGAAGACGTGCTGAAACTGAATCCGGACGGTATCTTCCTGTCCAACGGACCGGGCGACCCGGAGCCTTGCGATTACGCCATCGAGGCTATCCAGACTTTCCTGACTACCGAGATCCCGATTTTCGGTATCTGTCTGGGCCACCAGCTGCTGGCGCTGGCCTGCGGTGCCAAGACCTCCAAGATGAAGTTTGGTCACCACGGCGGCAACCATCCGGTGAAGAACATGGACACCAACACCGTGATGATTACCGCGCAGAACCACGGTTTTGCCGTAGACGAAGCGACGCTGCCTGCGACATTGCGTACGACGCACAAATCACTGTTCGACGGTACCCTGCAAGGTTTGCATCACACCACCAAGCCGGCGTTCTGCTTCCAGGGTCATCCTGAAGCCAGTCCAGGCCCGCACGATGCAGCCCCTCTGTTCGATCACTTCATTGAACTGATCGACGTCTACCGTAACAGCGCGAAATAATTAACAGGAGCAGATAATGCCAAAACGTACAGACATAAAAAGCATTCTGATTCTGGGCGCAGGTCCGATCGTTATCGGACAGGCCTGTGAGTTTGACTATTCGGGTGCCCAGGCGTGTAAAGCGCTGCGCGAAGAAGGCTATCGCGTCATTCTGGTGAACTCCAACCCTGCGACTATCATGACCGACCCGGAAATGGCCGATGCGACCTACATCGAACCCATTCACTGGGAAGTGGTGCGCAAGATCATCGAAAAAGAGCGTCCGGATGCGGTTCTGCCTACCATGGGCGGCCAGACTGCACTGAACTGTGCGCTTGAGCTCGAGCGTCAGGGCGTGCTTGCCGAATTCGGTGTGACCATGATAGGCGCGACCGCCGATGCCATCGACAAGGCCGAAGACCGTCGTCGTTTCGACATCGCGATGAAGAAAATCGGCCTGGGTACTGCGCGTTCCGGCATTGCCCACAACATGGAAGAAGCGCTGGCGATTGCGGCCGACGTCGGCTTCCCGTGCATCATTCGTCCTTCCTTTACCATGGGCGGAACCGGTGGCGGCATCGCGTACAACCACGAAGAGTTCGAAGAGATCTGTACCCGCGGTCTGGATCTTTCCCCAACCAAAGAGCTGCTGATTGACGAGTCGCTGATTGGCTGGAAAGAGTACGAGATGGAAGTGGTGCGCGACAAGAACGACAACTGCATCATCGTGTGTTCTATCGAAAACTTCGATGCAATGGGGATTCACACCGGTGACTCCATTACTGTCGCACCGGCGCAGACACTGACCGACAAAGAATATCAAATCATGCGTAACGCCTCGCTGGCGGTACTGCGTGAAATCGGCGTGGAGACGGGCGGTTCCAACGTTCAGTTCTCCGTGAACCCGAAAGACGGCCGTCTGATAGTCATCGAGATGAACCCGCGTGTTTCCCGTTCTTCTGCTCTGGCCTCGAAGGCGACCGGTTTCCCGATTGCCAAGGTGGCAGCCAAGCTGGCCGTAGGTTACACCCTCGACGAACTGATGAACGACATCACCGGCGGCAAGACACCGGCTTCGTTCGAACCGTCCATCGACTACGTGGTGACCAAGATCCCTCGTTTCAACTTCGAGAAATTTGCCGGTGCCAACGACCGTCTGACTACGCAGATGAAATCCGTCGGTGAAGTCATGGCGATTGGCCGTACCTTCCAGGAATCCATGCAGAAAGCCCTGCGCGGTCTGGAAGTGGGCGCAAGCGGCTTCGACCCGGTTGTCAGCCTGGAAGACCCTGAAGCGCTGACCAAAATTCGTCGTGAACTGAAAGACGCAGGCTCCGACCGTATCTGGTACATCGCCGATGCTTTCCGCGCCGGTATGACCGTCGAAGGCGTCTTCAGCCTGACCAACATCGACCGCTGGTTCCTGGTGCAGATTGAAGAGCTGGTCAAGCTGGAAGGCGAAGTGGCGAAAGGCGGCATCAATGCCCTGAACTACGATTTCCTGCGTGTCCTGAAACGCAAAGGCTTTGCGGATCTGCGTCTTGCCAAACTGGCGGGCGTGTCCGAAAGCGAAATGCGCAAACTGCGCCACAAGCTGCATCTGCATCCGGTCTACAAGCGTGTTGATACCTGTGCGGCGGAATTCTCGACCGACACCGCGTACATGTATTCCACCTATGAAGAAGAGTGCGAATCCAACCCTACCAATGACAAGCCAAAAATCATGGTGCTGGGCGGCGGTCCGAACCGTATCGGTCAGGGTATCGAATTCGACTACTGCTGCGTACACGCCTCGCTGGCGCTGCGCGAAGACGGTTTCGAAACCATCATGGTCAACTGTAACCCTGAAACGGTTTCTACCGACTATGACACCTCTGACCGCCTGTATTTCGAGTCGGTAACGCTTGAAGACGTGCTGGAAATCGTGCGTATCGAGCAGCCGAAAGGCGTGATTGTCCAGTACGGCGGCCAGACTCCGCTGAAACTGGCGCGCGAGCTTGAAGCCTGTGGCGTGCCGATTATCGGTACCAGCCCGGACGCTATCGACCGTGCAGAAGACCGTGAACGTTTCCAGCAGGCGGTTATCCGTCTTGGCCTGAAACAACCGGCAAACGCCACCGTGGCGACCATCGAGCAGGCGGTAGAAAAAGCCGTCGGCATCGGTTATCCGCTGGTGGTGCGTCCTTCCTACGTGCTGGGCGGCCGTGCAATGGAAATCGTCTATGACGAAATCGACCTGCGTCGCTACTTCCAGAACGCGGTGAGCGTTTCCAACGATGCACCGGTGTTGCTTGACCGTTTCCTCGACGACGCGGTGGAAGTGGATATCGATGTCATCTGCGACGGCGAGCGTGTGCTGATTGGCGGCATCATGGAGCACATCGAGCAGGCGGGCGTTCACTCCGGTGACTCTGCATGTTCACTGCCAGCCTATACGCTGAGCCAGGAAATTCAGGACGTTATGCGTCAGCAGGTCGAGAAGCTGGCCTTCGAACTGTCTGTACGCGGTCTGATGAACGTGCAGTTTGCGGTTAAAGACAACGAAGTGTACCTGATTGAAGTCAACCCGCGTGCTGCGCGTACCGTGCCGTTTGTTTCCAAGGCGACCGGGATTCCGCTGGCGAAAGTGGCCGCGCGCGTGATGGCCGGTCAGACTCTGGCCGAGCAGGGCATCACCGAAGAAGTGATCCCGCCTTACTACTCTGTTAAAGAAGTGGTGCTGCCGTTCAACAAATTCCCGGGCGTTGACCCTATCCTCGGCCCTGAAATGCGCTCGACCGGCGAAGTCATGGGTGTTGGCAAAACCTTCTCCGAAGCCTTTGCCAAAGCGCAGCTGGGCAGCCTTTCCGGCATGAAGAAAAGCGGGCGCGCACTGTTGTCCGTTCGTGACGGCGACAAGGCACGTGTCGTGATTCTGGCGGGCAAGTTGCTGGAACACGGTTTCGAGCTGGATGCCACGCAGGGTACCGCAGAAGTCCTGACCGCCGCAGGCGTTACCGTGCGTCAGGTCAACAAGGTGCACGAAGGACGTCCGCACATTCAGGACCGCATCAAAAACGGTGAATACGCGTATATCGTCAACACCACCGCAGGTCGTCAGGCGATTGAAGACTCCAAGCTGATTCGCCGCAGCGCGCTGCAATATAAAGTGCATTACGACACCACCATGAACGGCGGTTATGCCACTACCATGGCGCTGTCTTCGGACCCGACCGAGCAGGTGATTTCAGTTCAGGAAATGCATGCACAAATTACAGGTTAATCGCGAAGATTAATCCAGCAGGCGATTGAGAACTGACAAAAGGCGCGGCATCATGCTGCGCCTTTCTTTTTTGTTTTTTTATTTATAACCTAAGTGACTGGTTTTTCCTCTGGCGCAAGTTGCGTATGCTGAACAAAATACGTTTTAAAATGGAAGTTTTATGATCCTGATTATCTATGCTCATCCTTATCCCCGGCATTCTCATGCCAATCGGCGCTTACTCGAAGAGATTAACGATCTCCCTGATGTAAAAATCAGATCTCTCTACGATCTTTATCCGGACTTCAGCATTGACATCAAGGCTGAACAGGCGGCGGTTGAAGAGGCCGATCTGATTGTTTTCCAGCATCCCATGCAGTGGTATGGCTTGCCTCCCTTGATAAAACTGTGGATAGACAAGGTGCTGGAGCACGGCTGGGCCTATGGTCAGGACGGCGACGCGCTCAAGGACAAGGGGTGCCTGTGGGCGGTGACGACCGGCGGCAACGAAGCGCATTTCGAGCTGGGTCAATTCCCGAACTTTGCCGCGCTGGGTCAGCCTCTCGAGGCAACGGCGCTGTATTGCGGCATGAAGTGGCAGCCGTATTTCTCGCTGCACAATACCTTCACCTGCGATGAAGTAACGCTGAAAGCGGGCGCGCAGGCCTATCGCCAGCGTCTGATTGACTGGCAGACCGCGAATCCGGTACAGATCATGGAAGGGCAAGCCAATGGATAATCACAGCATGATGATTGAGGGGCTGATTTATCTCGGCTCTGCGGCGCTGTTCGGTTCCTATCGCCGTGCGTTTCGGACTCGGCTCCGTGCTGGGCTACCTGATTGCCGGCTGTATCATCGGCCCGTGGGGACTCAAGCTGGTCTCCGACGCCGAATCTATCTTGACCTTCGCCGAAATCGGCGTGGTGCTGATGCTGTTTATCATCGGCCTCGAACTTGACCCCAAACGCCTGTGGACTCTACGCGCCTCCGTGTTTGGCGGCGGCAGCATCCAGATGGTCGGCTGCGGGCTGGTGCTCAGCGCCTTCTGCGCCGCGCTCGGGCTGGACTGGAAGATTGCCCTGCTGATTGGTCTGACGTTGGCGCTGTCTTCCACCGCGATTGCCATGCAGGCCATGAGCGAACGCAGCCTGACGCCAACGCCTATCGGTCGCAGCACCTTCGCCGTGCTGCTGTTCCAGGATATCGCCGCTATCCCGCTGGTGGCGATGGTGCCGCTGCTTGCCAGTACCGGTGAGTCGACCACGCTGATGGCCTTTGGTCTTTCGGCCGCGAAAGTCGTGGGCGCGCTGGCGATGGTGATTCTGCTCGGCCGCTATGTCGCCCGTCCGGTGCTGCACTTTGTGGCCCGTTCCGGCATGCGCGAAGTGTTCAGCGCCGTGGCGCTGTTCCTGGTGTTTGGCTTCGGCATTCTGCTGGAAATGGCCGGGCTGTCTATGGCGATGGGCGCGTTTCTGGCGGGCGTTATGCTGGCAAGCTCTGAATACCGCCACGCGCTGGAAAGCGATATTCAACCCTTCAAAGGGTTGCTTCTGGGGCTGTTCTTTATCGGCGTCGGGATGTCTATCGACTTCGGCACGCTGATTCATCATCCGCTGCTGATTGCCGTATTGCTGTTTGGTTTTATGGTATTGAAGGCGGCGCTGCTGTGGATTGTGGCCCCGTGGCTCAATGTGCCTAAACGCCAGCGCGGCATGTTCGCCATTTTACTGGGGCAGGGCAGTGAGTTCGCCTTCGTTATCTTCAGTGCCGCGCAAACGGCGGGCGTGCTGCCAGCCGACTGGGCCAAGGCGCTGACGCTTGCGGTGGCGCTGTCGATGGCGGTGACGCCGGTGCTGCTGGTTATCGCGAGCCGTCTGGAGCGCAACGCGCCGAAAGACGATCGCCCGCAGGATATCATCGACGACGAACACGCCAGCGTGATCATTGCCGGTTTCGGCCGTTTCGGACAGATAGCCGGTCGTTTGCTGCTGGCCAACAATGTGCATACGGTGGTTCTGGATAACGACCCGGATCACATCGAAACCTTGCGCAAATTCGGCACCAAAGTGTTTTACGGTGATGCAACGCGCGCCGATCTGCTGGAATCCGCAGGCGCGGGTCAGGCCAAGGTGCTTATTAATGCTATCGACGACGTGGAAGCCAACCTCGAGTTGACCCGACTGGCGAAGGAGAACTTCCCGAACCTGAAAATCATCGCCCGTGCGCGTGACGTTGACCACTGGTATCAGCTGCGTCAGCTGGGCGTCGAGGCGCCGGAGCGTGAGCTGTTTGAAGGTTCGCTGCGCGTAGGACGTGAAACGCTGGAGATTCTTGGCCTGGATCCGTACGAAGCGCGTGAAAAAGCCGATCTGTTCAAACGCTACAACCTGAAAATGCTCGAAGCGACGCTCGAGAATTACGAGGATACCGAGTTCCGTCTGGCGTCTATCCAGCGTGCTCGCGATATGCTGTCTGCGGCCATCGAGCAGGATCAGGAACGTCTGGGCGAACAGCAGCAGAGCTGGCGCGGCAGTATCGACGGCAAAGCGCCTGAACACGAGGTAATCGAGGCCAAAGAGGGCTAACGCCTTTTGAAAGGTTTCAATAACAAAAAAGCGCATTCAGTGAATGCGCTTTTTTTATGGCGAAACGGCGGGCTTGAGAAAATCAGCTCAGCGCAACCTTGATGCCCAGCGCTATCAATACGCCGCCGAGCAGTTTATCGATAAGCTTCTGTGCCTTGGCCAGCCCGCGACGAACCGGACCGCTCTGGATAAGAATAACCAGCATCGGCCACCAGATAAGGGAGAGTCCGACGATAATCGAGGCATAACCCAGTTTCTCGCTCAGGGTCGAGTTAATCTGCAACACCTGAGTGAACATCGCCAGAAAGAACAGCGTCGCCTTCGGGTTCAGCAGGTTGCACAGATAGCCCTGCACAAACGCCTTGCGCAGCGTGACCTGCTGCGGGGCGATATTCTCGAGGTTCATCTTGCTGTTGGTACGGGAAAACAGCGCCTGAATGCCGACCCAGATAAGGTAGGCGGCACCCACGTATTTCAGCAGATCAAACAGCCACGGCGTCTGGGTTATGACAACTGCCAGACCGGCCACGCAGTAGGACATATGGGTGATAACGCCGCAGATAACGCCCGCAGAGGTCATCAATGCCGCCAGACGCGGATAGCGCGCGGCATTCTTGATAACCAGAAAGAAATCGGGGCCGGGGAGATCATCCCCAACGCGGCGATAGTGGCGACAAACAAGGAGGTTTCGAGCATTAAACTGACCGTCATCAAGGAGCAGGGAAAATTATGGCGGCATCATACGCCAACTGCCGATTTTTAACAGGGGCTGCGCGTAATGGCTTATTTCGTTTGTATACTTTCTCGACCAGAATGTATTGAACAGTTTACATGCGTGACAATCTGGCAGGACGCCCTAGCAGGATCCGCTGGTTATCGGTGTGAGAGTGATGCGTTGGCGCTTGCTCGCAGAGCCGCGTTGGTGCTTTGTGCTGACTAACTGCGCACCCGCTAAGAGGTCTCTTATATCTTTAGCGGAGTATCGACGGCGGAATGGGCTTTCCGTATAGTGTGGCTCTTTTCTGCCCCGACATAGAATGTGTTCCTGGTCTGCTGTATGTCGTCTGCCGGCGGAACCACGAATATGTTCTTATTAGCTCTTCACCAAAGGTTTCATGATGATTATCAGCCTGATCGCTGCAATGGCAGCGGATCGCGTTATTGGTATGGAAAATGCCATGCCCTGGCATTTACCGGCTGACCTGGCCTGGTTCAAGCGCAACACGCTGAACAAACCGGTTATTATGGGGCGCAGGACATTCGAGTCTATCGGCCGACCGTTGCCGGGCCGTCTTAACATTGTTATCAGCAGCCAGCCCGGAAATCACGAAGGCGTTACCTGGGTAACCTCCGTTGACGATGCGCTGCTCGCGGCCGGTCAGGTCGAAGAAGTGATGATCATTGGCGGTGGCCGTATCTATACTCAACTGCTGAGCCGCGCCAACCGTCTGTATCTGACCCATATCGATGCCGAAGTCGAAGGCGATACACAGTTCCCTGACTACGAGCCTGACGAATGGGAAAGCGTGTTCAGCGAATTCCACGATGCAGATGACGCCAATACGCACGGTTACTGCTTTGAAATCCTTGACCGTCGCGGCGAATAATCGCCTCTGACCCTCAAGCAAAAGGCACCCGGTGGGTGCCTTTTTTGTTTAGGACAGTAGAGAGATGCGAAGGGGGACACTACACCGCTTTCGGCACCGCCTCCTGTTCCCTGTCTTTCCTGCGGTTGGAAGGCTGGGTGAAATACGCCTTGTCTTCCCAGCGCAGCAGCGTCATCTCGCCGCCCCAGCAGCAGCCGGTATCCAGTCCGTAAACCCCTTCCGGCGTGCCTTTGCCCTCGAGCGAGGCCCAATGCCCGAAGATGATGCTGTAGCCTTCTTCGCGTACCAGACTCGGCACGTCGAACCACGGTTTCAGCGGACGCGGCGCATCTTCCGGCGCATCTTTGCAAATCATGTCCAGCTGGCCGTTCGGGAAGCAGTAACGCATGCGGGTGAGGGCATTGGTGCTGAAACGCAGACGCGCCAGCCCTGTCAGTTCTTCCGACCAGTTGTTCGGCATATCGCCGTACATGGCGTTGAGGAACAGCGGATAGCTGTCGCTGCACAGGATGGCCTCAACTTCACGGGCGCACATTTTTGCAGTTTCGACGTCCCATTGCGGCGTGATGCCGGCGTGACCCATGATTATCTTGTTCTCTTCATCGACCTGCAACACCGGCTGACGGCGAAGCCAGTTGATCAGCGTATCGGCATCTTCTGCCTCAAGCAGCGGCGTCAGCTTGTCCTTGGCTTTATTCGGCGTAATTCCGGCGTAAATGGCCAGCAGATGCAGGTCATGATTGCCCAGCACCATACGCACGGCATCGCCCAGTCCGCTGACAAAACGCAGAACCCCCAGCGAATCGGGACCGCGCGAGACAAGGTCCCCCGTGAGCCAGAGAATATCTTGTTCGGGGTTGAATTCCACCTGTGCCAGAAGCGCTTTAAGCTCGTCGAGACACCCGTGGATATCCCCGACTAAATATGTCGACATTTTACCTTCTTACGGAACGGCTTAGTTGATAAGCGTAGGGAGTGCGAGACGGAAAACGGGGATGGCGACACGGAAGGCTTCTCCGTTGTGATCGACCATCTCGTAGTGACCTTCCATCGTACCCATCGGCGTCTCGAGGATGGCACCGCTGGTGTAATGGAATTCGCCGCCGGGAACAATCAGCGGCTGTTCGCCAACGACGCCTTCGCCCTGAACTTCGGTCTTGTGGCCGTTACTGTTGGTAATCAACCAGTAACGGCGCAGCAGTTGTACGTTGAAGCGCCCGAGATTGCGGATAGTAATGGTATAGGCGAAAACATATCGCTGTTCTTCAGGTATCGACTGGGACTCGATGTAGATACTTTGGACCTGAATACTGACTCGCGGCGCATCAAGCATAGCGTGACTCCGGTTAAGGTTGCTGGTCGTTGTTGGGCTGCTCTTTACTCTGCTGTTCGTTGAGTTTACGCACTGAAAGCCAGTTTGCCAGTTTGCAATACTGTTCAACGGAGATGTTTTCGGCGCGCATCGACAGATCCAGACCCAGTTCGGTCATCTGTTCCGGAGTAAACAGGTGGCCCAGGCTGTTGCGAATGGTCTTGCGACGCTGGTTGAAAGCATCGGTGGTCAGACGCGCCAGAATGCGGATGTCGGAAACCGGATACGGAATTTCGGCGTGCGGCGTCAGGCGAACCACGGCGGAGTCGACTTTAGGTGCAGGCGTAAAGGATTCCGGCGGCACTTCCAGCACGGGAATAACGTTGCAGTAATACTGCGCCATCACGCTCAGACGCCCGTAGGCCTTGCTGTTCGGCCCCGCAACCAGACGGTTGACCACTTCTTTCTGCAACATGAAATGCATGTCGCTGATAGCGTTGGTGTAGGTGAACAGGTGGAACATCAGCGGCGTCGAGATGTTGTAAGGCAGGTTGCCGAACACACGCAGCGGCTGGCCCAGCTCCTGCGAAAGCTCGCCAAAGTTGACGGTCATGGCATCGGCCTGAATGATCCGCAGCTTGTTGCCGAGCTTTGGATTCACTTCGAGACGGGCCGCCAAATCGCGGTCAAGCTCGATGACGGTCATGCTGTCAAGACGTGCCGCGACAGGCTCGGTCAGCGCCGCCAGACCCGGACCGATTTCAACAACGGCCTGGCCGGGCAGGGGATGGATAGCGGAAACGATACTGTCGATGACAAACTGATCTTTTAAAAAGTTTTGTCCAAAACGTTTACGGGCGAAATGGCCTTGGTGGACTCGATTATTCATTGCTGTGTTTTATCACTACTGTTGTTGTCGGTGCTGACAGGGGTTGTCATGGCAGACAAGGTATTGTCATTACTGACTGAGGCCATGTTAATGGCAAGATTTAAGGCGGTAATAAAGCTGCCTACATCGGCTTTGCCGGTGGCAGCGAGATCCAGCGCGGTACCGTGATCCACCGAGGTGCGAATAAACGGCAACCCCAGGGTGATATTCACGGCTCGGCCGAATCCCTGATATTTTAACACCGGAAGGCCCTGATCGTGATACATGGCGAGCACGGCATCGGCATGTTGCAGATATTTCGGCTGAAAAAGGGTGTCAGCGGGCAACGGGCCAATCAGGTTGATGCCTTTTTCACGCAGGGTATCGAGCGCGGGCGTGATGGTGTCGATTTCTTCACGTCCCATATGACCGCCTTCACCCGCGTGGGGGTTGAGGCCGCACACGTAGATTTGCGGAGACGCGATACCGAATTTGGTTTTTAGGTCGTTATCAAGGATGGTGATGACTTCATGCAGGCTCTGCTGCGTGATGGCATCCGACACGTCTTTCAGCGGCAGATGCGTGGTGGCCAGCGCCACGCGAAGCTCTTCGGTTGCCAGCATCATGACTACCCGCTCGCAATGGCTGCGATCGGCAAAGAATTCGGTGTGTCCGGTAAACGCAATACCGGCATCGTTGATAATACTTTTCTGCACGGGGCCGGTGACCAACGCGGCAAACTCGCCGTTCATTGCACCATCGCAGGCGCGTGCCAGCGTTTCTACAACGTACGGGCCGTTCGCGACATTCAACTCACCCGGCGTCACCGACTCGGCAAGCTGGACGGGCAGTACGGTCAACGTACCGGCCGCCTGCGGTCTGGCCATGCCCGGACGATAGTCGAGCAGGCGAATAGGCAGACCCAGCGCCTTGGCGCGGGCAAGCAGCAAAGACGGACAGGCACAAACGACAAGCTCAACGGGCCAGTCCCGTTGAGCCAGTGCGAGGACTAAATCGGGTCCAACCCCGGCAGGTTCGCCGGGGGTAATGACCACGGATTGCGTCACGTAGGAATTATTGTCCATTGCCATCCAGAATCTTCACGTACGACTGGGCACGCTGTTCCTGCATCCAGGACTGTGCCTCTTCGGCAAATTTGCGGTTGAACAGCAGGCGGTAAGCCTTGTCCTTCTGCACGGCATCGGTTCTGTCGACCTGACGGGTGTCAAGCAACTGAATCAGGTGCCAGCCGAAGGAAGAGCGCACCGGTGCACTGATTTCGCCTTTCTTCAGTTTCAGCAGCGCATCGCGGAAGGCCGGGTCATACATGTCAGGTGAAGCCCAACCCAGATCACCACCCTGATTGGCAGAACCCGGATCCTGTGACAACTGCTTGGCTTCGTCGGCAAAGTTGGCGCGACCGCCACGGATTGCCGCGGCTACCTGTTGAAGTTTAGCCTGTGCCTGCGCATCTGTCAGAACCACGGAGGTTTTCAGCAGAATGTGGCGGGCATGGACTTCAGTCACGGAAACTTTCTGGTCAACGGCACGCATGTCGTTCACTTTCAGAATGTGGAAACCGACACCTGAACGGATTGGACCGACAACCTGGCCTTTCTTCGCGTTGGCCAGCGCCTGCGCAAACAGAGAAGGCAGACCCTGAAGTTTGCCCCAACCCATTTTACCGCCGTCCAGCGCGTGCGGGTCAGCAGAGTAGGTCATGGCGGTCTTGCCGAAGTCCGCGCCGTGGTTCAGATCGCTCACCAGTTTTTTCGCCAGCATTTCAGTCTGGTTGACCTGATCCTGCGTTGGATTCTGCGGCAGTGGCAGCAAAATGTTGCTCAGATTGTACTCGGCTTCATTACCGGTCTGGGCTGCGAGCTGTTTGGACAGCGCATCGACTTCCTGAGGCAGAATGGTCACGCGGCGACGAACTTCACCGTTACGCACTTCGGAAATCAGCATTTCCTTGCGGATCTGGGTGCGGTAGGTGTTGTAGTTCAGGCCTTCGTAAGCCAGACGGCTACGCAGTTGATCGACCGTCATGTTGTTTTGCTGGGCGATGTTGGCAATGGCCTTGTTGACGTCGTCGTCAGTCAGCGTGATGCCCATTTTGGTCGCCATCTGCAACTGGATGTTATCCATAATCAGACGATCGAGGATCTGGCGACGAAGGGTTGTCACATCGGGAAGCTGTTGCTTCGCTTCCTTGGCCTGCTGCTGCACGGACTGCAGCATGTCATTGACTTCGCTTTCCAGAACGACGCCGTTGTCCACAACGGCGGCGACTTTATCAACCTCTTGAGGTGCTGCGATCGCGGTGTTAGCACAAAGCACCACGCCGAGGAGAAGTGTTCTCCAGTTCTTCATACTTTTTCCATTTATTTAATCCGCAAATGCGGGTTCAAGTTTCAAGTCTACTGAATTCAACGTGCTACAGAACATCAGAAGGCACGTTGGTAAGGCAGTATGCCACTGGCCAACATTTCTTTCGTACCCAGGGTTTGATTGCTGCTTAGGCCACGAAGTTCAATGTTAAATGAAATACGGTTGTCATATTCACTGCCTGGATTTTCACGGGTGTAGTCCCATTCAGTGATTCGACGTTCGTACCCGAAGTTAACCGCCCAGCAACAGGTGCTGTATTGCACGCCCAGAAGCTGATCGGCCGTCTGCTTGGCCTTGGTGTCATAGTAGTAGGCGGCGACCACGGCCCAGCGGTCGGCAATCGGCCAGCTACCAATGATACCGGCCTGCGAAATACCCTGCTGATAACCCGGATTGGTCAGGTTAGGCAAGGTTGCCTTGATATATTCAGGGCTGGCATAACGGTAGCTCAACTGAATCATTTTTTCCGCTGCGGAACGGTATTCCAGCACGGCATCGCCAACGGCGAGGGAATCAAGACGCGCGTCGTACTGCAATCCACCGCGGAAAGCCAGCGTATCATTGATTTTATAGTAGGTGTCGCCCGCCCACACCATGCTGCCTGTGTCGTCGTTCTTGTCCAGCGTACTGTTCTCGTCGCCGGTACGCGGAGGCGTGAAGTAGTAAATCTGGCCCGCAGACACGTTGAAGCGCTCAACCAGGCTGTCATCGTAGATACGCGTCGTGACACCGGAGGCCAGCTGGTTGGCTGACGCGATACGGTCAAGGCCGCTATAGCTTTGATCGCGGAACAGGCCGGTGTAGTCGGTCTGCAGCAGCGTCGAGTCATACTGTTGCACGCCGCTCTGATCACGATAAGGAATATAGAGGTACTGCAAACGCGGTTCTAAAGTCTGCGTGTAGCCGGGGTTCCAGTCCATGGCGCGATCGAAGACCATTTTCGCGTCACTCTTGAACTCGGGCATCACACGGTTGTAGGAACTCTTGAGTCTGGAGTCCGGCACCAGATCATAATAGCTGTTCGGGATATCCTGCTCGTAGTGGGTCGCCATGAGCTTGACTTCGTTATCCCAGCTTCCCCAACGGTTGCTCAGCGGCAGATCAAGCTGCGGCGCGATGTGCCAGCGCGTCGCTTTCGGATACGCCGGATTGACGTTGGTGAATTTCGCTATCTGTCCGTAGGTGTGGAAATTAAACGGACCGAGATCGTCTTTATAGTAGTTCATGTCCAGCTGCGGCATGGCGCGATAGACATTGGTCGCCGACGACGTGGTCTGCGGGAAAATCTGGAACTGCTTGGTAGAAAGCGTCGCATCCCAGTTTTCGTCGGCATAACCTACGCTGAATTTCTGGGTCGCGTAGCCGTCGGTCGTCGATCCGAATTTGGAATCCAGATCGTTGAAGTAGTAAGGATCGCTGACCTTGGTGTAGTCGATGTTGAAACGCCACACCTGATCAAAGACGCCGTTATGATTCCAGTAGAACAGCCAGCGCTTGGTTTTGTCCACGCTCGGGTGATCGTCTTCGACCAGCTTGTCATTGGTCAGGAAGTCGAACTCCATCACACCGGCACCCGCAACGGTCAGGTAGCGGAATTCGTTCTGCAACTGGGTACCGCGCTTGCTCATGTAATGCGGCGTAATGGTCGCATCGTAGTTCGGCGCAATGTTCCAGTAATAAGGCAGCATCAGCTCGAAGCCGTTGTTGCTGCCGTATTTTGCATTCGGGATAAGGAAACCGGATCGACGACGATCGCCGATAGGAAGCTGCATATACGGGCTGTAGAACACAGGAACCGGACCGATATGGAAACGGGCATTCCAGATTTCGGCGACTTCTTCCTGACGGTCTTCGATGACCGTTGTACCGACAACGCTCCAGCTATTGTCACCCGGCAGACACGACGTAAAGGTACCGTTGTTCAAAATGGTGTAGCGGTTGTTGTCGCGCTGCTTCATGACATCCGCCGTACCACGACCCTGACGTCCTACCATCTGGTAGTCGCCTTTCTCGACGTCGGTATCTTTGGTATTCAGGTTCGAGAAAGCTTTGGGGCCTTTCAGTTTGACCTGATTGTCGAAGTACAGCACATCGCCCGTAGCCGTTACGGTTCGCAGTGGCGTAGGCTCGTTCGGATGGGTAATCTGATTCAGTTGAACCTGATCGGCTTTCAGGGAACTATTCCCCTGATCGACCGTCACATTACCGGAATACAACGCGCTATCGGGATAGTTACCCTGAAGATTGTCGGCTTGAATCTTGACAGGAAGGTCATTCGGATCGCCCTGTACCAGCGGTTTATCATAGGTCGGCACGCCGAGCATACACTGTTCAGCGAGATCGGCCAGAGCGCCCTGGCTATAGAGTGCCGTCCAAATCATTGTGGCCAGCAGGGTGGGGAAGCTTTTTTCATACGTCTATTTTTCATACGTAAAATGTGTGTTCCGTCATCAGAGGCGTCATGCCGGCAAACGGTCAGAGACTATCTTACTCATCATCGTTGCGCTAGTGTTAAATCCGCAGCGTTAACGCTGTCGCAGTTAGTCACGGCGGTAAATGCCGGTTATGATAAAGCAAATCTTACGCGACGGCATTGTGAATTGAGGAGTATATGCAGTATTGGGGAAAGCTGCTCGGACTTATATTGGGCTACATGTCCGGCATAGGCTTCTGGGGAATCGTATTGGGGTTACTGATTGGACACATGGTAGACAAGGCTCGCGCCGTGAGAAGCCGTGGGTTTTTCTCCGATCAGCAAACGCGTCAGACCATTTTTTTCCGCACCACCTTCGAGGTGATGGGACATTTAACCAAATCAAAAGGAAGAGTGACAGAAGCAGATATCCAGATTGCCAGCCTGTTTATGGACCGCATGCAGTTGCACGGCGCTCAGCGCGAATCGGCACAGCAGGCGTTTCGCATCGGCAAGGGCGGCAATTACCCGCTGCGCGAGAAGATGCGCGAGATGCGCAGCGTCTGTTTTGGACGATTTGACCTGATACGGACTTTTCTGGAAATCCAGATTCAGGCGGCGTATGCCGATGGTTCACTGCATCCGAATGAACGGCAGGTATTGTATGTCATCGCCGAAGAGCTGGGCATTTCACGCCATCAGTTCGACCAGTTCCTGAGCATGATGGAAGGCGGCCAGCATTTTGGCGGCAGCCAGCAGCAGGGCAACTATTCTCAGGGCAGCTATCAGCGCGCGCCGCATGGCCCGACGCTGGCCGATGCCTGCAAGGTGCTGGGCGTGTCGGCGACCGACGATGCCACCACCATCAAGCGCGCCTATCGCAAGCTGATGAGTGAGCACCATCCAGACAAACTGGTGGCAAAAGGCCTGCCGCCGGAGATGATGGAAATGGCCAAGCAGAAGGCGCAGGCGATTCAGGCTGCCTATGACCTTATCAAACGCGAGAAAGGGTTTAGATAACCTGCTGGCTTAAAAAACGTGGCTGTAAAAAAACGCCGTGACTCACATCACGGCGTTTTCTCTTTATAGGTAGGCATTAAAGACGCTATTGGCGGGCAGACGGCCTAAAAATCCGGATCGCAGCTAAACGTCATCGGCTCGTCGGTTATCGGGTGATAAATCGACAGCTCCTGCGCGTGCAGCTGCAGGCGCGGCGCCATGGCCAGCGCTTCGGGGTGGGCGTAAAACTTGTCGCCCAGAATCGGATGGCCCAATGCCAGCAGATGCACACGCAACTGGTGAGAACGGCCCGTCACCGGACGCAGTTTGACCCGCGTGGTGCCGTCTGCATCCCAGGAAAGCACTTCATATTGCGTCAGTGCTTTTTTACCCGTTTCGTGACACACCTTCTGCTTCGGTCGATTGGGGTAGTCGCAGATCAGCGGCAAATCGATAATGCCGTAATCTTCCGCCATGTGTCCCCAGACCCGCGCGATATAAGCTTTCTTGGTTTCGCGCTCGCGAAACTGGCGTTTCAGCTCGCGCTCTGCCTCTTTGGTCAGCGCCACGGCAATCACGCCGCTGGTCGACAAGTCCAGACGATGCACCGATTCGGCAATCGGGAAATCGCGCTGGATACGGGTCATCAGGCTATCATGATGCTCGGCGGCCTTGCCCGGTACGGAAAGCAGCCCGCTCGGCTTGTTCACCACCATCAGATGTTCATCCTGGAACAGCACCCGCAGCCACGGATCGGTCGGCGGATGGTAGTTTTCAAGCGGCAGAATGTTCGACGGTGGTGGCGTTATCATTGATGGCTCACCACGACCAGACGAATGGCATCGAGACGCCAGTTCGCATCATTCAGGCTGTTGAGTACCTGCTGACGGTTTGATTCCACCGACTCCAGCTCGTCATCACGAATATTCGGGTTGACCTCTTTCAACGCTTTCAGGCGTTCCAGTTCCTGCGTCAACTGCTGATCGGCTTCGAGCTTGGCCGCTTCGATAAGCGACTGCGCTTCCACCGCGACCAGCGGTTCGGCCTGTTGCAGCATCGCGTGAACGTCTTGCTGCACGGCATTGACCAGTTTGCTGGAGTTATGGCGGTTGATGGCGTTCAACTGACGGTTGAAGCTTTCGAACTCGACCTGCGCCGCCAGATTGGTGCCATTTTTATCCATCAGCATACGCACCGGCGTTGGCGGCAGGAAGCGGGTCAGTTGCAGATGCTTCGGCGCCTGACACTCCACCACATACAGCAGTTCAACCAGCAGCGTACCGACCGGCAACGCCTTGTTTTTCAGGATCGACACGGCACAGCTACCCGTATCGCCGGAAAGGATGAGATCCAGACCGTTGCGAATAATCGGGTGTTCCCAGCTGATAAACTGCGCGTCTTCACGCGACAGCGCCTGTTCGCGGTCGAAGGTGACGGTACAGCCATCCTGCGGCAGGCCGGGGAAATCCGGTACCAGCATGTGGTCAGATGGTGTCAGAACGATCAGGTTGTCACTGCGGTCTTCCTGATTGATACCCACGATATCAAACAGGTTGAGTGCGAAGTTCACCAGATTGACGTCGTTGTCTTGTTCGCCAATCGCGGTTGCCAGCGCCTGCGCCGGTTCGCCGCCGTTGGAGTGCATTTCAAGCAGGCGGTCACGGCCCTGCTCGAGCTGCTGCTTCAGCGCATCGTGCTGTTCGCGACAGGTCACGATAAATTCGTCGAGGCCTTCCTGCTCGGCAGGCGTGGCGAGGAAACCGATCAGCGCCTGATAGCTGCCGTCATAAATGGTGCGACCGGTCGGGCAGGTATGCTCGAACGCGTCCAGACCTTCATGGAACCAACGCAGAAGAATGGCCTGCGCGGTGTTTTCCAGATAAGGCACCATGATTTCGATGTCGTTTTGCTGGCCGATACGGTCCAGACGGCCGATACGCTGTTCAAGCAGATCGGGGTTGAACGGCAGGTCGAACATCACCATCTTGCTGGCAAACTGGAAGTTGCGGCCTTCGGAGCCGATTTCGGAACACAGCAGCACCTGCGCGCCGTCTTCTTCGGAAGCAAAGTAGGCGGCGGCGCGGTCGCGTTCGATAATCGACAGACCTTCGTGGAACACGGCGGCACGAATAGCCTCACGCTCGCGCAATACCTGCTCGAGCTGCAACGCCGTGGCGGCCTTGGCGCAGATAACCAGCACTTTCTTGTCGCGGTTGGCGGTCAGATAGCCCAGCAGCCACTCGACGCGAGGGTCAAAGTTCCACCAGGTCGCGTTGTCGCCTTCGAATTCCTGATAGATTTGCTCCGGGTACAGCATATCCAGCGCGCGCGCTTCCTGTGACTTCTTGCTGCCCATGATGCCCGAAACCTTAATGGCGGTCTGGTACTGGGTAGGCAGCGGCAGCTTGATGGACTGCAAATGGCGCTGCGGGAAGCCTTTTACGCCATTACGGGTGTTACGGAACAGCACGCGGCTGGTGCCGTGGCGGTCCATCAGCATCGCGACCAATTTTTTGGCGGCGTCTTCATCGCCCTTGTTGGCGGCCGTCAGCAGATTATCGACGTCGGCATTGCCCACGCGCTCGCCAAGCAGCGCCAAGGCGTCCGAGGTTAGCGGCTGCTTGTTGAGCAACAGGGTCACGGCGTCGGCGACAGGCTGATATTGCTGCTGTTCTTCGATAAATTCTTCGTAATCGTGGAAACGATCGGGATCCAGCAGGCGCAGACGGGCAAAGTGGCTTTCCTGACCCAGTTGCTCGGGGGTCGCGGTCAGCAGCAGCACGCTCGGGATAGTTTGCGAAAGCTGCTCGATAACCATGTATTCGCGGCTTGGCGCTTCTTCGCTCCATACGAGATGGTGCGCTTCGTCGACGACCAGCATGTCCCACTCGGCTTCGCCCAGCTCTTCCAGACGCTGCTTGTTGCGGCGCACGAAGTCCAGGGAACAGATAACCAGCTGCTCGGACTCGAACGGGTTGGTCGCGTCATGGCGAGATTCCGCATAACGGTCATCATCAAACAGAGAGAAACGCAGGTTGAAGCGGCGCAGCATCTCGACCAGCCACTGATGTTGCAGCGTCTCGGGCACCACGATAAGCACGCGTTCGGCGCGACCGGACAGCAGTTGCTGGTGGATAATCATCCCGGCTTCGATGGTTTTGCCCAGACCCACTTCATCGGCCAGCAGAACGCGTGGCGCATGACGCTGGCCTACTTCATAGGCGATGTGCAGCTGATGCGGTATCAGGCTCGCGCGCATACCGCGCAGACCGCCGAACTCCAGACGGAACTGTTCACGCTGATATTTACGCGCGCGAAAACGCAGGGCGAAACGGTCCATGCGATCGATTTGACCGGCAAACAGACGGTCCTGAGGTTTGCTGAAAGTCAGCTTGCTGTCGAGCAGCACCTCGCGCATCGTCACACCTTCTTCCTCGGTGTCCAGACGTGTCCCCACGTAGGTGAGCAGACCTTTGTCCTCAACGACTTCTTCAACTTTCAGCTGCCATCCCTCATGACTGCTGATGGTATCGCCCGGGTTAAACATCACGCGGGTGATGGGTGAATCATTTCTGGCATACAGGCGGTTTTCACCAGTAGCGGGGAAAAGCACGGTAACCATACGCGCATCGACCGCGACGATAGTACCTAAACCTAATTCGCTTTCCGTATCGCTGATCCAGCGTTGACCAAGTGTAAAGGGCATAATGTCTCTCTGTGTCTGACTGATTGGGGCCACCTTCGTCTAGCAGGTAATCGGGCCCTTACTGTTAGTACTTAAATTTATGTAATAGCGTTTCTGTCCCCGCCTAAAAGGCGTGGAGTCATTAATTTTGTGAGGTTAGACAAGAAATGGGAAAGGGCGCTATGTTAATTGAAGGTAGGCCGTTCGTCACCTGTCATTGCGCCTTCTGGTCAAAACAATCCCATTTGCCCCGTAATCAGTGTAGCAAAATCGTCATGCAGGAACGGTAAAATGCCGTCCGCGACCGGTTCCAGCTGCTTCTCGATATAGTGATCGTAATCGATGGGCGAAAGCCGATTTTCGAGCGGCTCCGGGCCTGACGTGGTCATCACATAGCTTATCCAGCCGCCGTTCTGGTACTGCAAGGCGCGGCCGTTCGCCTGATTGTACTCATCCGCGAGCCGTGCCGCGCGTACGTGGGGCGGCACATTGCGCTCGTATTCGGTAAGGCGGCGACGGAGGCGTTTGCGATAAATCAGCCGATCGTCAAATTCGCCGTTCATCGTGCGGATTACGTAGTCACGAATGTAGTCCTGATACGGCCGATGATGGAAAATGCGCTGATACAGTTCCTGCTGAAACGTCTGCGCCAGCGGCGTCCAGTCGGTTCTTACCGTCTCAAGCCCTTTATAGACGATATGCTCGCCGTCCTCCTTGACCACCAATCCGGCATAACGCTTCTTGCTGCCCTGATCGGAGCCACGAATCGTGGGCATTAAAAAGCGCTGATAGTGCGTTTCAAACTCCAGTTCAAGCGCACTTTGCAGACCATACTCCTGGTCGAGATGGGTCTTCCACCAGCGGTTGACCTTCTCCACCAGACGCCCGCCGATGTCGTTGGCTTCTTCTGGTTGGTGCGCCCGTTTGAGCCACACAAAGGTCGAGTCGGTATCGCCGTAGATAACGTCAAACCCTTCTTCTTCAATCAACTTGCGCGTCTGCTGCATGATGTCATGCCCGCGCAGGGTAATGGACGAAGCCAGCCTGGCGTCGAAAAAGCGGCAACTCGGTGTGCCCAGCACGCCATACAGCGCGTTCATGATAATCTTCAGTGCCTGCGAAAGCGGCTGATTTTTCTGCTGTTTGGCGGCTTCGCGGCCTTGCCAGATTTGGCGAACGATTTCGGGCAGACAATGCCGTGTTCGTGAAAAGTGGGCACCGCGATAGCCCGGAACGGACTGCGCCTCGTCGGGGTGCTCCAACCCTGTCACCAGCCCGACAGGGTCGATTAAAAAGGTACGGATAATCGACGGATACAGACTCTTGTAATCCAGCACCAGCACCGAATCATACAGGCCGGGACGAGAATCCATGACAAATCCGCCCGGACTGTTCTCTTCGGGGCGATCGCCGCGATTGGGTGCCACAAACCCGATACGGTGCATACGTGGCAGATAGAGATGAGTGAATGCCGCGACCGAGCCGCCGTTGCGATCCGCAGCCAGACCGGTCACTGACGCCCGCTCCAGCAGGAAGGCGAGCAACTCGGTTTTGGCGAATATGCGTGTCACCAGTTCGCAGTCTTTCAGGTTGTAACGGGCCAGCGCAGGCTTGTCCTGACGAAAGCGTTGCTCAATTTCTGCCAGACGCTGATAGGGGTTGTCAATCGCCTTTCCTTCGCCGAGCAGAGTTTGCGAGACGTATTCCAAACTGAAGGAGGAGAAGTTCCAGGTTGCCGATTTTAGTGCTTCAATGCCGTCGACTAACAGACGGCCCGCGGCCAGCGCGAAAAAGTGCCCCTGTTTGAAGCCGTGCTCTCGCCACTCCAGCGCACTGCCATCACGACCAAAGCGTAACGGAATCTTGTAACGGTCGGCGTGTTTCTGCAAAACGCGCAGATCAAATTGCACCACGCTCCAGCCAATGATCGCGTCAGGGTCATTACGTTCGAGCCATTCATTGAGCTTTTGCAGCAGCAGGGGGCGGCTGTCGACGTATTCCAGATTGAAGTCGCCGTGGCTGCCCGGTTTGCCATTTGCAGGCCCGAGCATGTAGACGTCACGCTGGCCACAGCCTTCAAGACCAATGCAGTAGAGTTCGCCGTTGCCGCTTGTTTCGATATCCAGCGAACACAGCTTTAGAGCAGGCCGGTAGTTTTCGGCAGGTTTCATCTTGCCGTTGACCAGCGTTCCGTCGGCGAGGGGGTGCCGGTGAACCAGACGGGCGCGGTTATGTAGCGCTCCATCAGAAAACGCTCCGGCGGGCGGATATCGGCTTCGTAGAGACTAAGACCCCCGTCTTTCAGCGTTTTTTCCATGCGCATGAGCTGGCGATGACTTTGGCAGTAAAGGCCTAAAACCGGACGCAGGCTGAAATCCTTGAGAGGTAACGGACGCAGACTATAATTTCTTTCGCCCGCCAGCAGCTTCTCGGCCGCAGACTGCTGCTCGATTGGCAGAAAGGCAACGGACTCCTGCGGCGGCAGGCGAACCTTTTGCGGGCCAGCGTCTGTCGCCAGCCAGAATTCGACCTCTGTCCCCTGCGGCGTATCGCGCCAGTGGCGGGTCAGTACGAATCCCTGACGTGGTTCAGGTTGCGGGGGCGTTGGGTCTGTGACGTGGTTGATAGCAGCCTCGATAACGGTTGGCTTTGCAGAATAACGGAAACGGAATAACAGCTAAAGCCTGACGCGAACCCGCAGAATGTCGCGGTGCGAATAAAAGTGGATGCACTAAATATAGCATGGTTATTTATACAGTTCGCGCTTTGATAGCGGCTTGCGAAACGAAGGTCGGCGCGGCAGGCGAATAAGATACGCATACAATTGGCGGGTTGACTCGTCTTTACCATTTACCGACAATTCGGGCTCTTTCATTTTTGCTTGAGCCATCAGGGATAATCCATTTGCTATCCTGATACCGTGTCATTCGTCTGTTGTGCATCGACAGTTTTAACCTTGAAAATATAAGGTTTACCGTGCTGTAAGCTGAGTGCGTACCTTTACTCTGGAATTATATGGAAGCCTATCTACAACATTTGGTCGCTCAGTCAGTGGGTTTCGCGCTTGCTCTTGTGTGTGTCGTCGCGTTTTTCGAATCGTTGGCGCTGGTGGGATTACTGCTGCCGGGTACGGTAATGATGGCGACGCTGGGCGCGCTGATCGGCAGTGGTCAGGTTGGGCTTTATGAAGCCTGGCTGGCGGCGGGCGTAGGATGTTTCCTTGGTGACTGGGCCTCCTATTTCATCGGCCGTGGTTTTAAGGAACCGCTGCACAACTGGTCGTTTTTAAAACGTTATCAGGCGTTGCTGGACAAAACCGGCAATGCGCTGGAAAAACACAGCTTCGCGACGGTCATTCTGGGCCGTTTTATCGGTCCTACGCGACCTTTGGTCCCGCTGGTGGCGGGCATGCTGAATCTGCCGCCGTACAAGTTCGCGCCGCCGAATATCGTAGGCTGCATTACCTGGCCGCCAGTCTATTTCCTGCCGGGCATTTTGGCCGGTGTAGCAATAGATATCCCGCACAGCAGTGACAGTACCCTGTTCAAATGGCTGCTGTTTACCACGGTAGTGCTGATTTGGTTAAGCGGGTGGCTGGTATGGCGCTGGGTGCGCTCGAGCAAGGCAAAAGCGGATGCCATGACGAAATGGCTACCGCTGGCAAGACTGCGCATAATAACGGCGATAAGCCTCGCCGCGACGGCATACAGTATTTTCATGCTGAGCAAGCAGCCGCTTATGCCAATCTACGCGCATCTGCTTCACCACGTCATCACCCGCTAACCCGCGTCGTCATTGACGCGATAGCTGCGTTGGCGGCATTCACTCGCCCGAATGACTAACTGATTGTTCGGGCTGCCTATTTCCGGTTGATCCCGAGTATGGCGGCTTCGGGGGCGGTGCCGTCGAGCAGGGCCTGAGTGGTGCCGTCATAATATACGCGGCCATCGACAATGAGCAGGGTGCGTTCGGCGATGCGGGCGGCATCGTCGAGGTTGTGGGAGACCATCAGCAAGGTGAGTTGCTGCTGTCTGCAGACATTGTCGAGCAGGGAGAGCATCTCGTTGCGCAGCGCAGGGTCCAGCGCCGAGAAGGGTTCGTCGAGTAACAGCACCGGTTGGCTGCGCAACAGGCAACGCGCCAACGCAACCCGCTGACGCTGGCCGCCCGAAAGCTGGGAAGGCAACCGGTCCAGATATTCCGCCAGTCCAACCTGTTCCGCAATCTGTTCAAGCCGCTGTTTCTGTTCTTTCGTGAGTTTAAGCCCCGGATGCAGCCCCAGCCCCATATTCTGTCGCACGGTCAGATGCGAGAACAAATTGTTCTCCTGAAACAACATCGACACGGGCCGTTTGGCGGGCGGCGTAAGGGTATGATCCTGCTGATTAATGACAATTTGTCCCATGCCCGGTGAAAGAAAACCGGCTATCAGACTCAGCAGCGTACTTTTACCCGCGCCGCTTGGGCCAAGAATGGCGACACGTTCCCCGGCGGCGATGCGCAGGTCGAAGCGCATGGGCAGATGTTCATATAAATAAGTGACTTTATTCAGTGTCAGCATGGCGACCCGGTAATCTTTCGATAAGCGTAAACAGCAGGAAACACAGGAAAAGCAACAGCATGGCGGTAACGGCACCTTGCTGGCTGCGGTATGACCCCATCTGCTGATAAAGATAGAACGGCAACGTGCGGAAGTTTTCGTTGCCGAAAAGGGCTATCACGCCGAAATCGCCCAGAGACAGCACGCAGGCAAAGGCCAGCGCCTGCGTCATGGGGCGTTTTAGCGCACTCAGCTCAATCCAGCGCAGCCGATGCCAGCCGCGCATATCCAGCGACAGGCACAGCAGCGAATAGCGCTCGGCCACGTCGCGCATCGGGTTTTCCAGCACTTTCAGCGCGTAGGGTATCGCCATCAGCGCGTTGGTGAGAATCACCAGCATCCACGGCGACTGCGGCAGTCCCAGGGTATCGCTGAGCAGCAAAAAGAAACCGGTCGCCAGCACGATGCCCGGCATGGCAAGGATAAGCATGCCGGAGAGTTCCAGCCCCTGGCCCCAGTTCTGCCGCTGGCGAAGACGCAGTTCACGACTGCTCCACAGCAGCATCATGGAAAGCAGCAGACAAAGTAATCCGCTGCCGAGCGCAAGCCGTACCGACATCCACAGCGCCTGCCACAGTGCCGTCTGGTGCAGCACGTCGAGCAGGGAGGGGTTGATGCCGCTCACGACGACGGCCGCCAGCGGCGGTAAAATAAGCAACAAGGCCAGCGCAATCAGCACGGCATCGAATATTTTGCGTAAAAGGGAATCGGCAGGATCGCGCCAGCGTTGGGCATGCGTATGGCCGACCGGCAGAGCCTGACCGAGTTTCTGGCTGAGTAGCACGAGGCCCAGACAGCACACCAGTTGAATCAGCGCCAGCAGCGCCGCGCGCCCGAGATCATAGTCATAACTGAGCGCCTGATAGATAGCGAGTTCGATAGTCGTGGCTTTCGGCCCACCTCCGAGTGAAAGCACGGTGGCGAAACTCGCGAAGCACAGCATGAAAATCAGCGCGCCGGCAGGCAGAATCTGCCTTCTCAAAGCGGGCCATTCAACAAAGCGGAACAGTTGCCTGCCGTTCATGCCAAGTTGCGCAGCGAGTTGGCGTTGCTCGATGGCAATATTTTCAAGAGATTGCAGTAAGAGTCGTGTTGCCAGCGGCAAATTGAAAAATACGTGGGCGAGCAGAATGCCCTGTAGGCCATAGGGTGAAAACTGATAATGCAGGCCGAGCGCGGCGCAGATCTGCGACATCCAGCCCTCGCGGCCATAGACGCCAAGGATGCCGAACACGGCGACTAATACGGGCAAGACCAGCGTCATGGCGCAGAGTCTGAGCAGCCACTCGCGGCCCGGAAAACGCCGTCGATACAGGCTGCGGGCGAGAAAAATGGCAGGCAGCACGGAACACAGCGCCGAAAGCAGCGCCTGCCAGAAAGTAAAACGGATCACGTGCCATAAGTAGCTGTCCTGCCAGACCGCGCCGGGCGACAGCGTGGGCGCGTGACGCAGCAGCGAGCCCAGCGCCAGAAAGGCGACCAGCAGGATGAGCGTTGCAGCAACGACGCCCGGCCAAAGCCAGGCGGGGATTAATGGCTGACGGCGTTTCTGCCATGCCTGAATCCATTTCGTGCGGTTCTCGGCGACCGTTTTGGCGCTGTATTGTAGAGAGATTTTCGGCACCGTGAGTTTGTCATAGCCTGCCGGTAATGCGGTGTTCACCACTGGATACATCCAGTTGCCGGCCGGAATCGCGTTCTGGAAGCCGGAGGTAGTAACAAATTTCATGAATTTGGCCGCCAGTTCAGGCTGTTTGCTGGCCGCGAGTTGGCCTGCCACTTCCACCTGCATATAGTGACCTTCGGAGAAATTCGCCGCTGCGTAGTTGTCTTTCTTCTCTTCAATGATGTGGTAGGCCGGTGACGTGGTGTAACTCAGCACCAGATCGCTTTCTCCTTTCAGGAAGAGACCATAGGCTTCGCTCCAGCCTTTTGTAACGGTAACGGTTTTCTTCGCCAGCTTCTGCCAGGCTTCGGGGGCCTTGTCGCCATAGACTTTCTGCATCCACAGCAGCAATCCCAGACCCGGCGTGCTGGTACGGGGATCTTCATAGATAATTTTCCACGGCTGTGGGCTATCCACCAACTCCTGAAGGCTCTTCGGCGGAGTCTTCAGCTTGTCCTTGTTATAGACGAAAGCAAAGTAGCCGTAGTCATAGGGCACAAAGGTGGTGTCAGTCCAGCCGCCCGGAATGGCGAGCGTCGTCTTATTGACGGCAGGTTTGGCGAAAAGCCCGGTCTGTTCGGCGGCTTGCAGCAGGTTGTTGTCCAGTCCGACCACCACATCGGCCGGGCTGTTTTTTCCTTCCATGCGCAGGCGGTTAAGCAGCGAGACGCCGTCTTCCAGCGGCACATATTTCAGCTCGCAGCCGCAGTCGGCTTCAAAGGCTTTTTTGATGGCAGGGCCCGGGCCCCAGTCGGCAGAGAAGGAGTCATAGGTATACACGGTCAGAACCGGCTTGGCGGCCAATGCGGGCGCCGAGACAATCAACAGGCAGGGCAGTAATTTTTTAAACACTTTGCACTCCAACTTTTACCTTGAAAAGGATAGGCGTGGCAAAGGAGTTTGAGTCAGCAAGGTACTCTCTCAAATCCCTTCGCCGGTATTAACCGGATCAGGTTCGACGGGTTTTTTCTCAGCCTTCCAACCCCTATGCCTTGGCACGTCGAGTCAGTCAGCACCCCGTTGAGAACGCCATTATTGTAGAGATTAAGTCGCAGCGTTGAAAGCAGGTTTATGCATCCGGAGGCGCAAACCAGGCAGATTTAAAGTCAAACCAGCCAAGGGTGTTCATTCTGACTCCGCGCATGCTTCGCTGACCTTGCAGTAACAGCCAATGATGGAAAAGAGGGTGTATATAACCGCCGTTGACCAGCTTTTGCGTCCATTCCGCCAGCGGTAACGCCCCGCTGCGCCACAAGGCTGCCGCGTTGTGAAGCTTGTCGCCCAGACAATATTGCATCAGCGGCAGCTCATACAGCGTGGCAAACAGGGAAAACTCGACCGGCAGGGTGAAGTTGGCGCTGCCGAGCCAGATATCGCTGGTCGCCTCGCCTTTATGCCAGCGGGCATAATCCACGATCTGTACATTCAGTTTAACACCGTGTTCGGCAAGCAGCGGGGTCATGGCCTGACAGATGTCCTGATACTCAGAGTGATCGCTGTAAAACGTGATGGTAATTTCATGAAGAGGAACAGGTTTAGGTTTCTGTACCTGCGGACGGCGATGGTGCCAGCGCGGCAGCAGGCCATAGGCGGGAGACCAGTAACGCTGGTAGGCGGGCGCAGAGGCGTTGAGCAGGGCGATAGGATTGAAGATTTCACACAGCCACTCGCGAAGCTCCGCATTGTTGCCCACCGCCGAACGCTGGTCAAACAGCACGAAATAGCAGCCCTCTTCAAGCCGACTTTCCAGCTCGTCGTTGTCGGTATCGTCGGCTTGAAGCTGCACGCCCGAGTGCACCAGATCTTCGGTCAGTTCTGGCAGCACCCAGATATTCACCTCGTCAATCAGGGCGCGGTATCCAAAATAGTCATCGAAGGCGCGGATTTTTAACTGCGTTGGCTGATTATGCACTACGGCATAGGGGCCGGTGCCGACGGGATGGCGGGCGAAATCGGGCAGCGTTTGCCACTCCTGCGGCAGAACAAGCGCATGAACGCTGCCGAGCAGCCACGGCAGCCAGTTGTCCGGCGTATGCAGATGAATGTCGATCACGTTGGCGGTCGGCGTATTCACCGACGCGACGTGCGCAAACAGCGGATGCGCTTTCAATCGCACAAAGGTGCCTATCACGTCGGCCATTTCCAATTCCCGACCATGATGGAAATGAATAGCGGGACGCAGATAAAAACGCCAGTGCAGCGGTGTAATGACCTGCCAATGGTGCGCCAAATCGCCACGCAGTTCCCCATTTTCCTCTTTTATGCCGACTAGCCCGCTAAAAATCTGTTTGGCGAGATGCGTCTCGGAACGGCGAAGCGGGGTGCCCGGCAGCAGATTGAACAGCGAGCGATAATAGAGCACACGAAGCAGGTGTTTGCCCTGACGAAAGCGGCGGCCCAGCTGGGACAGCAGCATCTGGCGCACCACGGTTTTATCGCCGACCAGTTGCACCAGTTGATCCACCCGATCCTGCTCGATAAGCTCTTCGGCACGTAGGCGCTGGATGGCCAGACCGGTCAGCAGGAAGGTCAGTCGCGAACGTTTGCCTCTGCCGACTTCGGCTTCCCATTTCAGCCAACCTTCACGCTGCATGCTGGCGAGCAGCGATCGCACATGTCTGCGCGAGCAGGTCAGCACTTCCGACAGCGCCTGTAGCGTGGTTTCGGTAGGCTCGCCCCGGCAATATTGCCAGAGACGTAAGAACTGGTGCTGTAGACGCGGTGAGGTCATAAAAGAGGAACTCCGAAGCGTAAAGCCATCAATTTATCTTTCCTCATATTATGCGCATAATTTCCGACATCAAGCGGTTCTGCCAATCGGTGAGGGAGTTTCTCCAGGGCTTTGGCCGTCACGGTTCTACCGCGACGCTGTCCTTACCTGCAAAGTCAGGGCGACATCGGCGTAACGATTTTCTGAGTAATGGTGAAATGTCGCCAGCCAGTGAGGCAACTCACTGGTTTTTTTGTCTTTGCTATCTTGGGCTTTGAGCAGGTACGCTACGCACTTCGCGCTTGCCGCACCACATTGCTTCGCTGTTATCAGGGATGGTTTATGTCTGCTTCTTCACGCCGTTTATCCTTTATTTTTGCCACTTTCTTGCTGGTGTCGTTTTTGACGGGTATTGCCGGTGCACTTCAGGCACCGACGCTGAGCCTGTTTTTGTCCCATGAGGTCAAGGTCAGGCCGCTGTGGGTCGGGCTGTTTTATACCGTCAATGCGCTGGCCGGTATTGCGATAAGTTTCCTGCTCGCCAACTATTCCGACAAGAAAGGCGATCGCCGCATTCTGCTGTTCTTCTGTTCGCTTATGGCTATCGGCAACAGTCTGGTCTTTGCCTTTAGCCGGGATTATTTGGTGCTGATTAGCGTGGGCGTGTTGCTGGCGGCGATTGGCAATGCCTCCATGCCGCAACTGTTTGCTCTGGCACGGGAATATGCCGACCGTTCGGCGCGTGAAGTCGTGATGTTCAGCTCAATGATGCGGGCAACGCTGTCGCTGGCGTGGGTATTGGGGCCGCCGGTGTCCTTTATGCTGGCGCTGAATTATGGCTTTACCTTGATGTATCTCTGCGCTGCCGCAGTGTTTGTCTTCAGCGCGGCCATGGTGTGGTTCTTCCTGCCGTCGGTCGCCCGTATCGAACAACCGGTTGATACCGTTGTGGTTCACACCAGCGCCTGGAAAAACCGGGACGTGCGGCTGCTGTTCTTTGCCTCTCTTCTGATGTGGACCTGTAATATCATGTATATCATTGATATGCCGCTGTATATCACCACCGATATGGGGTTGCCCGAGGGGCTTGCCGGTCTGTTGATGGGGGCGGCGGCGGGGCTGGAAATTCCGGTGATGCTGATAGCCGGTTATCTGGTGAAGCGGACGGGAAAACGCAAACTCATGATCTGCGCAGCCGGATTCGGCGTGCTGTTTTATCTGGGTATGGTGTTTTTCCAGTTCAAGGCGGCGCTGATGATCCTGCAACTGTTCAACGCGATTTTCATCGGGATTATCGCAGGTATCGGCATGCTCTATTTTCAGGATCTGATGCCGGGCAGAGCGGGATCGGCGACGACGTTGTTTACCAACAGTATTTCGACCGGGGCAATTCTCGCGGGCGTATTGCAGGGCAGTATCGTCGAGAATTTTGGACATTTTCCGGTGTATTGTGCGGCGTTGGGGCTGGCGGTTATTGCCTTGATTCTGATGACGAGAGTGAAAAATGTTTAACCCGCCAACGGCGGGTTAAAGGTGAAGCGACATACTGCGGTTATTTCATGAAGGCGGGCTGTTTCTTCTCGTAAGTCGAGATGTTCTCTTCATGCTGTAACGTCAGTCCAATGCTGTCCAGGCCATTCATCATGCAATGGCGGCGAAAACTGTCTATCTCGAAAGGATAGTCTTTGCCGCCGGCACGCACGACCTGATTCTCGAGATCGACGTCGAACTGCATTCCTTCATTTTCTTTTGCCAAGGTGAACAGCTCATCTATCTGTTGTTCACTCAAAGTTACCGGCAAAAGCTGGTTGTTGAAGGCATTGTTATAAAAAATATCGGCGAAACTGGGGGCGATGACGGCGTGAAAACCATAATCGGTCAATGCCCACGGCGCATGCTCACGCGAGGAGCCGCTGCCGAAATTTTCTCGTGCCAATAATATGCTGGCACCCTGATATTCAGGTTTATTCAGAATAAAATCAGGATTCGGCGTGTAACCTTGCCCTTCCAGATAGCGCCAGTCATAAAACAGGAACTGGCCAAAACCGACGCGTGTGACCATTTGCAGGAACTGCTTCGGCACGATGGCATCGGTATCGACATTGGCAACGTCCAAAGGCACAACCAGACCGGTATGGGTAATAAATTTTGCCATGGGCCTTCCTTAATTCAGCGGCGAACCGTCGTTCGCCACGGTTAATTCAATTCACGAATGTCGGCGAAATGGCCGGTGACCGCAGCGGCTGCGGCCATCGCCGGACTCACCAGATGCGTGCGTCCACCGCGCCCCTGGCGACCTTCGAAATTGCGGTTGCTGGTCGAGGCGCAGCGCTCGCCCGGATTCAGGCGGTCATTGTTCATCGCCAGACACATCGAGCAGCCCGGTAAGCGCCATTCAAAACCGGCGTCGAGGAAAATCTTGTCCAGCCCTTCCTCTTCGGCCTGCGCCTTGACCGGGCCGGAACCCGGCACCACAATCGCCTGCACGCCCGCCGCCACTTTGCGGCCTTTGGCAATGGCCGCCGCCGCGCGCAGGTCTTCAATGCGCGAGTTGGTGCAGGAGCCGATAAAGACTTTGTCGATGGCGACATCGGTCAGGCGAATCCCTGGCTGCAAATTCATGTAGGCCAGAGCTTTTTCCGCAGAAGCGCGCTCGACGGGGTCGCTGAAGGAGTCCGGGAAGGGAATGGTCTGATTCACGGCCATCACCTGACCCGGATTGGTTCCCCAGGTTACCTGCGGGGCGATATCGGCGGCATTCAGTGTGACGACGCGGTCAAATACCGCATCCTTGTCGGTCTTCATGGTTTCCCAATAGGCCACGGCCTCGTCCCACTCCTGACCCTTCGGCGCGAACTTGCGGCCTTTGAGATAGGCGTAGGTCGTGGCGTCGGAGGCGACCAGCCCGGCTTTGGCACCCAGCTCGATAGACATGTTGCACAAGGTCATGCGACCTTCCATGCTCAAGGCTTCGACCGCCGGGCCGCAATATTCGACCACATGACCCGTTCCGCCTGCGGTGCCGGTCTTGCCTATCACGGCCAGAATAATATCCTTGGCCGTAATGCCGACCGGCGCTTCGCCGGTGATTTCGATTTTCATCGTTTTGGCGCGACCCTGTTTCAGGGTTTGTGTCGCCAGCACGTGCTCGACTTCGGAGGTGCCGATGCCGAATGCCAGCGTGCCGAATGCCCCGTGCGTCGAGGTGTGCGAGTCGCCGCATACCAGCGTCATGCCGGGCAGCGTCAGGCCCTGTTCCGGTCCCATGACGTGAACGATGCCCTGATAGGGATGTTTCAGGTCATACAGTTCGATGCCAAATTCAGCGCAGTTCTTGATAAGTTCCTGCATCTGAATGCGAGCCATCTCGCCGCTGGCATTGATATCTTTGGTTTGAGTGGAAACGTTATGATCCATGGTGCCGAAGGTTTTATCCGGTCGGCGCACGCCACGATTCATCGCCCGCAGCCCGTCAAAGGCCTGCGGTGTCGTTACTTCATGAATCAAGTGGCGGTCAATGTACAGCAGCGGTGTTTCGCCTTCGGCTTCATACACCACGTGCGCATCGAACAACTTCTGATATAACGTTTTGGACATTACGCCCCCTCGGCGACAACGCGCGCGATGATATCGCCCATTTCGTGAGTACCGATGGCAGGGCCGCCGTTGGCCAAATCACCGGTACGATGCCCCTGATCCAGTACGGTTGTCACAGCCTGTTCAATGGCCGTCGCGGCGTCATCGGCATTCAGGCTGTAACGCAGCAGCAGGGCCAGAGACAGGATCTGCGCGATAGGGTTGGCGATGTTCCTGCCCGCGATATCCGGCGCAGAACCGCCCGCCGGTTCAAACAGGCCAAACGCCTGCTCGTTCATGCTGGCAGAAGGCAGCATGCCCATTGAGCCTGTGATCATCGCGCATTCGTCGGACAGAATATCGCCGAACAGGTTGGAACACAGCATGATGTCGAACTGTGAAGGATCCTTGATCAACTGCATGGTGGCGTTGTCGATATACATGTGGGTCAGGCTGACGTCAGGATAATCCTTTGCCACCTCGCCGACCACTTCACGCCACAGAATCGAGGACTGCAACACGTTGGCTTTATCGATAGAGGTCACTTTGTTGCGGCGTTTGCGCGCCGATTCGAACGCGATGCGGGCAATGCGTTCGATTTCAAAACGGTGATAAACCTCGGTATCGAAAGCTTTTTCCTGCATGCCCTGACCTTCGCGACCTTTCGGCTGGCCGAAATAGATGCCGCCGGTGAGTTCGCGCACACACAGAATATCGAAACCACGCGCCGCAATGTCGCTGCGCAGCGGGCAAAACGCCTCCAGCCCTTCATACAGGCGGGCAGGGCGCAGATTGCTGAACAGCTTGAAATGCTTGCGCAGGGGCAGCAAGGCACCGCGCTCTGGCTGGGAGTCAGGCGGCAGGTGTTCCCATTTTGGACCGCCCACGGAACCAAACAGAATCGCATCGGCTTCTTCGCAGCCGGCAATCGTTTCCGCAGGTAATGGCGTGCCGTGATTGTCGATGGCCGCGCCGCCAATATCGTGTTCGCGGGTGGTGATGTTCAAACCAAAACGCTGACGTACCGCTTCCAGCACCTTGTAAGCCTGAGCCATAACTTCCGGGCCAATTCCGTCGCCGGGCAATACAGCAATATGATGGGTCTTACTCATGTTCACACCGTTTCCTGATTATTATGTTTGCTATTCTGTGTAGGACTTTCATTTTGCAGGCGCTGTTTCTCTTTTTCTACCTGCTTGCTGCGCCAGATACTGTTCAGCACATGTACCATGGCTTTTGCGGACGACTCAACGATATCCGTTGCCAGTCCAACGCCGTGGAAACGACGCCCCAGATAAGACACGACAATATCCACCTGACCCAGCGCGTCGCGGCCGTGGCCCTTCGCCGTCAGCTGATATTTGATCAATTCAATCTGATAACCGGTGATGCGGTTAATGGCCTGATAGACCGCATCGACTGGGCCGTTGCCGGTTGCCGCTTCGGTTTGCACATCGTCGCCACAGCCCAGATTGACTGACGCGGTAGCGGTAATGCTCGACCCAGACTGCACACTGAAGTTGTCCAGACGGTAGAATTCCGGCTCTTCGTGCTGCTTGTTGATGAAGACCAGCGCTTCCAGGTCATAGTCGAACACCTGACCCTTTTTATCGGCCAGTTTCAGGAAGGCGCTATACAGGTGATCCATATTATAGTCGGATTCCTTATAGCCCATCTCTTCCATACGGTGCTTCACGGCGGCGCGGCCGGAACGTGAGGTCAGGTTCAGCTGTACCTGATTCAGACCGATGGATTCAGGTGTCATAATCTCGTAATTCTCACGATTCTTCAGAACGCCGTCCTGATGAATTCCTGAAGAATGCGCGAAGGCGTTGGAACCGACGATAGCTTTGTTGCCCGGGATCGGCATGTTGGTAATCTGGCTGACAATCTGGCTGGTGCGGTAAATTTCTTTGTGATTGATGTTGGTATGGACCTGCATGTAATCGGAGCGGGTCCTGATAGCCATGATAACTTCTTCCAGCGCAGTGTTACCGGCGCGCTCGCCGATACCGTTCAGCGTACCTTCAACCTGACGGGCACCGGCCTGAATGGCGGCAATCGAGTTGCCGACCGCCATGCCCAGATCGTCATGGCAGTGTACGGAGATAATGGCCTTGTCGATATTCGGCACACGTTCGTACAGGTTGGTGATGATGCCGCTGAACTGATGAGGCGTGGTGTAGCCGACGGTGTCCGGAATATTGATGGTGGTCGCACCGGCCTTGATGGCGGCTTCGACGACGCGGCACAGGTTGTCCAGCGGCGTGCGGCCTGCATCTTCGCACGAGAACTCGACGTCGTCGGTATAGTTGCGCGCACGTTTTACGGAGTGCACGGCCATATCCAGCACCTGATCGAAAGAACGCTTCAATTTGGATTCGATGTGCAGGGTAGAGGTCGCCAGGAACACGTGAATACGGAAGGCTTCCGCGACGCGCAGCGCCTCGGCGGCGACGTCGATATCGTTGTCTACGCAGCGTGCCAGACCACAAACGCGGCTGTTTTTGATCTGGCGGGCAATGGTCTGTACGGATTCGAAATCACCCGGAGAAGAAACAGGGAAGCCGACTTCCATGACGTCCACGCCCATTCTTTCCAGCGCAATGGCGATTTGCAGCTTGTCCTTGACACTCAGACTGGCTTGCAGAGCCTGTTCACCGTCACGCAGCGTGGTATCGAAAATAATGACTTGTTCGCTCATGTTTATGTTCCTTGTCCTGGTTACTTTCGCGCTTTGCGGGTAAAAAAACCCGCGCATTTGCGCGGGTTTGCTATTTGTGGAGGTTGAAATCAGTTTTGAATTTCACCCACTGGCATACCGCGCAATGAATCTGCGTTGAGTAGTAGGCCAAGTAGACGGGTGAATTTAAACATGTGTATTTCAGCTTCTCGTAATGGGTTGGCGAAAAAGGGGGTTATCAGTTAACCCGATGCCTGTGCCTTAAATTGATACGTGAATGTGCTGTTGATGTCAACTCTTCCCTGCCGCCTGGACGCAATTAACCGTGTATAAGGTAGGGATGGACGACCGCATAAAATACTGCAGGCGTAGATAAATCTGGTGATAAGGGTTGTCGTCGTCCTCAGGAATTCTTACCCCTAAATTATCAGGTTTTCCTCAGGTTTCAGGTTTCTCTCAGGTTTATTATCACAAATTAATCAGATAGAAGCCTAACCTTTTGGAGTAGTTTATTTAACGGAGTGTTAATAACCCTTGGCAGGCAATTTACCAACATGCGACTCTTTCCAGTGGCTTTTCTTGTTGGTTAATACAGATTTATTTTTCTAATCGGGAGGCGTGATGACTGACATTATTCTAGAGAAAGCCGAGATTAAAAAAGTCGCCGACAAAAAAATGCAGGCCAGCTGTGAAGACAATCATTTACGTCGCGCAGATTTAAATTTATTAACGGTGTTCGATGCCGTCATGAAATTGCAGAATATTACCCGTGCGGCGCGTATGCTCGGCATGTCACAACCGGCCGTGAGCAATGCCGTGGCGCGATTAAAGAATATGTTCAGCGATGAACTGTTTGTCAGGGCCGGACGCGGTATCGAACCCACCGCACGGGCACGCCAGCTTTACGGGCCTATTCGGCAGGCATTGCAGCTTGTCACCAATGAACTCCCCGGACTCTGCTTTAATCCGCTCAGCAGCAAACGCCAGTTTTCGATGACGCTCAGCAGCCCGCTGGATCTCCTGCTTGCTCCCGGCATTCTGGCTGCGCTGCGGGCGTCGGCACCGGGCGTTACGCTGAATATCGAGTCGGTTATCAACGACAACATCGAAAATCAGCTACGTTATCAGGAGTTATCTTTCGCCATTGGCTACCGCAGCATCGAGCGTTCCGACTTTTACAATCAGCGGCTTTTCGAAGACGAACTGGTGCTGGTGTCGTCGCTTTCACACCCCCGCATTCAAAAGCAGACCAGTCAGGCCTATTATTTCAAGGAGAAACACGCGGTCGAAAGATTGAATGGCCAGTCATCTTTTAGTTTCCCTTATTATAATAATCCCGAGACGCAGGAAAAAGTCTGCTATCAGGGCGCAAGCCTGATGAGCGTACTGGAAATTGTCTCTCAAACCGAAATGATTGCCCTCATCCCCAAATCGCTGGCCGTTGCCAATGCGCCAAGGCTACAATTAAAAATCGACAGTTTGCCGTGGCTAAGTAATAAATTGACCAGCTATCTTTCCTGGCATGAATCCGCAGGTAAAGATAACGGCAATCTCTGGCTTAAAGAGTTGTTAACCCAGTGTGTGAGCAATGTATAAGGCGCACTCTAGACAGTGCGGCATTTCAGGGTAAGGCCCAGCGTTAAATAGTAGAGGTTTTAGATTTAACAGATTTTTGTACTGGCAGATATTCTTCCAGAGTTTTTCAGGAAAAAGGGTCAGCATTTTGCCGAAGCTCACTTCAACGCCGCTATTTATAGGAGGTGAGTTTCAGTGAAAGAATGCGAGACTTCAGTGATTTATTTAAAAAGCAATAAAATGCAGCACGTTACATTTTAACTTCGTGATGTAGATCACTTTATCGTGACTAAAAAAATAGGCCCGATGCGGTCATAATTTAATTCTGTAATTCAATCCCCCCTCGCTATATATCTGACTACTCATTAACGTTCGCTGGTTGATTATTCCGTAATGACCCTAAAGCGCAGCGGCTCGGGGCAAACGCCCTTTTCAGGAGGCCTTTTGGCGTTTGCCTGCTCCAAATTCTGACGTTAAGGTAATCAGTTATATTGCAGAACAAGAAAGAATAGTACAGAAGGGTGCCAAGCCCTCTTACCCGAGATGAAACCCCCATACTTCATCCATTAGAAACGAGTCGTCACAAAGAACAAAAAGCCTGGAGGCAAACCCATGGAGATGTTGTCAGGAGCCGAGATGGTCGTCCGGTCGTTAATCGATCAGGGCGTAAAACATGTATTCGGTTATCCCGGCGGAGCGGTGTTGGATATCTATGATGCCCTGCACACGGTCGGCGGGATTGATCATGTGCTCGTCAGACATGAGCAGGGCGCAGTGCATATGGCTGATGGCTATGCGCGCGCAACGGGTGAGGTCGGCGTCGTGCTCGTCACCTCCGGCCCCGGCGCGACCAACGCGATTACCGGGATAGCGACTGCCTACATGGATTCCATTCCCATGGTTGTGCTTTCCGGTCAGGTTCATAGCTCATTGATTGGCTATGATGCTTTCCAGGAGTGTGACATGGTCGGGATATCCCGTCCGGTGGTGAAACACAGTTTCCTGGTCAAGCGCGCCGAAGATATTCCTACCGTATTGAAGAAGGCGTTTTACCTCGCCTCTACCGGTCGTCCGGGGCCTGTTGTCATCGACCTGCCGAAAGACGTGGTCAATCCTCAGGAAAAACTGCCTTATGCCTATCCGGAGCAGGTTGCCATGCGCTCCTACAATCCGACTGTGCAAGGCCATCGCGGGCAGATTAAACGTGCATTGCAGACGCTTATTGCCGCAAAAAAACCGGTCCTGTATGTCGGCGGCGGCGCAATCAACGCCGAATGCAGCGCCGAACTGCTGAAACTGGCCGAAACGCTGAACCTGCCGGTGACTTCTACCCTGATGGGATTGGGCGCGTTCCCGGGCACGCACCGTCAGAGCGTGGGTATGCTCGGCATGCACGGCACCTATGAAGCCAACATGACCATGCACAATGCCGATCTTATTTTCGGCGTGGGCGTGCGTTTTGATGACCGCACCACCAACAATCTCGAAAAATACTGTCCAAACGCGACCATTATGCACATTGATATCGACCCGACGTCGATTTCAAAAACCGTTAATGCCGATATCCCGATTGTGGGCGACGCGAAACAGACGCTGACTCAAATGCTGGAACTGCTCGACGCGGCGAGTGAAAAGCAGGAGTTCGATGCGCTGCGCGACTGGTGGCAGAATATCGAGCAATGGCGTGCCAAAGACTGTCTGGGATATGACAGGCATTCCGGCACCATCAAGCCACAGGCGGTTATCGAAACCCTGCATCGTCTGACCAAAGGCGATGCCTATGTGACTTCCGATGTCGGCCAGCACCAGATGTTTGCCGCCCTTTATTATCAGTTTGATAAACCGCGTCGCTGGATAAACTCCGGTGGTCTCGGCACGATGGGCTTTGGCTTACCGGCGGCACTCGGCGTCAAGCTGGGCCTGCCTGATGAAACCGTTATCTGCGTAACCGGTGACGGCAGCATCCAGATGAACATTCAGGAGCTTTCAACCGCCTTGCAGTACGATCTGCCGGTCGTTGTGGTTAACCTTAACAATGGCTACCTCGGCATGGTGAAGCAGTGGCAGGACATGATCTACTCGGGCCGCCACTCCCAGTCTTATATGCAGTCGCTGCCTGATTTTGTAAAACTGGCCGAAGCCTATGGGCATGTCGGGATCGCCATTCGCCATCCCGACGAGCTGGAGAGCAAGCTGGCCGAAGCGCTGGCGCAGAAAAACCGTCTGGTATTCGTCGATATCAGCGTGGATGAAACCGAGCACGTTTACCCAATGTTGATCCGTGGCGGTGGAATGGACGAAATGTGGTTAACCAAAACGGAGAGGACATAATCATGCGCCGGATTTTATCAGTACTGTTGGAAAATGAGTCAGGCGCACTGTCCCGCGTAGTCGGGCTGTTTTCGCAGCGCGGCTACAATATCGAAAGCCTGACCGTCGCGCCGACCGACGATCCTACGCTGTCGCGCATGACTATCCAGACCGTCGGCGACGCCAAGGTGATTGAGCAGATTGAAAAGCAGCTGCACAAGCTGGTGGACGTACTGCGTGTTACCGAACTGGTGCAGGGTGCCCACGTCGAACGCGAGATTATGCTGGTCAAGTTGCAGGCCTCCGGCTATGGGCGCGAAGAGATCAAACGTTCGGCGGAGATTTTCCGCGGGCAGATAGTTGACGTGACTGCTACGCTTTACACGGTTCAGCTTGCAGGCACCAGCGACAAGCTCGACGCCTTCCTCGACACCGTTCGCGATGTCGCCGAAATCGTCGAAGTGGCGCGTTCCGGTGTGGTCGGCGTCTCGCGCGGTGACAAGGTCATGCGTTAATCCGCTTTGCGCCGGTTTAAGGCATAAACCTGCTCATCATCATGAAAGCTCAACGTCGGTTGGGCTTTTTTGTTAGCTGGCCTAGGGTTATGGTAAAACACCTTGCCGAGTAGGGTCTTCTCGGGTTAGATAATGAGAGTTATTCTTTTAATTAAGGGGTTCTAGGTGAAACTGGATGAAATCGCGAGGTTAGCGGGTGTTTCGCGTACAACTGCCAGTTACGTAATTAATGGCAAAGCGAAGCAGTATCGTGTCAGCGATAAGACGGTCGAAAAAGTCATGGCCGTCGTGAAGGAACATAACTACCACCCAAACGCCGTCGCGGCAGGTTTGCGCGCCGGAAGAACCCGATCGATAGGTTTGGTCATTCCCGATCTGGAGAACACCAGCTACACCAAAATCGCCAATTTTCTCGAACGTCAGGCGCGGCAGCGTGGCTATCAGCTTCTGATTGCCTGCTCGGAAGACCAGCCCGATAACGAGATGCGCTGTATCGAGCACCTGCTCCAGCGTCAGGTCGATGCCATTATCATTTCGACATCGTTGCCGCCCGAGCATCCTTTCTATCAGCGCTGGGCAAAAGGCGACTTCCCTATCATTGCGCTGGACCGCGCGCTCGACCCCGAAAACTTTATCAGCGTAGTCGGAGCCGATCAGGAAGATGCGCAGATGCTGGCGGAAGAGCTGCGCACGTTTCCCTCCGAAAGCATTCTCTATCTTGGCGCGCTGCCCGAGCTGTCGGTCAGTTTCCTGCGCGAGCAGGGGTTCCGTCAGGGATGGGCAGGGGACGCGCGCGAGCCTGACTATCTCTATGCCAACGCCTACGACAGAGACTCTGCGGCGCAGGTCTTTGCCGAATGGCTAAAAACGCACGAGATGCCGAAGGCGCTGTATACCACCTCATTCCAGCTGTTGCAGGGCGTGATGGATGTGACGCTGAAACAGCAGGGCCGCCTGCCGAACGATTTGGCGATCGCTACCTTCGGCGACAACGAGCTGCTGGATTTCCTCGAGTGTCCGGTACTGGCGGTCGCCCAGCGGCATCGCGATGTAGCAGAACCGCGTGCTCGAGCTGGTGCTTGCCTGCCTGGACGAGCCGAAAAAGCCCAAGCCCGGATTGACCCGCCTGCGCCGTAATCTATTTAGACGCGGCCGCCTGAGCCGTAAATGATTGTCGGGTTCGGATAATGCGTAACGGCATTTCCGAACCTGCTTTTTCATTTTGCTCCCTTTCTCTTCCTCGACTTTACAAAACAATACTTTTGCTCGCCGCAACGTCCCCGCAAAGTTTACCGTTATCCAAAAAAGTCATGGCTGATTAAGATTAAGAGCAATCTCACACAAATAATTATTTGAAAATGATTTCCCTCATAAAAAGAGAATAATTGATTTCAAAAATACGTTAATACTGCGGCCTTTTCTGCTGTAGAATTCGCGGCTTAATTTGGCCTGCTATCCGGACTATCGGGCGCGCGAGGGGCGAGAGCCTTGGGGGATGCGGGTTCGGCCGGCAGCAGAGGCCCTTTTGGCAGTTCGGCTTTTGACGGTATCCATCAAGAATCGTGAAAAGTCTGTGGCTTAAGAATTGTGAGATTGATTACAGAAGAATATAAATAGTTAATTAACGATCAAATTGATTTATTTTTGACCGTTATTATTATTTGCTGGATTTTTCCTCAACTAATCATCACGTTATTTTTTGACCTCTCAGATTTAAAACTTCGTTAGCCTGTTTTTACTCCACGCAACGCATGTAAATAATCCGATACCGCCGCCTCTCTTGCTTGACAAGGTTTTAAAAGCATCCGTAAACTCCCTCGAGTGGGAATTTGTGGTGTAAAGTGGTGAAAAGGGTCTTTAGGGGGTAGCTCGGGAATGTTCCGTGGGGCAACGATGGTTAACCTCGACAGCAAAGGACGGCTCGCCGTACCTACCCGTTATCGGGATTTGCTGAGCGAAGAGTCGCAAGGTCAGATGATCTGCACAATCGACCTCCATCACCCCTGCCTGCTGCTTTATACCCTGCCCGAATGGGAAATTATCGAACATAAATTGTCCCGTCTGTCGAGTATGAACCCGGTCGAACGCCGTATTCAGCGTTTGTTGCTCGGGCATGCGAGTGAGTGTCAGATGGATAGCGCCGGGCGACTTCTGATTGCAACAACCTTGCGACAGCACGCCGGGCTGGCCAAAGAAGTGATGCTGGTTGGACAGTTCAACAAATTTGAACTGTGGGATGAACAGACCTGGTATCAACAAGTTAAGGAAGACATTGACGCTGAGCAATCGTCTCGTGAACCACTTTCCGAACGATTACAGGACTTGTCACTATAAGTATGCTTGAAAATTATAAACATACATCCGTGTTACTGGATGAAGCCGTAAACGGGCTGAACATTCGCCCCGACGGCATTTACATTGATGGAACCTTTGGTCGTGGCGGTCATTCGCGACTGATTTTGTCACAGCTGGGGCCGGAAGGGCGTCTGCTGGCAATCGATCGCGATCCGCAGGCTATTGAAGCAGCCAGGGCTATTGACGATCCCCGTTTTTCCATCGTGCACGGCCCGTTTTCCGATCTGGCGCAATATGTCGAAGATCGCGATTTAGTCGGCAAGATCGACGGCGTTTTACTGGATCTTGGCGTATCTTCGCCACAGCTTGACGATCCCGAGCGCGGTTTTTCCTTTATGCGTGACGGACCTCTCGACATGCGTATGGATCCCAGCCGGGGTTATTCAGCCGCAGAATGGTTGATGAAAGCTGAAGCCGACGATATCGCCTGGGTGTTGAAAACCTTTGGTGAAGAGCGTTTTGCCAAGCGAATTGCCCGCGCCATCGTCGAGCGTAACCGCGAACTGCCGATGACCCGAACCAAGAACTGGCCGACCTGATTGCCAACGCCTCGCCTTTTCGCGAGAAGCACAAGCATCCGGCAACGCGCAGCTTCCAGGCCATTCGTATCTATATCAACAGTGAGCTTGAAGAAATTGAACGGGCACTTGAAGGTGCGCATGAAGTGCTTGCCACGGACGGTCGCTTGTCGGTTATCAGTTTCCACTCGCTGGAAGACCGCATTGTGAAGCGGTTTATTCGCCAGCACAGCCGCGGGCCGCAGGTGCCTTCCGGTATTCCGATGACGGAAGCGCAGTTGCAGAGTCTCGGCGGACGTACCTTGAAATCCCTGGGCAAGATGATGCCTTCGGAAGCCGAAATTGCTGAAAACACCCGCGCACGAAGCTCTGTGCTGCGCTTTGCCGCGAGGACCGCGCAATGATAGGAAATGAGCGTCATGGTTTGGTCGGGGTTATTGCTGGCGACATCATGCGCCACGGAAAAATCCCCATGATCCTGCTGATCTCGACGTTGATCAGCGCCATGGCGGTCGTCACTGTCTCGCACAAGACGCGCCTGCTGACCGCTCAACGCGAACAGCTGGTGCTGGAAAAGGATGCGCTGGATATCGAATGGCGCAACCTGATCCTCGAAGAGAACGCCCTCGGCGATCACAGTCGGGTAGAGCGGATCGCTACTGAAAAATTGCAGATGCAACACGTTGATCCTGCACAGGAAACCATCGTAGTGCAGCAGTAAATAAAGAGCGTCCGCCCTCATTTAACCGTCAGTTCTTTCATGGAGATGATAAGCGACAGATGAAGAAAGCGACCAGTGCCGCGAAGTTCAGGCGTCAGGAAGATAAAGCCAGCTTTATAAGCTGGCGTTTTGCGTTGCTGTGCGGAGGTATTCTTCTGGCGCTGCTCGGCCTGATGCTGCGTGTCGCCTATCTGCAGGTCATCAATCCCGACAAACTGGTGAAAGAGGGCGATCTCCGCTCCCTTCGCGTGCAGACCATTCCGACCTCGCGCGGCATGATTAGCGACCGCGCCGGTCGACCGCTCGCGGTCAGTGTGCCGGTCAACGCTATCTGGGCCGATCCCAAAGAGGTGAACGAGCATGGCGGGATCACGGTCGACAGCCGCTGGAAGGCGCTGGCCGATGCGCTCAACATCCCGCTTGATCAGCTGACCTCCCGCGTCAATACCAATCCGAAAGGCCGTTTCGTCTATCTTGCACGTCAGGTCAATCCCGCCATTGGCGATTACATTCGCAAGCTGAAACTGCCCGGCATCTTCCTGCGGCAGGAATCGCGTCGTTACTATCCGGCAGGGCAGGTGACCGCCCATGTGATTGGCGTGACCAATATCGATGGCGAAGGGATTGAAGGCGTTGAAAAAAGCTTCGATCGCTGGCTCACCGGTCAGCCGGGCGAGCGACACGGTACGTAAAGACCGCCGTGGCCGCGTGATTGAAGATATCTCTTCTCTGGACAGCCAGGCCGCCCACAATCTGGTGCTGAGCATCGATGAACGTTTGCAGGCGCTGGTTTACCGTGAACTGAACAACGCCGTCGCCTTCAACAAGGCAGAATCAGGGACCGCCGTGCTGGTCGATGTGCAGACCGGCGAAGTGCTGGCGATGGCCAACAGCCCGTCCTACAACCCGAACAATCTCGCCGACACCCCGAAAGAGAGCATGCGTAACCGCGCGATTACCGATATTTTCGAACCGGGTTCGACGGTAAAACCGATGGTCGTCATGACCGCGCTCAAACAGGGCGTCATTCGCGAGAACAGCGTATTAAACACCCTCCCGTATCGCATCAACGGCCATGAAATCAAAGACGTGGCGCGTTATGCCGAACTCTCAATCACCGGGATCCTGCAAAAATCGAGTAACGTCGGCGTTTCCAAGCTGGCGTTGGCGATGCCGTCCTCCGAGCTGGTAGAAACCTACTCGCGCTTTGGACTGGGTAAACCGACCAATTTGGGACTGGTTGGGGAAAGCAGTGGCTTATATCCCAAAAAACAACGGTGGTCTGACATAGAGAGGGCCACCTTCTCATTCGGCTACGGGCTGATGGTAACGCCGCTCCAGCTGGCGCGAGTCTATGCCACGATTGGCAGCATGGGCATTGCCCGTCCGCTGTCGATTACCAAGGTCGACCCGCCGGTTTCCGGTGAACGCGTCTTCCCCGAACCTCTGGTTCGCACGGTGGTGCGCATGATGGAAAGCGTGGCCCTGCCGGGCGGCGGCGGCGTGAAGGCAGCCATCAAGGGCTACCGCATCGCGATTAAAACGGGTACGGCGAAAAAGTCGGGCCTGACGGCAAATACGTCAATAAATACATTGCTTACACGGCGGGCGTTGCGCCTGCGAGTAATCCGCGATTTGCACTGGTGGTGGTCATCAACGATCCCCAGGCGGGTAAATACTACGGAGGTGCGGTTTCTGCACCGGTATTCGGCGCCATTATGGGCGGCGTACTGCGCACGATGAACGTCGAGCCGGATGCCCTGCCCACCGACGTAGGCAATGACATGGTCAATAATCATAAAGAGGCTTCAGGTGACAGATCGTAATTTACGCGACCTCCTGGCACCCTGGGTGAGCAATGCCCCCACGCGGTGTTAAAAGACATGACACTCGACAGCCGTACTGCGGCTGCGGGCGATCTGTTTGTCGCGATTTCAGGCCATTCAAGCGATGGCCGTCACTATATTCCTCAAGCTATCGCACAAGGTGTCAGTGCGGTAGTGGCAGAGGCGCAGGGACAGGCCGAACACGGCGCTGTCAGCGTTCAGCACGGCGTGCCCGTGGTGTATCTGCAAAATCTGAATGTCTTGCTTTCCGCCATTGCCGGACGTTTTTACGGGCAACCGGGTGAGGCGCTGCGTCTGGTCGGCGTGACCGGCACCAACGGTAAAACCACGACTACGCAACTTCTGGCGCAGTGGGCACAGTTGCTGGGCGAAACCAGCGCCGTGATGGGCACCGTCGGCAACGGCCTGCTCAATCACGTCGTCCCTGCCGAAAACACCACGGGGTCTGCGGTGCAGGTGCAGCAGCTGCTGGGCGATTTGGTGCAGCAGGGCGCAACCTTTGCCGCGATGGAAGTGTCGTCACACGGATTGGTCCAGCACCGCGTGGCTGCGCTGCCGGTTCGCGGCGGCGGCCTTTACCAATCTCAGCCGCGATCACCTGGATTATCACGGGGATATGCAGCAGTACGAAGAAGCAAAATGGCTGCTGTTTTCCTCGCACCAGAGCGCGCGGAAAATCATCAACGCCGACGATGCGGTCGGCCAGCGCTGGCTTGCCAAACTGCCGGACGCCGTCGCGGTCAGCATGGAAAACAGGCTGCCTGCCAACTGGACAGGTCACTGGCTGTCGGCCAGTCAGGTGAGTTATCACGACAAGGGCGCCACCGTCGAGCTGGACTCCAGCTGGGGCAAAGGCACACTTGAAAGCCGTCTGATGGGCGCGTTCAACGTCAGTAATCTGCTGGTCGCGCTCGGCACCCTGCTTGCGCTCGATTATCCGCTGGATGCGCTGCTCAAGGCCGCGCCAAGTCTGCAACCGGTCTGCGGCCGTATGGAAGTGTTCCACGCGCCGAATCGTCCGACGGTAGTGGTCGATTATGCCCACACGCCCGACGCGCTGGAAAAAGCGCTGGCGGCTGCGCGTCTGCACTGTACCGGTCAACTGTGGTGCGTGTTTGGCTGCGGTGGCGATCGCGACAAGGGCAAACGTCCGCTGATGGGCGGCATCGCCGAACAGTACGCCGATCGCGTCGTGATTACCGATGACAACCCGCGCAGCGAAGACTCCCGTGCGATCATCAACGATATCCTCTCCGGTCTGCTTGATGCAGGTCGCGCGCAGGCCATTACCGGTCGCGCAGAAGCGGTCACCAGCGCCATCATGCAGGCGGGCGAAAACGACGTCGTGCTGCTGGCCGGTAAAGGCCATGAAGATTATCAACTTGTTGGCACTCAACGTTTCGACTATTCGGACCGCCTGACCGCCGCGCGTCTGCTGGGGGTTATGGCATGATTTCGGTTTCCTTGAAGCAACTGACCCGTATTCTGAATGCCGAGCTGATTGGCGACGACGTGCAGATAGATGCCGTCACGACCGATACGCGTCAAATCACGGCGGGTTGTCTGTTTATCGCCCTGAAAGGCGAGAATTTCGATGCCCATGACTTTGCTGCCGACGCAATCAACGCAGGCGCTGCGGCGCTGATTGTCAGCCAGCGTCTGCCGGTAAATGCCCCGCAGTTGCTGGTTGCCGATACACGCATTGCACTCGGAAAACTCGGTGCCTGGGTGCGTGAACAGGTGCCTGCCCGTGTCGTTGCGCTGACCGGTTCTTCCGGCAAGACCTCGGTAAAAGAGATGACCGCGGCGATTCTGCGCCAGTGCGGCAACGTGCTTTATACCGCCGGCAACTTCAACAACGATATCGGCGTGCCGCTGACCTTGCTGCGCCTGACGCCGGAGTATGATTTCGCCGTGGTCGAACTCGGTGCCAATCATCAGGGCGAAATTGCCTACACCACGGATTTGACCCGTCCGCAGACTGCGCTGGTGAATAACCTTTCTGCGGCGCATCTCGAAGGTTTTGGTTCGCTGGCAGGCGTTGCGCAGGCCAAGGGCGAAATTTTCGAAGGCCTTCCTGCCGACGGTATCGCGATTCTCAATGCCGATAACAATGACTGGCCGCACTGGCAGGCGCGTATCGGCAACAAAACCGTCTGGCGCTTCTCACCCGATGCTGCCGAAGGCGTGGATTTCTATGCCCGCAATGTGCAGGTCGGCGCTTCTGCGACCACCTTCACGTTGCATGCTCCCGTCGGCCAGATAGACGTCAGTTTGCCTCTGCCCGGCCGTCACAATGTGGCCAATGCACTGGCGGCAACGGCGCTGGCACTGTCTGTCGGCGCAACGCTCGACGCGGTACGCGACGGACTGGCGACACTGCAGGCCGTGAAGGGACGTCTTTATCCCATCAAACTGGCCGAAGGCAAGACGCTGCTCGACGACAGCTATAACGCCAATGTCGGTTCAATGACCGCCGCGGCGCAGGTGCTGGCCGATCTGCCGGGTTACCGCGTGATGGCGCTGGGCGACATGGCCGAACTGGGCAATGAAAGCGAAGCCTGTCATCGTCAGGTCGGCGAGGCGATTCGTCTGGCCGGCATCGATAAAGTCCTGACCGTGGGTCATTTCAGTCGCGCGATAAGCGAGGCGAGTGGCTGCGGCGAACATCTTGAAGATAAAGCGGCTGTAACAGCCCGTTTGGCCAGCTTGTTATCTGAACACGCGGTAATTACCGTTTTAATTAAAGGTTCACGTAGTGCCGCGATGGAGCAGGTAGTACGGGCGTTACAGGAGAATGCAACATGTTAGTTTGGCTGGCCGAGCACTTGGTCAAATATTATTCCGGCTTTAACGTCTTTTCGTATCTGACGTTTCGCGCCATTGTCAGCCTGCTGACGGCCCTGATTCCTGTCACTCTGGATGGGGCCTCGTTTGATTACCTATCTGCAGAAGTTGCAGATTGGTCAGGTCGTTCGCCACGACGGTCCCGAGTCGCATTTCAGCAAGCGCGGTACACCGACGATGGGTGGCGTGCTGATTCTGTTCTCGATCACCGTATCGGTGCTGATGTGGGCTTATCCATCAAACCCTTACGTGTGGTGCGTACTGTTTGTACTGATTGGTTACGGCGCGGTGGGGTTTGTCGATGACTATCGCAAGGTCGTGCGCAAGGACACCAAGGGGCTTATCGCCCGCTGGAAATATTTCTGGCAGTCGGTTATCGCGCTGGTCGTCGCGTTTGTCATGTACGCCGTGGGCAAAGATACGCCCGCGACCGAACTGGTGGTGCCGTTCTTCAAAGACATCATGCCGCAGCTTGGCCTGCTTTATATCCTGCTGAGCTACTTCGTGATTGTGGGAACCAGCAATGCGGTTAACCTGACCGACGGCCTCGACGGCCTGGCGATTATGCCGACCGTCTTCGTGGCCGCCGGTTTTGCGCTGGTCGCCTGGGCAACCGGCAACATGAATTTTGCCAACTACCTGCACATTCCGTATCTGCGTCACGCAGGCGAACTGGTTATCGTCTGTACGGCGATTGTCGGCGCGGGTCTGGGCTTCTTGTGGTTCAACACCTATCCGGCGCAGGTCTTTATGGGCGACGTCGGTTCACTGGCGCTCGGCGGCGCGCTCGGCACCATCGCCGTGCTGCTGCGTCAGGAATTCCTGCTGCTGATTATGGGTGGGGTGTTCGTGGTGGAAACGCTGTCGGTCATTTTGCAGGTGGGTTCATTCAAACTGCGCGGCCAGCGTATTTTCCGCATGGCGCCGATTCACCACCACTATGAATTGAAAGGCTGGCCGGAGCCGCGCGTTATCGTGCGCTTCTGGATTATTTCGCTGATGCTGGTGCTGATTGGCCTGGCGACGCTGAAGGTGCGTTAATCATGACTGACTATCAGGGTAAGAAAGTGGTCATTATCGGGTTGGGGCTTACGGGCCTCTCCTGTGTTGATTTCTTTATTTCACGCGGTGTAACCCCGCGTGTTATCGATACCCGTGTCAGTCCGCCGGGACTGGACAAGCTGTCGGAAAATATCGAGCGCCATCTGGGTTCTCTCAACGAGAGCTGGCTGCTGGACGCCGACCTGATTGTCGTCAGTCCGGGCATGGCATTAGCCACGCCAGCACTGATTGCGGCCGCAGAGGCGGGCGTTGAAATCGTGGGCGATATCGAGCTGTTTTGTCGTGAAGTGACCGTGCCTATCATTGCCATCACCGGTTCCAACGGCAAAAGCACCGTGACCAGTCTGGTCGGCGAGATGGGCAGGGCGGCGGGATGGCGCGTTGGCGTGGGCGGCAACATCGGTCTGCCGGTGCTTGGCATGCTCGGCCAGGACTATCAGCTGTTTGTGCTCGAATTGTCCAGCTTCCAGCTGGAAACCACACACAGCCTGAAAGCGGCAGCGGCGACGATTTTGAACGTCACCGAAGACCATATGGACCGCTATCCGTTTGGTTTGCAGCAGTACCGCGCCGCCAAGCTGAAGATTTATGAAAACGCCAGGCTGTGCGTGGTGAACGCAGACGACGCGCTGACCATGCCCGTTCGCGGGGCAGATACGCGCTGCGTCAGCTTTGGCGTTGACGTCGGCGATTATCATCTTAACCAGCAGCAGGGCGACATCTGGCTGCGGGTGCGGGGTGAAAAGATTTTCAATACCCGTGAAATGCCGCTGACGGGCCGTCACAACTATACCAATGCGCTGGCGGCGCTGGCATTGGCCGATGCGGTGGGCATTCCGCAGGCGTCGAGCCTGAAAGCGCTGACCACCTTCACGGGACTGGCGCATCGTTTCCAGATTGCCCTTATCCATAACGGCGTGCGCTGGATTAACGATTCGAAAGCGACCAACGTCGGCAGTACCGAAGCCGCCTTGAATGGTTTGCAGGTGGAAGGCACGCTGCACCTGCTGCTCGGCGGTGACGGCAAGTCGGCCGACTTCACGCCGCTGCTGCCTTATTTGAAGGGTGACAAGATTCGCCTGTACTGTTTTGGCCGCGACGGTGCCGAACTGGCCGATCTGCGTCCCGACGTGTCCACGCTGTTCGAGACGCTGGAGCAGGCCATGCGCGATATCGCGAAGAAAGTCACCTCGGGCGACATGGTGCTGCTGTCTCCGGCCTGTGCCAGCCTCGATCAATTCAAGAATTTCGAACAGCGCGGCGATGTCTTTACCGCGCTTGCCAAGGAGCTGGGTTGATGCGTATTCCCGGATTAGCCATGTTCGGTCGTCTTGGCTCGAAAGCCAACGACTGGGTGATGGGCGCAAAAGAGAATGACAGCCCGACGCTTGTGCTTTACGACCGCACCTTGCTGTGGCTGACCTTTGGTCTGGCGATCGTCGGTTTTGTGATGGTGACCTCGGCGTCGATGCCGATAGGCCAGCGTCTGGCGAACGATCCGTTCATGTTTGCCAAACGTGATGCCATATATCTGGTGCTGGCGTTTATTCTCGGGCTGATTACGCTGCGCGTGCCGATGATGGTGTGGCAGAAATACAGCAACGTGCTGCTGTTTATCTCCATCATCATGCTGCTGGTGGTCTTGGTGGTGGGAAGCTCGATCAACGGGGCATCGCGCTGGATTTCACTCGGCCCGCTGCGTATTCAGCCCGCCGAGTTCTCCAAGCTGTCGCTGTTCTGTTATCTGGCCAGTTATCTGGTGCGCAAGGTAGACGAAGTACGCAGCAATTTCTGGGGCTTCTGCAAGCCGATGGGCGTCATGGTGATTCTGGCCGTGCTGCTGCTGGCCCAGCCCGACCTCGGTACGGTGGTTGTACTGTTTATTACCACGCTGGCGATGCTGTTTCTGGCGGGGGCAAAAATGTGGCAGTTCCTGGCGATTATCGGCTCGGGCGCGTTTGCGGTTTGCCTGCTGATTGTGGCCGAACCGTACCGTATGCGCCGCGTCACGTCGTTCTGGAATCCGTGGGCCGATCCGTTCGGCAGCGGTTACCAGCTGACCCAATCGCTGATGGCATTCGGTCGTGGAGAATTCTGGGGCCAAGGTCTTGGAAACTCAGTACAAAAGCTGGAATATCTTCCGGAGGCGCACACCGACTTCATCTTCTCGATTCTCGGTGAGGAGCTAGGCTATTTCGGTGTGGTTTTAGCACTGTTAATGGTATTCTTCGTCGCTTTTCGTGCCATGTCCATCGGACGTCGCGCACTTGAGCTGGACCAGCGTTTTTCCGGCTTTCTGGCCTGTTCGATTGGCGTGTGGATAAGCTTCCAGGCGCTGGTCAATGTAGGTGCAGCGGCCGGAATGTTGCCGACCAAAGGTCTGACACTGCCGCTCATCAGTTACGGCGGTTCCAGCCTGCTGATTATGTCGACGGCTATCACGCTGTTGCTGCGAATTGATTATGAAACGCGTCTGGCGAAAGCGCAGGCGTTTGTAAGGAGTGCCCGATGAGTGGCAAGACCCGACGTTTAATGGTGATGGCAGGCGGTACCGGAGGTCATGTGTTTCCCGGACTGGCCGTGGCGCATCATTTAATGGCGCAGGGCTGGGAAGTTCGCTGGCTCGGAACGGCCGACAGAATGGAAGCGGATCTGGTTCCGAAACACGGAATCGACATTGATTTCATAAAAATCGCCGGAATTCGTGGGAAAGGTCTGAAAGCGAAACTCAGCGCCCCCATTCGCATATATCATGCGTGGCGTCAGGCGAAAGCCATCATGCGACGCTTCCAGCCCGATGTGGTGCTGGGGATGGGCGGATACGTTTCGGGGCCGGGCGGTCTGGCGGCCTGGTCGTGTGGAATCCCCGTGGTACTGCATGAGCAGAACGGGATTGCCGGACTCACCAACCGCGGGTTGTCACGCATTGCGACCACCGTGTTGCAGGCGTTTCCGGGCGCATTCCCGAAAGCGGCCGTTGTCGGTAACCCGGTGCGCACCGACGTGCTGGCCCTGCCGCTGCCCGATGCCCGTTTTGCCGGGCGTGAAGGCAAGATTCGCATTCTGGTTATCGGCGGCAGTCAGGGCGCGCGCGTCCTGAATCAGGCGATGCCGAAGATTGCCGCACTGCTTGGCGACCGCGTCACGATTTGGCATCAGGTCGGCAAGGGCGCGCTGGAGTCAGTCAATCAGGCTTATGAAGAAGCCGGACAGACACAGCATAAAGTGGCCGAGTTTATCGATGATATGGCCGAAGCCTATGCGTGGGCCGATGTTGTCGTCTGCCGTTCGGGCGCGTTGACCGTCAGCGAGGTCGCGGCCGCAGGTTTACCGGCTATTTTTGTGCCTTTCCAGCACAAGGATCGCCAGCAGTACTGGAACGCACTGCCGCTTGAAAAAGCCGGTGCGGCAAGAATTATCGAACAGAAAGATTTCAATGCCGGTGCCGTGGCCGACATTCTGGCCAGCTGGGATCGCCAGAGTCTGCTTGAGATGGCGAGAAATGCCCGCGCCGTTGCCATTCCCGACGCAACGGAACGCGTTGCCGCCGAAGTGGTCGCAGCCAGTCTCAAGTGACAGTAGATAAATGAATGAAGCACCGCGGGCGGTTTGCCGTCATCGGTCCATTAAATGAAAAGGTTTAAGAGAAACGTGAATACACAACAATTGGCGAAACTGCGTACCTTCGTGCCCGAGATGCATCGCGTCCGGCACATACACTTTGTTGGCATCGGTGGTGCCGGCATGGGTGGTATCGCCGAAGTGTTGGCCAATGAAGGCTATCAAATCAGTGGTTCAGATCTGGCACCCAATCCGGTGACGCAGCAACTGTCTGCGCTCGGCGCGACGATTTACTTCAACCATCGTCCCGAAAACGTGCTGGACGCCAGCGTCGTCGTGGTGTCGACGGCTATCTCTCCCGATAACCCGGAGCTGATTGCCGCAAGGGAAGCCCGTATTCCCGTGATCCGCCGCGCCGAGATGCTGGCCGAGCTGATGCGTTTTCGCCACGGCATTGCCGTCGCCGGTACGCACGGCAAGACCACCACTACGGCGATGGTCACCAGTATTTATGCCGAGGCCGGACTGGATCCGACCTTCGTCAACGGCGGTCTGGTCAAGGCCGCGGGCACCCATGCGCGTCTTGGCTCGAGCCGTTTCCTGATTGCCGAAGCCGATGAAAGCGATGCGTCATTCCTGCATTTGCAGCCGATGGTGGCAATTGTGACCAACATCGAAGCGGATCACATGGACACCTATCAGGGTGACTTCGAGATCCTGAAGCAGACCTTTATCAATTTCCTGCACAACCTGCCTTTCTATGGTCGCGCAGTGATGTGTATCGACGATCCGGTGATTCGCGAGCTGTTGCCGCGCGTTGGCCGCCACGTCACGACTTACGGCTTTAGCGAAGATGCCGATGTGTTTATCGAAGACTATCGTCAGGTAGGGTCGCAGGGGCACTTCACCGTGCGCCGTCAGGACAAGACACCTATCGAGGTGATGCTGAATTCACCGGGTCGCCATAACGCGCTGAACGCCGCGGCCGCGATTGCCGTTGCGACCGACGAAGGGATAAGCGATGACGCCATTCTGACTGCGCTGGCCGGTTTTCAGGGCACGGGACGTCGTTTCGATTTCCTTGGCGAATACCCGCTTGAACACGTCAACGGCAAAAGCGGCAGCGTGATGCTGGTTGACGATTATGGTCATCATCCGACCGAAGTCGACGCCACCATCAAGGCGGCGCGCGCCGGTTGGGAAGACAAGCGTCTGGTGATGGTCTTCCAGCCGCACCGTTATACGCGAACGCGCGATCTGTATGAAGATTTCGCCAACGTGCTGTCGCAGGTCGATTTGCTGGTAATGCTCGATGTCTATGCAGCGGGCGAAACCCCGATTCCGGGCGCTGACAGCCGTTCGCTGTGCCGCACCATTCGCGCGCGCGGCAAGCTGGACCCGATTCTGGTGTCCGATATCGACGCGGTGCCGGGCATTCTGGCTCCCATCCTCGACGCCAATGATCTGATTCTGGTGCAGGGCGCGGGAAATATTGGCAAGGTGGCTCGCAAGCTGGCCGATCAAAAGTTACAGGCGGCCAAAAAGGGAGATGAGCACTATGTCTAATGCAATCAATACACAATCAGGCAAAGCTGACAAAGTCGCAGTCCTGTTTGGCGGCACTTCCGCCGAGCGCGAGGTTTCACTGCAATCGGGCGCTGCCGTGCTGGCGGGCCTGCGTGAATCCGGCATCGACGCGCACGCGGTCGATACCAAAACGTTTCCCGTGACCCGTCTGAAAGACGAAGGTTACGACAAGGTCTTTATTGCGCTGCACGGTCGCGGCGGGGAAGACGGCACGTTGCAGGGCGTACTCGAGCATCTCGACCTGCCTTACACCGGCAGCGGTGTCATGGCGTCGGCGCTGACCATGGACAAATTCCGCACCAAGCTTGTGTGGCAATCGCTCGGCCTGCCGGTGTCACCTTTTGTGGCGCTGAATAAAAAGCAGCTGGCCGAAGCAGGGCAGGGCGCCTTGCGCGCACGTATCGATGCGCTGGGTCTGCCGCTTATCGTCAAGCCGAGCCGTGAAGGCTCGAGTGTCGGCATGAGCAAGGTCAATGCCCCGGAAGAGCTGCTGCCCGCGCTGGAAGAAGCTTTCCGCCATGATGACGACCTGCTGGTCGAGCAGTGGCTGAGCGGTTCCGAATATACGGTGGCTATCGTTGGCGATAAAGTCATGCCGTCGATTCGCATTCAGCCGGCCGGCATCTTCTATGACTATCAGGCGAAATACATCTCCGACGAGACACAGTATTTCTGCCCGAGCGGCCTTGATGCCGAACAGGAACAGCAACTGGCCGACCTGGCATTGCAGGCCTATCGCGCACTGGATTGCAGCGGCTGGGGACGCGTTGATGTCATGCAGGACGGCGAAGGTCGCTTCAACTTGCTTGAAGTGAATACATCACCCGGCATGACCAGCCACAGTTTGGTGCCGATGGCCGCCAAACAGGCGGGACTCAGTTTCCCGCAGCTGGTTGCCCGTATTCTGGAGCTCGCCGACTGATATGTCTCAAGCTGCCCTAAATGCACGAGAGCGTGCGACGAAGGCTGAAAGCCAAGGCCGTCGCAGTAATGGCAGCCAGCTCGCAGGCATGCTGTTCCTGCTCATGGTGCTGGCCACCATTGGCTGGAGTGCCTGGGCGGTACTGAGCTGGATGGACGACGCCAAGCGTCTTCCGCTGTCTGAACTGGTGGTGACAGGCGATCGTCACTACACCGGCAATGACGACATTCGTCAGGCCATATTGTCGCTGGGCGAGCCCGGCACCTTTATGACGCAGGACGTGAACGTCATTCAGCAGCAGATAGAACGTCTGCCGTGGATAAAGCAGGTCAGCGTGCGCAAGCAGTGGCCGAATGAACTGAAGATTCATCTGGTGGAATACGTTCCGGTCGCGCACTGGAACGATCTGCACATGGTAGACGCCGAAGGCAAGGCGTTCAGCCTGCCGGCCGAGCGCGTCGTGAAGCAGAAAATGCCGATGCTGTACGGTCCGGAAGGCAGTGAACAGGATGTATTGCAAGGTTATCAGACTCTGAGTCAGCAGCTTGCCGCCGCGTCTTCGGTCGGGAAGTTTACGGTGAAGTCCGTCTCGATGACGGCGCGTCATTCCTGGCAGGTCACGCTGGATGACGACATTCGCATCGATTTGGGAAGAGACGATCGTAACGGACGTCTGCAACGCTTCATCGAGCTTTATCCGCGACTGCAACAGCAGGCGGAGGCTGACAACAAACGTATCAGCTATGTTGATTTGCGTTACGAGAGCGGCGCGGCAGTAGGTTGGGCCCCGGCGTTTATCGAACAGGACGGCACGGATGCACAGAAAGCCGGCCAGCAAAACAACACTCAGCAAAACAACAAGCAGAATCAGGCACAGGCTAAACAACAATGATCAAGTCGACGGACAGAAAACTGGTAGTTGGGCTGGAGATCGGTACGGCAAAGGTAGCTGCACTGGTAGGGGAAGTTCTGCCCGATGGCATGGTCAATATTATCGGTGTGGGAAGTTGTCCTTCACGGGGCATGGACAAGGGCGGAGTGAATGACCTCGAATCAGTCGTAAAATGCGTTCAGCGCGCGATTGATCAGGCCGAGTTAATGGCGGACTGCCAGATTTCCTCTGTTTACCTTGCGTTGTCCGGTAAACATATCAGTTGCCAGAATGAAATAGGGATGGTTCCTATTTCAGAAGAGGAAGTAACACAGGAAGATGTAGAGAACGTGGTGCATACCGCTAAATCGGTACGCGTACGTGACGAACATCGCGTGTTGCACGTTATTCCTCAGGAATACGCTATCGACTATCAGGAAGGCATCAAGAATCCGGTCGGACTGTCCGGCGTGCGCATGCAGGCCAAGGTTCACCTGATTACCTGCCACAATGATATGGCGAAGAACATCGTCAAGGCGGTCGAGCGCTGTGGTTTGAAAGTCGATCAGCTGATTTTTGCGGGTCTGGCTGCAAGTTATGCGGTATTAACCGAAGACGAACGTGAGCTAGGCGTTTGTGTCGTGGATATCGGCGGCGGTACTATGGATATAGCCGTTTATACTGGCGGCGCGCTGCGCCATACTAAAGTTATTCCGTATGCGGGTAACGTCGTGACCAGCGATATCGCCTACGCCTTCGGCACACCGCCGACCGACGCCGAAGCCATCAAGGTTCGCCACGGTTGCGCGCTGGGATCGATTGTCGGCAAAGACGAAAATGTCGAAGTGCCGAGCGTGGGTGGACGTCCGCCGCGCAGTTTGCAGCGTCAGACGCTGGCCGAGGTTATCGAACCGCGCTACACCGAATTGCTGAATCTGGTCAACGACGAGATTTTGCAGTTGCAGGAACAACTACGCCAGCAGGGCGTAAAACACCATCTGGCCGCCGGTATCGTATTGACGGGCGGTGCAGCACAAATTGATGGTCTGGCAGCCTGTGCGCAAAGGGTATTCCATACCCAGGTGCGTATTGGTCAACCGTTGAACATCACCGGGCTGACAGATTATGCGCAGGAACCCTACTACTCAACGGCGGTAGGACTTCTGCATTATGGTAAAGAGTCTCACCTGAGCGGTGAGGCAGAAGTGGAAAAACGCGCCTCAGTGGGCAATTGGTTCAAAAGAATCAATAGTTGGCTGAGAAAAGAGTTTTAATGTTTCAACAACGGGATCATAGTGGAGTGTATTGGTGATCCCGAAGCGACAGGCACAAAACGGAGAGAAACTATGTTTGAACCTATGGAACTGACTAACGACGCGGTGATTAAAGTCATCGGCGTCGGCGGCGGTGGTGGTAACGCCGTCGAGCACATGGTGCGTGAGCGCATCGAAGGTGTAGAATTCTTTGCCGTTAACACCGACGCCCAGGCGTTGCGTAAGACGGCGGTAGGCCAGACTATCCAGATTGGTAGCGGTATTACCAAAGGTCTGGGTGCTGGCGCGAACCCTGAAGTGGGTCGCAACTCTGCCGAAGAAGACCGTGAAGCCCTGCGAGTTGCACTCGAAGGCGCAGACATGGTGTTCATCGCGGCAGGTATGGGTGGCGGTACCGGTACCGGTGCAGCGCCTGTTGTCGCAGAAGTCGCAAAAGATTTAGGTATTCTGACCGTGGCCGTCGTGACCAAGCCTTTTAATTTCGAAGGCAAGAAGCGTATGGCTTTCGCGGAGCAGGGTATCGCCGAGCTGTCCAAGCACGTTGACTCACTGATCACCATTCCGAACGACAAGCTGCTGAAAGTGCTGGGTCGCGGGATCTCTCTGCTCGACGCGTTCGGTGCGGCAAACGACGTACTGAAAGGCGCGGTGCAGGGTATCGCCGAGCTGATTACCCGTCCGGGTCTGATGAACGTCGACTTCGCCGACGTGCGCACCGTGATGTCCGAAATGGGCTACGCGATGATGGGCTCCGGCGTGGCGTGCGGTGAAGACCGTGCAGAAGAAGCGGCCGAAATGGCGATTTCCAGCCCGTTGCTGGAAGACATCGACCTGTCGGGCGCGCGCGGCGTGCTGGTCAACATCACGGCGGGCTTCGACCTGCGTCTTGACGAGTTCGAAACCGTGGGTAACACCATCCGTGCGTTCGCATCCGACAACGCGACCGTGGTGATTGGTACTTCACTCGACCCGGAAATGAACGACGAACTGCGTGTTACCGTGGTAGCAACCGGTATCGGCATGGACAAGCGTCCCGAAATCACGTTGGTGACCAACAAGCCTGCCAGCCAGCCTGTTATGGACCATCGCTACCAGCAGCACGGCATGTCGCCGCTGCCGCAGGAATCCAAGCCTGCTGCCAAAGTGGTCAACGAGCCGAGCACGCAATCCAGCAAAGAGCCAGACTATCTGGATATCCCGGCGTTCCTGCGCAAGCAGGCGGACTGATTTGACGATTAGTCCGAATTTGGGTATCTCCGCTCTTTGTGCTAAACTGTCCCGCCGATCTTAAGGTATCCTTAAGTCGGTTGGATGGATAACATTGCGAGATAAAAACGATGATCAAACAACGTACATTAAAACGTATCGTTCAGGCGACGGGTGTCGGTTTACATACCGGTAAGAAAGTCACCTTGACCTTGCGACCTGCACCGGCTAATACCGGGGTCATCTATCGTCGCACTGACTTGAATCCACCGGTAGATTTCCCGGCAGATGCAAAATCCGTGCGTGATACCATGCTCTGTACCTGCCTGGTCAATGAGCATGACGTGCGTATTTCTACGGTTGAACACCTTAATGCGGCACTCGCCGGCCTTGGCATCGATAACATCATTATCGAAGTCGATGCGCCAGAAGTGCCGATTATGGACGGCAGCGCCGCGCCTTTCGTCTATCTGTTGATGGACGCAGGCATTGAACTCCTGAACAGCGCCAAAAAGTTTGTGCGCATCAAGGAAACGGTTCGCGTTGAAGATGGCGACAAGTGGGCTGAAATGAAACCTTACAACGGTTTCCATTTAGACTGGACTATCGACTTCAACCACCCGGCAATTGAAGGTGACGCCAAGCGTTACCAGTTGGAGTTCTCGGCCGAATCCTTTGTTCGCCAGATTAGCAGAGCCCGTACCTTCGGATTCGTACGTGATATCGAGTATTTGCAGTCACGCGGTTTGTGCCTGGGTGGCAGCTTTGATTGCGCGATTGTGGTTGATGACTACCGTGTGCTTAACGAAGACGGTCTGCGTTTTGAAGACGAGTTCGTTCGTCACAAAATGCTGGACGGTATCGGCGACCTGTTTATGTGCGGCTACAATATTATCGGTGCGGTCAGTACCTTTAAGTCAGGCCACGCGCTGAACAACAAGTTGCTGCAAGCGGTATTGGCGAAGCAGGAAGCCTGGGAATTCGTGACCTTCCAGGATGAAGCAGAAGTGCCTTTGGCCTTCAAAGCCCCTTCTACCGTATTCGCATAATCGGTACTGGTATTACTTATTACGACTGGTTGTCCTGGCACCCTCTCCGGCCATCTCGGCCAGTCGTTCTAATGCCTTTCTGAGTTTTTCCGGGCTACGGCTCGCGAGCTGTCGTAATTCATCCGCGCTTTGTCTGCTCAATTGCCTTACCGGTGGTAAGGGACCTTTCGATTCTCCCGTCTTCTCGTCCGTACGATAATAATTTTCGTTTTTCTGCGGCAAGTTTTCACTTTTTGCCATGAGCGAGGGATTAATCCTGATGTCGATTGAAGACAATGATGGTAGTATTTGCGCTCGAAGTGCAGAGAGAAGCGCCGGTTGTTCATAACGTAAGCGCATCATCCAACTGGCATTTGCTATCTCGAGCACCAACACACCCTGGCGATAATTACCGACCCGGCACCACGGTTGCATTTGGGTAGGTAGCAGACCTTTGACAGCGCGATTGAGCTTTTGCAACGCGGCCGCGCGCTGTTGAACTACCCGCAGAGGGCTTTGCCCCGCGGCTGTAGCGTCATCGAACAGGACATCTAATAATTGTGGGCGGCTGTTACGCATTGACGGCTCCGGCGGATTGTAAAACTTGTGATTGGTATTCTAAATCGTTGGCGACAATTTGGCAGAAGGTATTTTTGGCCGCATCTCCTTTTGGGGATGGTCGCGGCCAGCTTCGGCGTGTCGACGAATCTTTCACAAACTGAGCTTGCCAGTGTAACCAATACCTCCTCAAGTCTGAACCGTTTAAATATCGGCAGTCGCGGTTTGACCAATCTGGTGTGGCTACAGGCTCACCGTCGCGCCTCTTTTGGCGTCGATTACTGGCAGCAGCATGCCCTGCGCACGGTCATTCGCCACCTTTCCTTTGCGCTGTCGCCGCAGGTGGTGACCTACAGCGTCGCCAGCCACAATAATGCGTTGGCCGAGGTCGAACCTCTTCACGTTCAGCAACTTGCGCTGCTGGTAACGCTGAATTCGCTGCTGACGCATGAGACACGTTCGCCGGTCACTGTTCGTGACCCAAAACAATTGCGGCTTGCGGCCTCAGACAAGCATCAACCCAAACTCTGGCTTGCCAATACTCTGGGCATTCGCGCCGGACCTGCCCTTAACCCGTCAATGTTCTCGCTGTAGGCGCACTGGCTGCCTTCGCGCATCCCGTCTCCGATGACGGGTAACGCGTTTGGCCCCTGGTTTCCTGCAACGCAGAATCTATTGGGTTTCAATAATCCGATGATCGTTTCTTTTCAGTTTGGTCTTTTTTATTAAGCATGGCACAAGCCCAGTTTTGTGCCGGCAAGATCAACAAGTACCTATAAATAGTGGCCGCCAC